>CAZYPO010000007.1:34997-41120 GCA_964649225.1 uncultured Gemmatimonas sp. | reverse complement strand
CTCCTGGCCGAGCGGGCCAGCGAATCTGGCCGACTGGCGCTCGCGGCCGCGGTGGGCGTACTGCTCATTCTGGGCGTGGCGCGCAGCACAACGCGGCACCCGGTGTGGTCCGATCAATTCGGCCTCTGGTACTACACGGCCAATCGCGACGCACCGAAGAGCTATCGCGCTCATCACGCGATGGCGGAGATGTATTTCCTGGCGGGATCCGAGGGCCGTGCCGAGCGGGAGTACCGCCTGGCGATCGCCTACTCGCCGCCCAAAGTGAGCCAGGTCTACCTCGACTATGCCAACAAGCTCCGGCTCAAGGGGTTCTGCCATCCCGCGTTGGAGCTCTACCGGACGTCGCTGCTCATCCATCCCAACAACATGGCGGCGCGCGCGTCGCTGGTGGCCTGCTTGATGAACCTCGGTCGGTATCGGGAAGCTCTGGTCGCGGCCCGGGTGGGGATCTCCTACGACTGGCAGCGGGAAACCTGGCAGTGGCTGCGAGACAAAGCCGATTCCGCCTGGCGCGTGGGCGCGCCGCCTGGGAGCATCAACATCCAGGTGGGCGATAGCGTGGCGGCCTATATGAGGATCGGCACCAAGCCGTGAAGCACGGCGCGCCCGTGGTGGCGGCTCTGGCCGCCGTCATGGCCCTGCCCTCGCTCCGCAACGGGTTCGTGTACGACGACGTGCTCGTCGTACTGCAGAATCCGCTGCTGCACGGCCTGGCGCACACCCGCGAGGTCTGGCTCTCGAGCTACTGGCCCGCGGGTTTGCTCTACCGGCCCGTCACCAGCCAGCTGTTCGCCCTGGAGTGGGCCCTGGGGGGCGGCAGTCCCCTCCTCTTCCATGCCGTGAGCATCCTGCTCGCCGCGGTCACCGCGCTGCTGGTCTTTCGACTCTGCCTGCGATTGTTGCCGCCGCCCGCGGCGCTCCTCGCCGCTTCCCTCTTCGCACTGCATCCCGTACACGTCGAGGTGGTGGCCAACGTGGTGGGTCAGGCCGAGCTGCTCGCCGCGCTCTGCGCGCTGCTCGCGGTCGAGCGCTATCTCGCGTGGTCCGCTGAGGGGGAGCTCGCTCCGGCCCGGCGATTCCTGCTGGCGGGCCTCACCTTGCTCGGCCTGCTCGCGAAGGAAACCGGATACGTCATCCCGCTGCTGCTCGGCGCCGCTCAGCTCACGGTGGTCCGGCAACGGCGCGAGCGGCCGGGCAACATCTATCTCCTGCAGGGCGCTGCCGTGGCGATCGGCCTGCTGCTGCGGATAATCGTGTTGGGAAGCCTGGCCGGCGAGAGTCCGGCGGCGCTCTTCCGGGGGTTGGGTGCGGGGAGCCGCGCCATCGCGATGCTCCCGGTAGTGCCGCAATGGGCACGCCTGCTGCTCTGGCCCGCCCACCTGCAAGCCGAGTACGGACCGCCGGCGCTTCCGGTCACCACCTCGCCGGGAGTCGTCCATTTCGCCGGCCTGGCCTTGCTCGCAGCGGTCGCCGTCCTCGCTGCGCGAAGCTGGCGACGCCGTCCAGTCCTGGCCTTTGGACTTCTCTGGCTGCTTCTCGCGCTGGCCCCGGTCAGCAACCTTGCCGCGGCAACCGGGATCCTCACGGCCGAGCGCGTGCTCTTTCTACCGAGCGTCGGTTTGGTGCTGGCCCTGGGGGCGGGACTCGCTGCCCTGCTGCCGGGGTGGGCAGCGGCGCCGCGCCGGGTGCGGCTTGCGACAGCCGGAGGCACGCTGGTGTTGCTGATGCTTGCCGGAGCCAGAGCCGTAACGCGCCAATCGGCCTGGCGATCGCAGGAGGAGTTCTTTACCCACCTGCAGCATGACGCGCCGCGGACCTACCGCGCTCACTTCGTCGCCTCACGCTATTACTACGGGGAACGGCGCTTTGCCGAGGCGGAGCGCGCCGCGCGCCGCGCGCTGGCGCTCTACGCGCTGGACCCGCAGGTGCACGAGCAGCTGGGCCAGACGCTCCGCGTCCAGGGCCGCTGCGAGGCGGCGCTGCCGATCCTGGAGGAAGGCGTCCGGCTCGCGCCTGACGGCACGACGGTTCGCAGCCGGCTGATCGAGTGCGCGCTGGCGGTGGGTGACACAGCGCGCGCCCGCGCAGCGGCGAACGAGGCGGTCGCGCTGGGGCAGCCGGAATTCCGGCACACTCTGGACCGCCTGAGCCAGCCGCGTCCCACGCCTTGACAGCGCCGGCGCTTCAGCGCGGCAACGCGGGAAGCCGGGCGACGTCCGCGCGAAGCGAGTCGCGTCCCAGGCCGGGCGGTTCGCCAACCTGCGCCAGCTGCTCGAGCTCCGGCGGCGGCTCCGCAACGGCGCGAAGCAGCGCTAGCGCTGCCCCCGCCACGCCGCGAGGAGGGAATCGGACCGCAGCCGGTAGAAAACCGGCTCCGCGCCCTCCGCACCGCTCGCGGGCTTGAGCAGGTAGACCGGTCTGCCCGGGTAGTCCCGCAACAGGACGCTGTCCCGCGCGCCGAGGTCGCGTGCGTACACGTTGTCGAAGCGGCGGGCCAGCAGCAGAGGTGGAAACAACGTGAATCCGCGGCGATTCTCCTCGATCCGTGTGACACACTGCTCCGGATACTGGATTCCCGGCGTGACCCGGAGCGAGGGGTCTCCGGTGATCGCTTCCGCATTCGCCAGGCGAACCGAGTCGCCGCGCAACGGAGCCAGCGCCGCGACCGCGGCCGCGCCCCTGATGGAGCGGCGCTCGAGCTCCGCCAGCGCCATCCCCAGCCGGCAAGGATCGGCGGCGCGGTAGAGCACTTCCGCATCCGGGCGCGACACCCCGAGCGCCCACATCCGCGCCAGCAGCTCCGCGCCCCAGCTCTCCCGCACCAGAACGAGCGCGTGCGCGACGCCCGCAGTCTTTGCCCCCCGATCGGGATCCCAGCGGAGTGAGAGTAACCAACTCTGATACTGGTGGACCCGGATCGGGAGCGCGGTCCCCAGACCGAGCGCCGTCGCAACGAGCAAAGCGGCCACCGTGGCGCGCAGCACGAGCCCGTCACCGACCCGCTCGCGCAGGGCCGCCGGCAGCCGCGCCGTCCAGAGCGCGAGCAACGGGAGTAGCGGGTACATGAAGCGAGGACCCAGGTAGAACCCGTCGTGCCAGTACGCGAAGTAGCTGCCGACCAGGAGCGTGCTACTGGCGAGCAGGTAGCGATCGAACGGGCGCAGCTTCCGGGTGAGCCCGAGCGCCGCCGTGGCGGGAAGCAGCGAGGGGCCCGCCGCTTCGAAGAGATAGCTCTGCAGGCGGAGAAAATAGAGACTCACCAGCTCGAGCCCGTGCAGCGGGGTGTGCACCGGTCCCCAGGGCGTCGCATGGAAGCCGAGATCGTGGGCGCGGCCCCAGAGCACCGTGTAGCCGAACAGCAAGGGTGCTCCGGTGGTCTGCAGGTTGCTCCAGGCGAGCAGGAGCACCGGCGCCACGATGCCGAGTCCCGCACCGAGCAATGCGGCGAGGCGGCGGCGCCGCGCGGCGCGCACCAGCAACCAGAGGGCCGCGGGGAGGGAAAAGGCCAGCGCATCGACCGGACGAATTGTCGCGGCGACTCCGAACGCCAGCCCGGTCAGCAGGCCGTCGCGAAAGCGTCCGGCGTCGGTGGCGGCACGCGCGAGAGCCAGCATCGCGATCACCAGCCAGCAGAGCGCGGTGACGTGGTTCATGTGGGAGCCGGACATGAACAGCGCGAACGGCGCGAAGCCGAAGAGCAGGGTCGCGGCGAGGGCCACGCCGGGCCGCGGCTCGATCCGCCGGAGCAGCGCGGCGAAGGCGAGCACGGCCAGCGCGCCGAACACGGGGCCCACCAGCCACTCCCCCCCCAGCAGCGTCCCGAAGGCCAGCATCGCCGGCCCCCCCATAGGAAACTGACCGAAGACTCGGCCGCCCTGCTCGACGACGTGGAAGCTGCTGAAGAATTCCTGGTGCGGGGCCGCGGGGAGCGAAAGGTGCCCGCCGGCGAGCATCCTCGCTTGATAGACCTGGATGATCTCGTCGATCAGGAGGGGACGGCCACTGAGCACCCAGCGCGCCACGATGAGATACGCCGCCAGCGCAGCGAGGGCGATGGCGGCGGTCGCGAGCCGGGGCGCGGACTCCCACCACCCGCGGCAGACCGACCAGGGCGTGCGCGCGAAGCGGCGCTTGCGGAACAGAATCGCCGCCACCAGGCCCACGCCGGCCGCGATCGCCGCGCCGTTCAGGAGATCCGCCGCGACCTCACCGTACCAGGGGGCGGAAACCCCGCCGTGGATCCAGTTGGCCAGGGGAAGCAAACCGAAGCCGACCAGCAACAACGCCGCGAAGGCCGTGACGAGCCGGTCGAGGCGTGCCCCCACTCAGCTCCGGCGGCGGGGCGGAAAGAGATTGAACTTGACGATGTGCCAGAACGCGGCGATGCCGTCGCGCCAGCCGATCTTCTTGCCTTCCGCGTAGGTGCGACCGTTGTAGGTGATGGGCAGCTCCCAGATGCGCGCCTGCGCCTGCGCCAGCCGGGCCACCACTTCCGGCTCGAAGCCGAAGCGGTCGCTGGTGAGCACCACGGATTTGAGCAGCGGGGCCCGCACCATCTTGTAGCAGGTTTCCATGTCGGTGAGGTTGATGTCGGTCAGCATATTGGAGAGCAGCGTCAGCAGCCTGTTCCCCACCGAATGCCAGAAGTACAATACCCGCCCACCACCGCCGAGGAAGCGCGACCCGAAGACGGCGTCCGCCTTCCCCTCCATGATCGGGCCCAGCAGTTTGCCGAATTCCTCAGGATCGTACTCGAGGTCGGCGTCCTGCACCACGATCACGTCACCGGAAGCGTGCGCGATGCCGCTGCGCAGCGCGGCGCCCTTCCCGCGGTTGACCGGGTGATGCACCACGACGTCGATCGCTCCGGCGGCCTTGAGCTGATCGAGAATCTCACCGCTGCCATCCTTGGAGCAGTCATCCACCGTGATGATTTCCATCGGCAAGGGAACCGCGCGCAACTTGTCGACGATGGCGCGCAGGGTATTCCGCTCGTTGTAGACCGGTACGATGACCGACAGCTTCGGGATCTCCATCACTCCTCCCGCTGAAAGCTCAGTGACCGGACTCCCGGGCGCCTTCGATGTAGGAGTTGAGCAGAATCAGGCGCAGGTCACCCGAAATCCGGGTCGAATGAGCCCGGACCAGGTCGTAGGCGGCGCGGGCATCGTCCGACCGCCCGGCGGCCAGCAGGGCCCGCACCGAGCCGTCGAGCAAATCGTCGGGCGGAATCCAGAAGCGGCCCAAGCGCGCCTCCTGCAGCAACAGCTCCGCCGGGACGGCCGCGCCGGCATAATCGCGCCGGGCAAACGCCTCGCCGAACGCGATCGCCGAGCGCACCGGCCACGGCGCGGTGGCCTTCGCCGCGAACGCCCGCGCCTTGCCGAAAAACGCCGTGTCGGCCGGAGCTCCTCCACCATGCAACGCCCGGCGCACGCTCCAGAAATCCGTCGTCCAGCCGCGCCAGTTCACCCCCGCGCCATCGCCCGCGGTCTGCCGGGCCCAAACGCGCTGCAGGTACCGCTCGGACGCACCCGGCACGTCGGTCCAGCCGGAATCGGTCGCGGCCTGACGCACCTGCGTCGCCAGCAGCATCGCCTTGACCCGAGGCGCGGGCAGCAGCACCGAGGTCGTCGCGGTGTCGAAGTCCATGGCCTGCAGCGCCGGATCGGCCAGGTAATCCATGAGACCGGTTCCCAGGTTGGCCACCCCGACGGCCGACTGCTGCAGAAAGCGCGCCGACTCGGCCCCGAGATCGAGCACCGGGTAGAAGTCGGAGTTGGGCCGCACCCCGCGCTGGAGGACCGGAGCCAGCCCGCCCCGGTCGAGCACCACGGTGCGCTCGAGCGCGGCGTCCGTCATGGGAAGAAAGCGGCAGAGATCGCTGCGGATCAGCGGGAGCCGCGCCACCGACCAATCGGGCCGCGGGAGGGGCCGATCGGGCGATCCCACCACCAGCAGATCGCCGCCACTGATCAGGAAGACCCGGTAGTCCGCGAAGTTCTCGTGGAGAGCGGCCAGCACGCTCAACACCAGGCCGTCGGACAGCTCGTAGGTGTGCAGCCACTGGCCGAACACCCCACCGGGGGCCAGATAGTGTCGGATCCGGCGGTAGAACTC
>CAZYPO010000007.1:0-34897 GCA_964649225.1 uncultured Gemmatimonas sp. | reverse complement strand
CCGTGCCCGATGATGGCGCCGGTGCGTGCCGCGGGCGCGTGCGCCAGGAGCAGGAGGGCGAGCATGGCCTGGGTACCGTCGTCGCTTGCGAAGGGACGCGGCGGCGCCACGGTATCACACCGCTCGAACCAGGTCGGAGTGAGCGATCCGTCAGGCTTGCCATTGGTGGCCAGGATCCGGATTCCGTTGGAGCGGAACCGCGTCACGTGCACCGTGGCGGTACGGCCATCGGCGTGATAGAGGATATCGCGCTGGTTTTCCTCGATCACGCGCCCCACCCGGAACACCCCGCTCGACAACAGCCCCTGAGTCCAGGGGATCCGCCAGAGCACGAGCGCGGAGAGCACGGCGAGCGCGCCGATGCCCGCGAAGACCAGCCGGGGCGCCGGACGGCCGGCGCGGGCCAGCGCCCCGAGGGCCAGCAGGCCCAGCAACATATCGAGCGCGCCGCCGGCCAGGAGCGCGCCGCGCAAGCCCAGCAGCGGCAGCAGCAGCAGGCCCGTGGCGGCGGCGCCCACGATCGAGCCGAGCGTATTGGCTGCGTAGACCGCGCCGATGGCCCGCTCGCCGCTGCCTCCCAGCAGCATCCGCGTCATCAGCGGCAACGTCATGCCGGCGCAGAACGTGGCGGGCAACATGATCGCCAGGCAGATCAGGTAACGCGCCACCGTGAACAGGACGTAGCCGGCATCGCTTCGCGCCGTGGCCTGGATCAACGCCGCGGTCCAGCCGAACGATTGCAGGTAGAGCGGAAGGCTGAGCAGCGCGAGCGCCCCCATCACCAGCTGCACGATCGCCAGGGCTCGCAGCGGATCGACGAAGCGATCGGCCCGCCGCCGCATCCACCAGGCCCCGAGCGAGAGACCGAAGATGAAAGCGGAGAGCATCAGCTCGAAGGAATGGGTGGAGCTGCCCAGAACCAGCGAGAGCATGCGGAGCCAGCCGACCTCGTAGATAAAGGAGGCGACCGCGGTGCCGAAAGCGAGGGTGAGGAGAAGGCGGGACCAGTCGCCAGGTCGGGACGGCGCGGTGTTTCCCGACCTCCCGACCTCCCGACTTCCCGACGGATCGATCCTCCGCCAGCGCGCCACCGCCAGCGCACCGAGCGCAACAAAGAGATTGAGCATGGCGGCCGCCGCCAGCGTGCCGGGCAATCCCGCCATCGCGTAAAGCACGAATCCCGCGATCAGTACCCCTGCCGCAGCGCCCAGGCTGTTACTGAAGTAGAGGATCGACAGCGTGCGACCCGGCTGGTCCGGCAGCCGCCGCAACACGCCGGCGCTCATCAGCGGGAAGGTGGCGCCGAGCAGGATGGATTGCGGCAAGATGAGCAGCGCGGCCAGCACCCACTTGCTGAGCACGACCGCGGCGCCCCCGCCGAGTCCGGGGAACAGGTGCGCGTAGGCCCAGCCGGTAATCGGAAGGTAGATCACGTCGTGGAAGGCGAGCCCGAAGACGCCGATGACCGCTTCCACCACGGCGTACACAAAAAGCGGGTCGCGAATCCGTGCCGAGCGACGGCTCACCAGCAGCGCGCCCAGACCCATCCCGCCCAGGAAGATCACCAGGGTGAGCACCTGGGCGTACGCATCGTGGCCGACGAACAGACTGAGGTAGCGGCTCCAGACCGCCTCGTAGAAGAGGCCGGCCGCGCCGGACAACAGGAACAGCAGCGAGAGGACCGCGCTCACCCGGCGGCCGGCTGCTCTTCGTACCGGCTCAGCTTGCGGTAGAGCGTCGAGGGATCGATCCCCAGGATCTCCGCGGCGCGGGTCTTGTTACCGCCTTCCGCCTGCAGCACCCACATGATGTAGGCGCGCTCGATCACTTCCAGCGACGGATTGGGCGAAGAGCGCTCGGCGACCAGCGGCTCCCGCCGCCGCCGGGTAATCCGTTCGGGCAGCGACACCGGTTCGATCAGGGTTCCCTTGCTCAGCACCACCGCGTGCTCAAGGGCATTCTGCAGTTCCCGGACGTTCCCCGGCCAGTCGTACACCATGACGGCGTCCAGCGCGTCGGCCGAGAGCGCCTTGGGCGCGTTGTCGCGATCGGTGGCCAGCTCCTGCAGGCAGTGGTCGATCAGCAGCACCAGGTCGTCGCGCCGGTCCCGGAGGCAAGGCAGCTCGAGCGCGATGACATTGAGGCGGTAGAAGAGATCCGAGCGGAAGTGCCCGCGGCGAACCTCTTCCTCGAGGTCGCGGTTGGTGGCCGCGATGATGCGCACGTCCACCGGGATCGTCTCGGTGGCACCGACGGGGATGACTTCGCGCTCCTGCAACACGCGCAGCAGCTTGATCTGCAGCGAGGGCGGCATCTCGCCCACTTCGTCCAGAAAGAACGACCCTCCGCGCGCGGCGGCAAAGAGTCCCTGCTTGTCGCGCACCGCCCCGGTGAAGGAGCCCTTCACGTGGCCGAACAGCTCGCTTTCCAGCAGGTTCTCCGGCAGGGCGCCGCAGTTGATCGACATGAAGGGGCCGTCGGCCCGGGTCGAGAGATTGTGGATGTACCGGGCGATGACCTCCTTGCCGGTGCCGCTTTCGCCCTGGATCAACACCGTCGATTCGTTGGGGGCGACCTGCTCGGCCAGGCGCAGCACGTCCGTGAAGCGGCGGGATTTCCCGATCGGGCGGGTGACGGCGCTCTTGTCCTTGCGGCGGAAGTCCTGCTTGAGCTGCCGGTTCTCGACCCGGATCTGCCGGTACTCGCAGGCGCGGCGGAGAATCGCGAGCAGTTCGTCGTTGGAAAAGGGCTTCTGGATGTAATAGAAGGCGCCCTGGTTGACCGCCTGAATCGCCGTCTGCAGTGACGCCTGCGCGGTCATCAGAATGACCGGGGTCATCGTGTCCTGCTCCCGGGCGGCCTGCAGGATGTCGAGGCCGGTCACTTGGGGCATTCGCACGTCGGTCAGGACGATGTCGTGATTGCCGGAACGGATCTGGTCCAGCCCCGCCTTCCCCCCCTGCGCCGTCGTGACCTCGAATCCCTCCTTGCGCAGCAGAATGCGGAGGGTGTCGAGAATCCCCGACTCATCATCCACGATCAGGATCGAGGGCTGCTGGCTCATGCACCTTCCTCCGCTGGCAACTTCGCGTTGAGCAGAATGGTAAACGTGGTCCCTTCCCGGGGGGCAGACTCGAGCATTACCAGGCCGCGATGCGCCTGGACCGCGCGTTGCACGATGGCAAGACCAAGCCCGCTGCCGCCGGGGCGCCCGGAGACGAAGGGCTGAAAGAGCCGGTCCTGCAGCTCCGGATCGATGCCCGGACCGTCATCGCGCACCCGGAGCCGCACCGGGTGCTCGATCTCGCTGCCCCGGGGCAGCTCGCGGAGTTCGGGAATGTCCACGATGGCCTCGATGCGCCCGGCCCCGTTCATCGCCTGGGCGGCGTTGAGAATCAGGTTGGTCGCGATCCGATGCAGCAGGTCCTCATCGGCGTCCACCTCGACCGGCTCCCCCCGCACCACGATGTCCACGCCGGGACCGGTGTCGGGATGCTCGCGCACCAGCTGCGCGGCGCCGCGCACCACCGCGGTCAGGTCCACGGTGACGAAATGGCTGGCCCGGACTCGCGAGAAATCCAGGAACTCGCCGAGCAGGCGGCTGAGCCGGTCGCTTTCCCTCACAATGAGCTCGCCCAGCACGCGGTCGTCGGGATCGTCCCGAACAGTTCGCGCCAGCTGCTCCACGGAGCTCCGGATGGAGGCCAGGGGGTTGCGGATCTCGTGCGCCAGCGATGCCGATAGCGCGGCCACCGCCTCGAGCCGTTCCGCGCGCAGATGCAGCCCCTGGATCTGCTGCAGGTCGGAAATGTCGGTGAAAATCGCGGTCACACTCGGCAGTGCCTCCGAGGGCCGCGCGAAGGTCGTGGTCGAGAGGCCGATCGGCACACGCCGCCCGTCCGCGCGGCACGCGGTGCCTTCCGCCCGGTTCACCCGCCTGCCCTTCCGGATCCCCGCCGTGACGGCGGCCCACAGCTCGGGGGAACGCCGCTCCAGCTCTTCGAGAACGGGCAGGCCCACCCAGTCGGCGGCGGTGATCCCGAGGAGGTGCTCCGCGGCGAGATTGAGGAAGGCCAGCCGTCCCTGTCCGTCCACCGTGAGGACGCCCGAGCGGATGTTGCGCAGGATCTCGTCGGCTTCGAGTTGGACCCGACGCAGCTCGCTCTCGAGCTGGATCTGCTCGACTCCAGCGGCCCGCAGCCGGCCACCCAGGAACGAAACGACCAGGAAGACCACGGTAAAGATCGCGACCTGGCCCCACACCCAGGTTCCCGGTGGGATCGACTGCACGAAGTAGGCGTCCGCCAGGAAGATCGTGGCACCCAGGAGCGTGGTGAACAACCCGAGCCTGAGCGGCATGAGCAACCCGTACACGGCGATAACCAGCACATAGAGCGCAGCCCAACCGCTCTGTCGCGCGCCTTCGAAATGCACCAGCGTAGTGACCAGCAGCAGGTCGGTCGCGGCCTGGCAGAACAGGAAGAGCAATCCGGCCCGGCTTTTTCGGATGAAGCTGACGTAGAACCCGTACGAGGTGGCCGCGAAGGCGAGCAGCACCACCAGCAGCGCTGTGAACGCGGCATCCGGCGCCTCGAGCCGATCGAGCGAGGCCCGCACCAGGACCAGCGCCGCGAGGACCGAGCGACCGAGGTAGAGCCAGCGGAGAAAATTGCGCTGTTCGAGCGGCCCGAAGCGGCGCTCGCCCGCGTGGGGCGGTATGGAGCCGTCGGGGACCACCGGCAGCGGCGGGGGATCGGACACAGAGCTTTGCACGGGACAACGAAACGTAAGCTGGCTATTCGCTACGGGCTATTGGCTATCGGTCGAACACCACTCCAATTTTGGTCAGTTGCCCATCGCCGATGGACCAGAGCCCGGAGCATAGGATGAAACCACCCGAAGCGCAGACACGCATCGACCTGTGGCTCTGGTCGGCCCGCTTCTTCAAGACCCGCGCGCTCGCCGGCGAGGCCGTGGAGAGCGGGCGGGTCGAACTCAACGGCCAGCGGACCAAGCGCGGAAAGACTCTCCGGCTTGGTGACCAGCTCCGGATTCGGATCGGCCCCTACGAGCACTGGATTTCGGTGTTGGCCCTGGCGCGGCGGCGGGGCCCGGCGGTGGCCGCGGCGGAGCTCTATCAGGAAACCCCGGAAAGCCGCTCGGCGCGCGAGCGGCTCGCCGAGCAGCACCGCCTGGCGGCCAAGCTGACGGGCGGGCAGCCAAAGGGACGGCCGACCAAGCGGGATCGCAAGGAGATCGGGAGGCTGAAAGGCAGGGAGTAGCTACTGGCTACTCCCCGGGCGCGCTTCGCTATTGCCGATTGTAGGCAATGCCCGCCCCCTGGGCCTTCTCGATCGCGATGACCATCGCGGGCACCGTCACCACACCCGGCAACAGATTGGCGCGGATGTCGCGCTCGATCTCGGACGGGTTGCCCTTGGAGCCGCTCCCGGATAGGAATCCCATCCACATCATGAACGCGTTGTTACACATCAGGAAGTTCGCACCCGTCTTCTGCAGGTTCTCGATACCTGCGACCGCGAACGCGCCGCTCGCGAGCACCGGATCCCCGGCGCGCGGCCGGTAAAACATGTTGCGCTTGCTCGGAGCCTTGGTATCCGGATCGTTCAAATTGAGCAGCTCGCCGATCTTATACTTCTCCCACACCGTGTCATTCCAGGCCAGGGGAATGCTGGCGGATCCGCCCGGTGGACCGTAGAAGGTCCCGATCGCGTTGAGCGTCGAGGCCGGCTCGCCATAGGCGGTCTTGTAGGTGCTGATGTAGTTGTACATGTGAATCAACGGCAGACCTCCGCCGTGCAGCGGAAAATCGAACAGGCAACGATGCCGGCCGGTCAGCACCGTGAGCCACTTGTCGTGGGGGGAAGCCTGCGTCTGGGCGGCTGCGAGCGGACCGCTGAACGCGCTTCCGGCGGTGAGCGCCGCGGCTGCACCGGCCAGCCGGGTCAGGAATCCCCGGCGAGGAGTAGGAGCGAATGGTTGCATGGCAGACACCTCCAGGCTGCGAGAGAACCACAGTTGCGTGGGCTATTGGGCTCGCGGCTTCGGCAGCGCCGCTTTCTTCTTGAGAGCAGCCAGGGTCGGATAGGCCACATCCGGCGGCGGGTTGCCGTCGGGCCAGTCTTCCGCTTTGCGCGCGAAGTCCGGTCGCGGCCGCGATACCACATACCCCGCGACGTCGAAGGCCTGCTGATCGGTGAGCGTCACGGTACGATCGTTGGGCATGTTGTCCCGGATGAACGCAGCCGCGGTGCGGACTCTTGCCATACCTGCCCCGATATTGAACGAGCGGGGACCCCATACGGGCGGCGCGAGCGAGGTTCCCGCACCATCGGGACCGTGACAGCGCGCGCACACTTCGGCAAACACCGCGCGGCCCCGCGCCGTGTCGGCTGGCAGCGGCTCGAATGCGCGCACCCGGACCCCCGGCAGGTCGCCCGGCGGAGCGATGCCGCGTGAAATGAAAGCGAAGTAGGCGATCAGGTCCCGCATCTCCCGCCCGTCGCGCGGGAGCGCTTTTCCGTTGAGGCTTCGCTCGAAGCAGTCGTTGATCCGGTCTTCGAGCAGGTTCACCAGCCCGTTCCGCGGCCGGTATTGCGGAAACCGTGAGTAGACCCCGATCAAGGGCAGCGAATTGGCCTGGGTACCCTCGCCCAGATGGCAGCTGAAGCAGCGCAAGTCGCTTCCGACGTAAGCGGGCAGGCTGTCCGGCGTGTTCCGCAGCAGCGCTCGGCCCCGCCGGATCGAAACGCCGAGCACCCCGGCGGGGATTTCGGAATCGGGCGGCGCCCGCAGACCGGCGGCCTCGCTGCCGGCAATGGGGCGGGGTGATCGCTGCTGAATCGTGCAACCGCCAAGGACGGCCAGGATTCCAAGCGTGCTTCGAATTCCTCCCACCGACACTCCAAGGCGAGAGCTGCGGGGAAGTTATGAATGGCCACCATGCGGAGCAAGCAATCTGAAACAAAGTCCGAGGCCTCGACGTACCGACTTGCAACGTATCACCCGAGGCCCTCCATGAACCGGTACTGGACTCGCATCGCGCTGGGCGCGCTCCTGGTGTTCGGCCTGGGAATGGCCGGACTCGCCGCCGTGCGCAAGGGAAGCGCCGAAGTCCGCAGTCTGCTCAGCACCGCCGCCAGCAGGTTGCCGCTGCGCTTCGCCAACATCGGTTTCCGACTGAACGGGCGCCGCGTCGGTGAGGTCACCGGCCTCGACATCGTCCGCAACAGCACGGCGGAGATTGGCCGGATTACCGGACACGTGCAATTGACCGAGCCCGACGCCGCCGCGGAGCTCAGCGACTGCGCGCTCACGGTTGACGATCTGCATCGCTTGAACGACCGCACCACATTCTCCTGCGCCTCCGCGGCAGACCTGAGCTCCGGCGATCTGGTTGAGGTGGGAGAGATCAGCTTCCAACCCAGGCGCTTCAGCCGCCCGCTCTATCTCCCGCAGCACATCGTGGCCGACTGGCGCCGCTCCGAAATCCAGCGGATCGACGCCTCACTCGCGCGCGACGGTCAAGGGGGTGTACGGGCTTCGGGCAGCTTCGATGTGCTGGACCAACGGCGCGGGTCCCAGAGCGGCTCGTTCGATCTGCGGGCGGACTCCCAGGGCGCCGTCCTCTCGGTCCGCGACGAGCAGAACCGCCCGATCGTGGACTTCAAGGCGACCCACGAGGGCTTGCGGCTCAACCTGCGCGATCGGCATGGTCGTAACCTGCTCCGCCTGCTGGCGGATTCACTCGGTGCGGCGCTGAACATCCATAAGTAAGCGGTCGCGCCGTAGGGATCTCTGCAGTCGCTGCGTCCCCTGCCGATGTACATCCAGTACCAGTAGGACTAGGGATTCCCTTTTTCTAGTTCCCCAGATCGAATTGCCTGGTGAATTTCACCACCACCGCCCGGTCGAGCGCGCGCGGACTGTCTCCGGTCTGACGCCCCTCGTTGAACACCAGGAAGAGCCCTGTCCCGGCCGGGCCCAGCCAGCCGAAGCGGAAATTCGCGGCGAGCGAATGGCTCTGATTGTTGTATTGCGTGAGCGACTGCAGGAACACGCTCGGCGTGAACGCATAGGCCAGCCGCAATCCCACCAGGCGCCGCACGAAGTTGCCTTCCGCCAGATGCACGTTTTCGTAGTTGAGCCGGAGCTGGGCCTGGAACTTCTGGTTCGGGCGCGCGGTGAAGTTGGCCAGCAGGGCCGCGTGATGCCCGGTGTAGAACTGCCCGAGCGAGACCTTGCCTCCTACCGAGAATGGTGCACTGAGGTTGGTGTTGTAGTTCATCTGCCACTCGAACCAGTCGTATACACCCGGCTGCAGCGTGACTCCCGGAGCGATCTCGAACGATTGCTGCAGGGCTTCCCGTATGAAGTTGAGCCCCGGGACCTCGAAAAACGAGCCGTTGGCAAGCAGGAAATGGCTGTCGATGTGGATCAAGCGGCTCTGCGGATCTCCGTTCACCTCGTCGTACTGCCGGAAGGTGATGTGCGGCCGGGTCTCCCGGAACCAGGAGATGTGCGGAGCGCGCAGGTGACGGAGGAGACGGAAACTGTAGAACCGGAAGGCCGGCCGTTCGATGAATCCCACTTCCGGATTGAAGTCGGCGTCTACCTGCCGGACCGCCGCGCCGAGTTCCCACTGCCGGGTGACATAGCTGCCGGACACGCTCCAGCTGTTCGACGAGCCGGTCCGGCCCGGCGTTTCGGTATGGGCCGCGTAGCCGTCGATCGCAACCTGCTCCCCGAGGCCAAGCCTGCCGTCGGCGCCCACGGTCAGATTGTAGTCGCCGGTGCTGTCGGTGTTCAGCCGGCTCACTGCGATGGCCCCGATCCGGGAGCGATGGGGCAGCTCGCGCAGCACCCGCGCCACCGCATAATTGTCGGGCGGCACCAGGGTGGAATCCACTTCGCGCACCCGCTCGGTCTGAATGTCGAGCAGTCCGAGCGTGAATCCCGCCGCCCTCCCGGTCAGCCGTCCGCCTCCCAGAATGGGCACCTCGCGGCTGCCCGCGCCGATGCCGATGCGGCGGCTGAAGAACAGCTCCACCGACTCGGAAGTACCGACCGAAAACGTTCCCGCGTTTTCCAGGAAAAACGGCCGCTTCTCGGGAAAGAACAGATTGAAGCGGGTGAGATTGAGCTGCTGCTCGTCCACTTCGACCTGGGCGAAGTCGGTGTTGTAGGTCAGGTCAAGCGTCATGCCGGGAGTGATCCCGAGCTTCGCGTCCGCCCCGAATTCCGCGGCGGCATCGGTGGGAATGCCGTGCGCAAAGTCGCGGTGGATGCTTCCCAGCGCATAGGGCGTGACGCGCGCCACGCGGTGGCTTGGCGGCTCGACCGCTTCGAGCGTCCCCGCCTGGGAGATCCGGTAGATCGAATAGGTCCGTCCGACCGGCGACCAGAAGTCTTCTTCGTTCTTCCTCCGAATGAAGCGGGCCAGGTTCAGGCCCCAGCGCTGCGACTTGCCACCCGCGTAGCGCAGCGTCTCGAACGGAATCCTGAACTCCGCGGTCCAGCCGGCTGAATCCACCGAGGTGGCGACCTTCCAGGTGCCATCCCAGTTCAAATTGGCCGAGCCGGTCTGCCCGCTGGCTCCGGGGCCGGTGCCCATCGGGCCGCCGAAGCCGCCCTCGCCTTCCTTGGTCACCTGCCCGTCGTGCTCGATCCCGGCGGGAGTGGTCCCGAAGATGAAACCGTTTTGCCGGTCCAAAAACGTGTCGAGCATTACAACGAACGCATCCTGGTCCTTGAGCTCCGCATCGCGCCGCATTTCTCCATGCACGATGCCGGTGGGATTCGAATCGTAGAGCCGCGCCCCGATGTACAGCGCCTGCGCATCGAAGAGGATGCGGACCTCGGTGCGCTCGGTGGGTGACCTGCCTTCGAACGGTTCGTGCTGCATGAAGCCGGTTACCGGCACCGCCTTGGACCAGGCCTCCTCGTCCAGGCGGCCGTCCAGCTTCAGCGCGGTCTCGACGCGCGTCGCCTGGGCGACGGGACGGGGGAGCGCCGCCGGGTGCGCCGCCTCGTCACCCGACTGGGCGGCGAGAGCAGCGGCGAAGAGGCAATGGAGGGCGAGGGTGGTCGGCAACAGGGCGCCTGGTACGGCACGGAGCATCGGCATGCGCGGTTAAGCTAATGGAACGACGGGGGCGAGTGAGGCGATCAGGGCGGCGTTGGTCGGATGCCGCCGCAAATCGGTCAGCAAATCGTTCATCGCGTCGAGCGGCGTCATCCGCGCGATTCGCTGGCGCAGCCGGTTGGATGCCGCCAGTGCCGCGGGCGTGAGCAGCAGCTCCTCCTTCCGGGTGCCGCTGGCCACCAGATCGATCGCGGGAAAGACCCTGCGCTCCGCGAGCTCCCGGCTGAGCACCAGTTCGCTGTTGCCGGTGCCCTTGAACTCCTCGAAGATCAGGTCGTCCATCTTGCTGCCGGTGTCGACCAGCGCGGTGGCAATGATGGTGAGCGACCCGCCACCCTGCGCGGAGCCAACCTGCCGGGCGCTGCCGAAGAAGCGCTTGGGACGCTCGAGCGCCTGGGCATCGAGGCCTCCGGACAGCGTTCGTCCCGTGCCTTTCACCACCGCGTTGTGCGCGCGGGCCAGGCGGGTCAACGAGTCGACGATCAGGACCACATCCTGTCCCTGCTCGACCCGGCGGCGCGCCCGTTCCAATATCAGCTCAGCCAGCGCAACGTGTTGTGAGGCGGGATTGTCGAAGCTCGAGGCCACCACCTCGCCAACCCCCGCGGCTTCGATCTCGAAGACTTCCTCCGGCCGCTCGTCGACCAGCAGAATGAACAGGGCCGCCCCAGGATAGTTGGCCTTCACGCCTTCCGCGATGGCCTGGAGCACCATGGTCTTGCCGCCTTTGGCGGAGGCCACAATCAAGGCGCGCTGCCCTTTCCCGAACGGGCAGAGCAAATCGATGATCCGGTTGGTCTGGTCGGGCTGACCCTGCCGGACCAGACCGCATTCGAGTCGCAGCGGCTGGTCGGGATGGACCGCGGAGAGCTTTTGAAACTCGGGCCGCTCCAGGAGCCCTTCGGGCGCGCGGCCGTTGATGCTGGTGACCAGGGACAGAAACCGGCCGCCCTTGCCACTGCGCGCTTCGCCCTCGATTTCGTCTCCGCTGCGAAGCCCAACCTGGCGGATCAGGCGATCCTCGACCCGGATATCGTTGCCCTGCGGCAGGTAGCCCGCTTCGCGCCGGCGCAGGAATCCCCCGGAGCGCCCAGCCAGCTCGACGACGCCGAGAGGGGCGCTCACCGTGAGGTGGTGTAGATCAGCTCGAGCAGCTCGTCGTACGAAGTCTCGGCTTCCGCACCACCGGCGCGAACCGCCTGGGCGACACAGTGACGCAGATGATTCCGCATCAGCTCCCGCCCCACGGCACGCAGCGCCTCATGCACCGAGGCGATCTGCACCATGATCTCGGGACAATAGCGGTCGTCTTCGACCATCTTCTGCAGGCCCCGCACCTGCCCTTCAATCCGTCGCAGCCGCTTCAGGTTGCGATCCTTGATCTCGGGATCCACGCCCGCGGCCTTGCGGCCCTCGGCCGCCGATTCGCAGCCACAGCGTGCGGCCTCTGTCTTCTCACTCATCGGTTCCTCCAGAAATCCCGCTCTTGACTGTTCGCCGCTAGTCAACGACGGCCCGCCGCAACCGCAATGAATTCCCAACCACGCTTACCGAGCTCAGCGCCATCGCCCCGCTCGCCAGCACCGGACTGAGCAGGAGGCCGAAGGCCGGATAGAGTGCTCCGGCCGCGATCGGAATTCCGACGACGTTGTAGATGAAGGCCCAGAACAGGTTCTGCCGCATGACCCGGATGGTCCGCCGCGCCAGCCTCACGACGCTGGCGACCGGAACCAGATCGTTGCGCATGATCACCACATCGCCGGCCTGCGCGGCGACGTCGGCCCCGCCGCCCATCGCGATGCCGAGGTCGGCCGCGGCGAGAGCGGGCGCATCGTTGATCCCGTCGCCCACCATTGCGACCACGCGGCCCGCTGCCCTGAGCCGACCAATCTCGGCGACCTTTCCTTCCGGGCTGAGCTCGGCCACGACGCGAGTGATGCCGGTCTGCTGCGCGACGGCCTCTGCGGTGGTCCGCTGATCGCCGCTCAGCATGATGACTTCGAGCCCAAGCCGGCGGAAGGCCTCGATCGCGCTCCTGGAGGTCGGCCGGATCGGGTCGGCGACGGCCAGGAGTCCCGCCAGCTTGCCGCCGACCACCAGGAACATCGCGGTGCGCCCCTGCGCGGAGAGCCGGCCGGCCGTATCCGCGAGTGGCGCGGGATCGATGCCAAACTCCCGCAGCATCGCCTGGTTTCCCGCCGCGACCAGCGCCCTGCCGACGCGTCCGGTGGCGCCGCGTCCGGGAATCGCGCGAAAGTCCTCAACTGGTGAAAGAGCCAGCCCACGCTGCCGGGCCAGGGCGAGGATCGCGCCCGCGAGCGGATGCTCCGAGGCGGCCTCGAGGCTCGCGACCAGCGCGATCACTTCGGCCTCATCGCGACCGGGAAGGACCACGAGATCCGTCACGGCCGGCTTGCCTTCCGTCACGGTTCCGGTCTTGTCGAGCACGATGGTGTCGAGGCGCCCCGCCCGCTCCAGGGCCTCGCCCCCCTTGATCAGGAGGCCAAGCTCCGCGCCCCGACCAGTGGCCACCATCATCGCGGTGGGCACAGCAAGCCCCATCGCGCAGGGGCAGGCAATGATGAGCACCGAGACGGCCGTGGTGAACGCCCGCAGCAGCGGAGCCTGCCCGGTCAGCAGGTACCAGACGACGAAGGTGGTGATGGCCAGGGCAATGACGACCGGCACGAAGACCGCGCTGATCCGGTCGGCCAGTCGCGCGAGCGGTGCCCGGGTGCCCTGCGCGTCGCGCAGCAGCTGAACAATACGCGCCAACACGCTCTCGCCGCCAAGCGTGGTGGCCCGCGCCCGGAAGGTCCCGGTGCCGTTGACCGTGGCTCCGATCACCGCGCTGCCGGGACCCTTCTCCACCGGAAGCGACTCCCCGGTGAGCATGGACTCGTCCACCGCGCTGCTGCCCTCGACGACGACCCCGTCAACCGGCACCCGCTCGCCCGGGCGAACCACGACGAGGTCTCCGGGACGCACCTCGCCGAGGGGCAGCTCGAGTTCCTGGCCCTCTCGGACCACCCGCGCCGTATCGGGCTGAAGCCGGGTGAGCGCGCGCAGCGCGGCCGAGGTCTGCCGCTTGGCACGGGCATCCAGCGCGTTGCCAAGCAGAATCAGCGCCAGGATGATGATGACTGCTTCGTAGTAAAGGCCGGGCGCAAGGCCGCGGCCCACGAACACTCCGGGAGCCACGGTGGCGAAGGCCGAGAAGAGGAAAGCGGCTCCGGTACCCAACGCAATCAAGGTGTTCATGTCGGCGGCGTGGTGCCGGAACGCATTCCAGGCGCGCACGTAGAAATGGCGGCCGGCCCAGGCCATCACGAAGCTGGTCACGGCCAGGAGCACCCAGGCGGCCGTACGTTGTCCGGCCCCGATGCCCAGCATGCCGAGCGCCATCACCAGGATCCCGATCGCGAGGCTCACGCCGGCCTTCAGCCTGAACTCGCGAAACTCCGCGATCGCCGCCCGCTCGCGCTCGGCTTCTTCCCGGCCCACGTCAACGCGGGCGACCGGGAGCTCCGCGCCATACCCCGTGGCGCGCACCGCCTGGATCAGTCGCTCCGGGGAGGTCACCGCCGGATCGTAGGCGACGGAGGCGGAGTGCAGCAGGAGATTCACCGCGGCTTGCTCGACACCAGGGGCGCGCTCCAGCGCACGCTGGACGCCGGCCTGGCAACCGGCACAAGTCATCCCGGACACCGGGAACGTCACCCGGGTGGCACTCATCGGACGATCAGCTTTCCGCGCAACATTCCCATTCCGCAAGTGAACTCGTGTTCGCCGGGCCGCTCGGGAGTGAACTCGACGGGCGTTTGCTGATTGGCCGGGAGAAAGCGGCGGATCCGGAAATCGGGCAGCAGCACCTCTTCGGAACAGCCGGAGGTTTCCTTCCGGTCGAAGACCAGCCGGACCGGGCGCCCCGCCTGGACCTCGATCTCGGCCGGGTCATAGCCGCCCCGCACGGTCACCCTGATTTCCTGCACTCCGGTCTGCTTCGGGCTCGCCACCACTGCGGCCCGGTGGGCCAGGAGGAAATACCAGAGCACCCACGCGATCGCGAGGATGCCGGCGGCGAGCACGAGCCATCTATCAGGGGTCACTTTAGGTGTCGGGGGTCAGGTGGTTTCGGCGTTGTGTCTACTGGAGGGTTAATATACCCCCTCCCCCTATGTCAAGCAAGGCAGCAGATAGCGACCCAAGAACGCGGGGAAGTCGGCCGCTAAGGCGACCGCAACGAGCGATGGGGCGACCGCGAAGCAGCCGTGAGGGCTACCAGGAAATCCCGAGCCCCGCCGTGAGCGCGAGGTCGTGGCGGACCTTTTTCCCGGTGCCGAAGTCCGCGCTGGAGATCAGATCCTGGGCGTCGAGCCGGAGCCCGACCTGATCATCGATGGGAATGCGGATCAGCAGGCTGGCGGCCCCGCCGTAGTGAGTGGTGGCCACATCGAAGTCGGTCACGCTGTATTGGCGGTGGATGACGCTCACCCCCGCGCCCACCATCATGGAGATCCCCGGCTTGCGGGGGCTCCGGCCTACCAGGGCTCGCAGCGTGCCGTAGGTCAGGTGCGTGCGGCGGGAGCCCTGCCCCCCCTGCGAGACGCGCTCGGGCGTATATCCCCCCGACACCTCGGCCCCCCACAAGCCGCCCTTGGCGTAGGCGCCGAACTGGACGCCCGCCGCCCACGCCGGCCGCCGCTTGAGCACGATGCTGCCCACCTGCCCCCCGGCGCCCGTGGGTTGGAAATACCCCCCCGCAAAGGTGAGCTCGACCGGATGCTTGCGGGGCATCCGCTGAACCTGGGCCACGAGCGGCGACACGGATACTGCCAAGAACCAGCAGCCCGCAGCCGATAACCGAAATCTCATTGGACGGTGTTCACCATGTCGAAGATCGGGAGATACATCGCCACCACCATGCCGCCCACGATGACGCCGAGCACCACGATCATGATGGGCTCCATCAGGGAGAGCAGCGCGCTCACCGCGACGTCCACTTCGGCATCGTAGAAGTCGGCGATCTTGGTGAGCATGTCGTCGAGTCCGCCGGTCTGCTCGCCGACCGAGATCATCGAGATGACCATCGGCGGGAATACCGCCGAGGTCTGTAGCGGTCCGGCGATGGTCTCGCCGCCCGCGATCGACTGGCGGGACTGCATCACGGCGTCATGAATGACGCGGTTACCGGCGGTCTTGGCCGTGATCTCCAGGCCATCGAGAATCGACACGCCCGAGGAAATCAGCGTGCCGAGCGTCCGGGTAAAGCGGGAGACCGCCGATTTCCGCAGCAGGTCGCCGATGACCGGGGCGCGCAGCATACCGCCGTCGACCACCTTGCGGCCTCCCGGCGTTCGATAGTAGGCCCGAAAGCCCCAGATGCCGACGCCCAGCACCAGAAAAATCAGCCACCAGAACCGGAGCAGCACGTGGGAGGCGCCCATCACGATGCGGGTCGGGAGCGGCAGCGTCATGTTGACCGACGCGAACATCGCGGAGAACGTCGGGATCACGAAAATCAGCAGGACCGCGACCGCGATGACGGCCACGCTCATGATCACGCCGGGGTAGACCATCGCGCCCTTCACCTTGCGGACCAGGGCGTCGTTCTTCTCGAGGAAGGTCGCCAGCCGGAGCAGAATCGTGTCGAGAATACCGCCGGCCTCGCCCGCGGCCACCATGTTCACGTAGAGGTCGCTGAAGGCCTTGGGGTGTTTGCGAAGCGCGTCGGCCAGGGTGTTGCCGGCCTCGACGTCGTACACCACCGCTTTGGTGATGTCCTTGAGGCTCTTGTTTTCGGTCTGGGCCGAGAGAATGGTCAGCGACTGCACCAGCGGCAGGCCCGCGTTGATCATGGTGGCGAACTGCCGGGTAAAGATTACTACGTCGCGCGTGCTGACCCGCTTCTTGAAGCCGGGCATGCGCACCTGGGCGGGCGCCTCGCGCACGCTCACCAGGATCATCCGGTTCTTGCGGATGAACGCGATGACCTCGTCCCGGGTGGGGACATCCAGCATTCCCTTGAGGATCTGCCCGCTGGCAGCGTTCTTGGCGGTGTATTCGAACATTCCCATCGTTAGACTCTCCGGTCAGGATCAGCGGCGCGACTGGGCCGCGGCGGCCTTCGACATTGGAGCGATGGCCTGCTCTTCCATCGGCTTTTCGCCGACCATCCGCAGAAACTCGTTCGCGTCACCCGCGATCCGGAGGCATTCCTCCTTGGTGGTGTCGCGATTCATGTAGAGCTGGTAGAGCGAATCGGCCATCGTCTGCATGCCGAACTTCTTGCCCGACTGCAGCGCGGAATAGATCTGGTGGATCTTGTCTTCCCGAATCAGCGCCCGGATGGCCGGCGTAGCTACCATGACCTCGCAAGCCAGGACCCGCCCCTTGCCCCGTGAGCGCTGCAGCAGCGCCTGGGTGATGACCCCTTCGACCACGAAGGCCAGCTGCGCCCGCACCTGCGGCTGCTGGGTCGGCGGGAAGACGTCTATGATCCGGTTGATGGCCTCGGCCGCCGAATTGGTGTGCAGGGTAGCGAGCACCAGGTGGCCGGTTTCCGCGATGGTCAGCGCGGCGGAGATGGTCTCCAAGTCGCGCATTTCGCCGACCAGGATGATGTCGGGATCCTCCCGCAACGCGTACTTGAGCGCCGCCGCGAAGCTCTTGGTGTCGGTCCCGATCTCGCGCTGGTTGACGATGCAGCTCTGATGGCGGTGGATGAACTCGATGGGGTCTTCCACCGTGATGATGTGGCCCTTGCGGGCTTTGTTGATCACGTCCACCATAGCCGCGAGCGTGGTGGACTTGCCGGAGCCGGTGGCACCGGTCACCAGGATCAACCCGCGCGGGCGCTCCGACAACTTGCTGGCGATGGGCGGCAGACCCAGGTCCGCCAGCGTCCGCACGCTGAATGGGATCATCCGGAGCACCATCGCCACACAGCCGCGCTGCTTGAACACATTGCCGCGGAAGCGGGCCAGGTTCTGGATGCCGAAGGAAAAGTCCAGCTCGTCGTCGAATTCGAAGCGCTTTTTCTGCTGCTCGGTGAGCACCGAGTAGGCCAGTTGGAGGGTGTCCTTGGGCGTCAGGATTTCCTCCACCGAGCAATCGGTGATCTCGCCGTCGATCCGGAGCTTGGGACGCTCCCCGGCGGTGATGTGGAGATCGGACGCCTCCCGATCGATCATCTCCTGCAGCAGGGAACGCAAATTCAGGCTCATGCGGCGGTCTCCTTTACGACCTCTTCCAGCGTCGTGATGCCTTGCTCGATGCGCAGGATCCCGCTGGAGCGCAAGGTGAGCATGCCTTCCTCGATCGCCTGGTCGCGCAGCTCCGCGACCGAAGCGCCCCGGAGTATCATCCGCCGGAGCTCCGGCGACATGGCCATCGCTTCATAGAGGCCGGCGCGGCCCTTGTATCCGGTGCCGTTGCAGCTATCGCAGCCGCCGCCCTTGGAGAACGAAATCGCCTTTATGCGGTCAAGATTCATGCCCGGCTGGATCAGCGCCTTCAGCTCTTCGGGCCGATAGGTGACCGGTGCCTTGCATTCCGGACAGATCCGCCGCACCAGCCGCTGCGCCAGCACCAGATTGACCGCGGCCGACACGTTGAACGCTTCGACCCCCATGTCCAGCAAGCGGGTAATCGTGCTGGGTGCGTCGTTGGTGTGCAGCGTGGAGAGCACCAGGTGGCCGGTGAGCGCGGCCTTGATCGCGATCCCGCCCGTCTCCAGATCGCGGATCTCTCCGATCATGATCACGTTGGGGTCCTGCCGAAGGAACGCCCTGAGCGCGGTCGCGAAGGTAAGCCCGATGTCGGTCTTAACCTGCACTTGATTGATCCCGTGCAGGTTGTACTCGATCGGATCCTCCGCCGTCATGATGTTGCTGTCGATCGTATTGATGCGCTGCAGCGCGGAATAAAGCGTGGTCGTCTTGCCCGAGCCCGTCGGTCCGGTGACCAGCACCATGCCGTAGGGGTTGAGAATGGCCTTCAGCAGGTCCGCCTCCGCCTTGGGCTCGAACCCGAAGGTGCTGAGGTCCAGCGTCAGGTTCCCCTTGTCGAGAATTCGGAGTACGATCTTCTCGCCGAACAGGCAGGGGAGCGTGGAGACGCGGAAATCGATCACCCGGTTTCCCATCTTGAGCTTGAGTCGGCCGTCCTGCGGCATCCGCCGCTCGGCGATGTTGAGCGAGGAGAGGATCTTGACCCGCGAGATCAGCGCCGCCTTCATGCGGATCGGCGGCTTCATGACTTCCTGGAGCGCGCCGTCGATCCGGTAGCGCACCCGCAGCTCGTGCTCGTACGATTCGATGTGGATGTCGCTGGCCCCGCGCTGTACGGCATCGGTGAGCAGCCCGTTGATGAGCTTGACCACCGGCACGTCGTCGATCTGCGCCTCGGAGAGCGCGTCCTCATCCTCCTCCTCGAGCACCTCGACGTCGTCGGCCAGCCCTTCCATGTCCCGCAGGATGGCCTGCAGCTGCTGGTCGGAGGCGTCGTAGTACTTGTCGATCATGGTGCGCAGCGTGAACTCGCCCGCGAACACCGGGAAGAGATCGTAGCGGGTGATGAAACGGAGCTCCTGCAACAGCACCTGGTCGGTCGGGCTCGCCATGGCCACTGTCAGCGTGCGCCCCTCGCGCTTGAGCGGGAGCACGATGTGGCGCTTGGCGATTTCGGCGGGGATCAGCTTGAGGATCTTGGCGTCCACTTCGAAGCGCGACAGGTCGACCGCGGGAACCCGGAGCTGGCGTGCCACGATGCGGGTGATTTCCACCTCGGGCACGAAGCCCTGCTTGGCCACGACGAAGCCGAGCGGCATGCCCGAGGAGCGATGCTCGAGCAGCGCCTGCGCGAGCTTCTCACGCGAGAGCAGACCCTCCTTCACGAGGATGTCGCCCAGGCGTTCGGTGGGTAGTGCCGCCGTCGTCATGCCCGTGCCGGTGCCTTCCCGTTCGAGAATTCCAGAGAAAAACCCCTCACCTTGCGGCCAAGAACGGCGCCAGCCGGGCGACCAGGGCCTGGCTGAACCCTGGTACCCTCCCAAGATCTGACACTGCGGCGAACGGCCCGTTCTCCCGGCGATATGCCAGAATAGCCAGGGCCCTCGCCCGCCCAATCCCCGGCAAGGCTTTCAGGTCCGCCTCGGAGGCCGAGTTAAGGTCTACCGGCTGAGCCAAACCGGGCTGTGCCTGCCCGCCGTAAATCCCGGATATGCGGGGATTTGCATCGGCTTTCCCTGCGGCCGGATTCGCGGCATCCACCCCTCCGAACCGCCCCCGATCGGCCAGCATGTCGAGCAGCGCCGGGCCCACTCCGGGCACTCGGTCCAAGTCCGCTGGTCCCCGAAAAAGCCCATGAGCGACCCGGTCAGCCACAATACGCTTTGCCAGTGACATGCCAATCCGGGGAAGCCGGGCGATCTCCTCGGCGGGGGCGGAATTCAGGTCGACTTGCTCGCCTTTGCGGAGCGGCCGGGCCAGCCGCGCCGCGCGGGCGCGCTGGCTCGCGGGGTCCTGGGGCGGCCGGGGAGTTGCCAGCAACTCGCCGGGAGGCGCGACGGGAGATTGCAGCAGCAGGCGGGCACCGTGGCCCGCCACGGCAAGGCTGAGGAGAAGGAGGACCGAGCGGGTTTCGCGCGACACCCTTCACGGTAGCGGGGCACGGCCACCCGGCGTGGTGCGGGCTAACGCGGGCGGGGGCAAAAAACCAGAGATCGAGGTGAGGGGTGATCCCTTCACTTCTTCGTCACCCGCACCAGCGCCATCCCGACATCCCCCACCACCTGCAGGCTCGCGGCGCTCACCTTGTCGAGTGTGTCATCCGGGGTATGGTGCCACTTGTTGTCCGGCCCGCCGAAGGTGAAGTCGATCAGGTCGATCGCGCGGATCCCGGCCTGCTGCAACGGAACGTGGTCGTCGGTGAGAGGACCGCCAGGTTGGCGCTTGAAAACATCGCCGTGCCCGATGCGCTCCGCGATGCTCCAGACCTCTTCCACAAGGTCGGGGGCTCCGGTGACGGAGAGTCCCTCTTGCAGGATCTGCAGGTCCTTGTCGCCCACCATGTCGAACAAGACGGCGAAGCGCGGCGAGGGGCCCGGAGCGGGATGCTGCGCATAGTAGCGCGAGCCCAGCAGCACATCCGTATCGGTGTCGAAATCGCCGTAGTCCTCCCCATCCACGAACAGCAAGTCGACGCCAATGCCTGGCGGCGTTCTCTTGAGCGCGTCGGCCATGCCGAGCAGCACCGCGACGCCCGAGGCGCCGTCGTTGGCGCCGGGAACCGGAAGTGTCGAATCGCGGCTCCCGATTCCGTCCGCGTTCGGCCGGGTGTCCCAGTGGGCCAGGAACAGCACACGCGTGGTCGCGGCCGGATTGAAGCGGGCGACGAAATTGACCAGCCGCAGCGAGTCGCCCTTTACCGTGCGGTGCACCCAGCGCTGGGTGTCGACGCTGTCGGCCCGGGTGCGCAGCAGGCTGTCCAGCCAGGCCGCCATGCGCTCATGGCCAGTCGTGCCGGGAATCCGGGGGCCGAAGTTGAGCTGAGTCTGCACGTACTGCAGAGCGACCTGCCCGTCGAATTCGCGGGGGGGAAGTTGCGGGCCGCCGCAGGACGTCAGAACGAAGAGCAGCGGGATCAGGCGCATGGGAGCAGGATCAGGATTGAGGAGTGAGGCGCTAGCCTGGCAGGCTGAAGTTAGGGAGCACGGAAGGCTGAATGGAAGGCCCCGCCCCTGATACCTTTCAACCATGCGCCTGCTGCGCCGCCACCTGCTCCGTTCCCTTGCCGGCCCCTTCGCGTTCGCGTGGATCGCGCAGACCGGCATGTTGCTGCTCAACCAGCTCTCCCGCCGCTTCGGAGACCTGGTCGGCAAGGGCCTGCCTGGCGGCGTGATCGCCGAGGTGCTCTTCCTGTTCATTCCCTTCATCGTGGCGCTGACGCTTCCAATGGCCATCCTAGTGGCCGTGCTCTATGGCTTCAGCCAGATGGGTGCCGACAACGAGCTCACCGCGATGCGGGCCAACGGCGTGAGCGTGCTCCAGATGCTGCGACCGGTGTTCGCCGCGGGGGTGGTGCTCGCGGCCGCCAATTTCTTCTTCATCGACCAGGTGCTTCCCCGCACCAACCTTCGGCTGCTCAACTTGCAGACCGATATCGCCCAGAAGAAGCCGACTTTTTCGCTCAAGGAACAGACGATCAACAACCTGCCACAGTCGCAGTATTTCCTGCAGGCCAGCCGGATCCAGCCCGTTACCGGGCGGATGCGCGAGGTGGTGATCTATGACATGAGCCCGGCGGTGGGCCGCCGGGTCATCTACGCCGATAGCGGCTACATGAGCTTCGAGCGCGGCGAGCAGGATCTGGGCATCCAGCTCTACGTGGGCCGGGTCAACGAGTACAAGTCGGAGGAGCCGGCCACGGTCACCGTGACCCGCTTTCGGTCCAATACGATCCGGGTGCGCAACATCCAGAACGCCTTCCAGCAGAGCTTCGGCAGCGTGCAGAAGGGCGATCGCGAGATGACCACCTGCGAGATGATGGACCGGGTCGCGGCCTCCCGGCAGGAAGCGGCACACCTGGCCGCACGGCGGAAGCTGCTGGCGCAAAATGATGTGCGCGCGCTGCTGCACTTCTTCGCGCCGCCGGAGCCACCGGTCGTGGACCTGCCTCTGCCGCCCCGCTGCGGAGCCTGGCGCCGGCTGGAGCGGGCGATCGGCCGGCTGCTGCTGCCGAAAAGCGCGGCGGCACAAGTGTCAGCGACTCCCGATTCCGCCAGGATGGCCGCGCCCCTGGGCGCTGCTTTTTCAACCATCTCCGAGCTCACCGGCGCCCGCGACGAAGCGGCGTTTGCCGTGCGCGACATCCACCAGTATTCGGTGGAAATCCACAAGAAGTTTGCCCTCTCGGTGGCGTGCATGAACTTCGTGCTGATCGGCATCGCACTCGCCCTCCGCTTCCCGCGCGGCGGGGTGGGGCTGGTGATCGGCGGGAGCCTGGTCATCTTCGCGCTCTTCTACGTGGGCCTCACCGCCGGAGAAAACCTCGCCGACCGCGGCGTTATTTCGCCCGCGCTGGCTATGTGGTTTCCCAACGGAATCGTGTTCGTGGCGGGGGTCCTGGGCTTGATCCGGGTCAACCGCGAGTTCGGTTCCACGCGCGGCGGCGATCTGGCCGACCTGGCGGATCTCTTGCTGGGCTGGCTCCGTCGGCGCGGGACCTGACCCGGTGCGCACCCTCTCCCGTTACGTCCTCTGGCAGTGGCTCCGGGTCTTCCTGCTCACGGCGGTGGGGATGCCCTTCGTGTCGGTGCTGACGCAGCTCACCGACAATCTGCGCAAGCTGCTCGATCGCAACCTGCCGGCTTCGACCATTGCGCTGAGCTATGTGTACTCGCTGCCGCAGAACATCGCCCAGATGATGCCCGCGGCCGCGCTCTTCGCGGCCGTCTTCACTGTGGGACCCCTGGCCCGGAACTCCGAGCTCACCGCCGCCAAAGCGGGCGGGATCAGCTTTCACCGGATTGTGCGGCCGCTTTTCCTCGCCTCGGCGCTCGCGGCGGTGCTGTGCTTCCTGATCGGCGAGTGGGCCACCGAGGCCACCACCCGGCAGCTCGAGCTCCAGAAGGAGCGCCAGGCGCGCAACGTCACCACGCGCTTCAACTTCGTGTACCGTGCGCCAAGCGGCTGGGCGTATACCATCCGGCAGCTCAACACCACCGACAACCAGATACGGCAGGTCGTGCTCGAGCACGCCGTCCGCGACCCCAAGGCTCCCCTCTACGCCATCACCGCCGACAGCGCCCGCTGGGATGCCAAGCTGCGGACCTGGCGTCTGAAGTACGGCGCCAGCCACATCATGCTCCCCGGCGACGAGGCGGTGACCATGACGTTTGGCGAGCTGATCCTGCCCTCCTTCAAGGAGGCACCGCGGGATCTGCTGATCGAGCCCAAAAACCATTCGGAGATGACCTACGCCGAGCTGGGGCGCTACATCGCGTCGCTCAAGGCGTCTGGGAACGACACCAAGAAGCTGCAGGTCGAGCAGGCCGTGAAGCTCGCGCTACCCGCCGCCTGCCTCATCATCGCGCTCTTCGGGGCACCGCTCGCCGTTACAGCCCCCAGGGCCGGACCGGCGGTCGGGATCGCGATCAGCCTCGGGACCACGCTGGCGTACCTGTTGATGATCAACTTTTCCCAGGCGGTGGGCACCTCGGGCGTGATGAATCCGGTGGCTGCCGCGTGGTTGCCGAATCTGGTATTTCTGGCGCTGGGGGGGTGGTTGCTGGTGCGGGTGCGGACGTAGCTGGGGGCTAGTGGCAAACCGAAGGGCCGGCGCCGGCCGGCCCTCGTGTTGTTCCACTAATCCCAACCCCCCAACCCCTAGAAGATGTACTTCGCCCCGAATTGCATCCGCCAGCGGGAGTTCCCGACATTCACCCGCCGCACCGCGGGCAACGTCGACGGAATCACGTAGTTCCACCGGTCGTCGGCCTGGGTCGCGGTGCCGTTGGTGTTGTAGCTCGTGGCCGAGGTCGTGCTGCCTATCAGCGACACCTGCTGGAAGCTGGCGGTCTCGCGATTGATGCCCCAATTCTTGTTCAGCAGGTTCAGGAAATTGAAAATGTCCGCGGTCACCTGGAGGTTCTGGCCCGACATGGTCGGGATCACTTTGGTGAGCCGGACGTCGAGGAACTTCTGCCACGGGTTTCGGCAGGACGTCCGGTCCATGATCTTGCCGCGCTGCTCCCGGAGGCATTTCTCGCTTAGGATGAAGGCATTGAGCCGATCCCAGTCCGCCGCCTGAGCCGTCCCGGCAATACTGATGTCGTTCTGGTCGCGCGGCACGTAGAACAGGTCGTTGGTGCTGATGCCATCCCCGTTGACATCGTTCACTGTCACGTAGGCATACGGCGTCCCGGCTCGGGCAGTGTAGACCGCGGAGGCCTGCAAACCGAACGGCAGGTTCGCGCTGCCGCTGAGCGCGAGCTTGTGCGGCACGTCGAAAGCGGAAAGCCGCAGGTTTCGATTTTCCAGGGTACCATCGAGCGGGGTATTCTGCAGGTTCGAGAACGCGATGCTCGAAGTCAGAGACATGATGTCCTGCGACTTGGAGCGGGTATAGGCGGCGCTGAAAAAGAGTCCCGACTGGAAGGATTTCTGCAGCTGGATAGTAGCCAGCCACGACCGATCGGTACTCCGGTTGGAATGGTGCACCACGGAGGTCACGCCCTTCACCTGCTGGAGCCGGGTGAGGGTGGTCGCGAGCGTTTGCGCCGTCGGAGTGGCGTAGAGCTGGCGCCCCTCGCGGTTCACCTCCCCCAGCTTCACGTTATCGTCCGTCTGGTACATCTGGTTGATGTTTTTGGTGTACAGGAAGTCGGCCGTCGCGACCAGGCCGCCCGGCAGCCGTTGATCCACACCCAGAGCGTACTTGAGCGCCTGCTGGAACTTGAAGTCCTTGTCGAAGTACGCCACCGTGGCAGGCAGGGCCGCTACCTCGGCGCCGCCCGCGCAGGCGCGCGGAAGGTTGTCCACGTCCACCGTGAACGCCGGGGGGTTGGCCTGCTGCAGCGCGGTGCCGAAGCCTGAGATCCGGCTGCAGATGATAGACACCTGCTCCAGACCAGTTCCCGTGTAGGCGTTCGACATCCACACATAGGGGGGCCGGCCGCTGAACAAACCGACTCCGCCACGTGCGATCGTGTTCCCGTTTCCGAACGGGTCGAAGTTGAAGCCGAGCCGCGGCGACCAGGTGGCATTTCCCGAGGGGAATTGCCCGGTGTTGATCAACAGGGTGTCGGTGAGCGCCGCCAGGTTGTTCTGGCTCGGCGTGTCGTTGAAGAACGGGACATCAACCCGTATCCCACCTGTCAGCGTCAGCCGGTCATTCGGCCGCCAGGCATCCTGGATGTAGCCTCCGAGCTGCTTGACCGAAAACCTCGCGGTAAAGCCGCCCGGTCTGGCCTCGAGGTTCGCCTCGTAGTAACGAGGCAGCCCCTGTTCCAGTGAGTCGGCGCTGGCGAAGCTCCAGGTCCCGTAGCGGTTGTTGGCGAAGAGATTCCGGAATTTGAAGAACTCGTTGTGGGTCCCCACCGTGATTTGGTGGTTGCCGCCCACCCCGAAGGTGAAGTTCGCGGTCGCCTCGTACACATCCTGATCCAGCTCGTTGCCGTGGGAAAACCTCTCGCCCCCTGCGGCCAGATAGGTGCTGGGGAGCGAGCCGGCTACCATGATGAGTGGCACCTTGTTCGCCAGCTCCCGGGCATCTCGGTTGCGGAAATAGCCCAGCAGCACCTCCAGGTTCCCTCCGGCGATCAGGCTGGTGAGCTTGGCGCGCAGGGCTTTGTTCGTATTTCCGATCTTGTATCCACTGTTGTTGAGCTGCCAGCCATCCCGGGTGGGGTTGCTTATCGAGGTCCCCCCGGACCGGAGGAATACATCATTGAAGCCGTGAACGTAGCTGTAGGTGGCCTCGAGCTGGGTGTTGCCCCCGGGCTGCCAGCTGAGTTTGCCGAAGAAGTTCTTGTCGGGCGATTCGAGGCTTCCGGGTGGTGTCACTCCGCCCGGGTCGAAGCCGTATTTCGTCTTGATGATCTCCTGCACCCGCTCGGCCAACGCCACCGGGATGCCGGTCGCCGGCTCGGTCGCTTCGAGCCCGAAGAAGGCCCGCTGGGAAGACTGCACGTCGGCGGTGCCGAAGAAATGCAGCTTGTTCTTGATGATCGGGCCGCCGAAGGTGGCGCCGTACTGCTTGATGTCGAACGCCTGCTGCGGAGTGAGCTTGAGCCGCGCCGTATCCCGGCCCACCAGCTCGGGCCGCTGCGCGTACCCGAACAGCGAGCCGTGAAACTTATTGCTTCCTGACTTGGTGATGCTGTTCACCAGGCCGCCGGTGAAACTGCCCTGCCGGATGTCGAACGGCGCCACCAGGATCTGGAATTCCTGCAGGGCTTCGAGCGAAATGAGTTTGGTGCCGGCGGAGGAGCCCGGCGTGGCGGATACGCCGAACACGTCGTTGTTTGCGCCGCCGTCCACCAGGATTGTGTTGAATTTGCTGTTCTGGCCCCCGACCCCCGATCCGCTCAGCACCTGGGGGCTGGTTCGCAACAGGTCGGTGAAATTGCGTCCCAGCAGGGGCATGCGCTGGATGGCAGTATCGGTCACGATCTGGGCCGGACCAGTTCGCCCCGCATTGATCAGCGGGTTGGTGGCCGCCACGACGGTCAGCTCTTCCAGGGTCACCACCTGTTGCTTGAGCTCAAAGTCCTGCACGTACTTCTGGCCCAGCGCCAGCATGATCCCCGTCTTGCTTGCCGCCTGGAATCCGATCGCGCGCACCTCGATCGTGAACGGCCCGCCCGGAGTGACGTTCTCGAAGTTGTACCGCCCGGCCGAATTGGTGGAGGTTTGCTGGCGGGCCCCGTTGCTGGTGTTCGTCAGGGCGACGATGGCGTTTTCGACGGTGCCGCGATTCTCGGAGGTTATTCTCCCTTGAACCGCTGCGCTGGTAACGCCTTGTGCGGCAAGGCCCCGTGCCCCACCGAACAGCAGCGCGACCACCGCGGCCCCGAACCAAACTGTGCGCCCGATTGGCTGCATGGACGGAACTCCCGAATCGTGTTTGGAGGATCGGAACGGCAGAAGCCCTAACTTACCCGTCGGACGGGCCAAATCAAGCGGTGGGAACCGTGTCGCCGGGCCGGATCCACCCTGCCGCCCGGGCCAGGTAGTAAATCGGAACCCCCACCAGGATGATGCCGAAGGTGAACCCGGTGTCGGCCGGATCGGTCAGGAGGGCGTTCGCGATCATCCCCACCGACGCCAGCAGGAAGACCAGCGGAACCATCGGATAGCCCAGCACGCGGTAGGGCCGGGTCAGGCCGGGCGAGCGCCGGCGGATGATGAAGACCGCCAGCACGGCCAAGACGTAGAAGGGCCAGATGCCCAGTACGAACTTGTCCGCCAGCTGCTGGAAGTCATTGAGCAGCACGTACACCACGCCGAGGCCGGTGGCGAGGAAGATGGCGGTGGATGGACTCTGGAATCGGGGCGAAACCCTGGCGATTCCCTTAAAAAACAACCCCCGGTCCGCCATTCCGAAGAAGATTCGCGGACTCGCCATCATGGTGCCGTTCACGCTGCTGAAGGTCGAAATCATGACGACGGCGGAAATGAGGCCCGCTCCCGCGCGGCCGAGGATGGGAATCCGCTCCGCGGCGGTCGAGGCGATCAGCCGCGACTGCGCAATCTCCGGCAACGGCACCAGGTACATGTAGGCGAGATTCACCGACAGGTAGATCGCGATGATCGCCAGGGTGCCGAAGATGAGCGCGCGGGGCAGGTTGCGGGCAGGATCCTTAATCTCGCCACTCATGAAGGAGAGATCGGCCCAGCCGTCATAGGCCCACATCACCGACACCAGCGCGGTGGCCAGCGCGGAAAGGGAGAGGGCTCCGGTCCAGGCCGGGGTGAAGTTGCGGACCGACCCGGTTGGGGCGGTGAAGGCCAAAACCACCAGCAGGACCAGGGCGGAGTATTTCACCAGCGTGGCCAGTGTCGTCACCGCCGCCGCCTTCTGCACGCCGACCCAGTTCAGCACTCCCACGAGCGCGATCATCAACGCCGCGACCCAGTGCACCTGGGTGGGCGTGAGCGGGAGGAAATAGCTGAGATACTCCGCGAAGATCGTGGAGATCGCTCCCAGCGCCGACGCCCTGATCACGGCTAGCTGCGACCAGCCGAAGAGGAAGGCCGGCATGGGGCCGAAGCCCTCTTCCAGATAGGCAAAGATGCCCCCGCTCCTCGGGAAGAGCGCCGCCAGCTCGGCGAGCGTCAGCGCGCCGAACAGCGCCAGCATGCCCCCCAGCACCCAGGCGAGCAACACGGGACCCGGCGCGCCCAGCCCCTCGGCGACTTTCGCCGGGACCCGGAAGATGCCGCTCCCGATCGTGATGCCGATCAGCACCATCACCGAGGCGAACAGGCCGACGGTACGGGGAAGCCGCTCGCCCCAGCTGTCGCGTTGAGGGGTCAGTTGAGTGGTCATGAAAGCTCTGAGGTCACCTTTGGTACCGGAGGTGGTGCTACTTGATCAACATGATGGCCGGTAAGTGGGTAGGTGGCTAGGGCTCCCACGTGCCCACCTACCCGCTTACCGGCAGTACCAGCTCCCGCTGGATCTCCGCCGGCGTAACCACCGGCCCCTTCTCCCCCCAATACACATTGACCTCGCTGCGCACGCCGAATTCATTCGGCAGATAGATCCCTGGCTCCACCGAAAACCCGCAACCTGGCAGAATCGTCCGATTATCCCGCGTCTCGTAGTCGTCCATGTGCGGGCCGGACCCATGCAGGTCCTGGTCGATGGAATGGCCGGTCCGGTGCACGAAGAACTCGCCGAACCCGGCTCGCTCGATGACCTCGCGGGCGCCCCGGTCGACCTGGTAGCCGGCCAGCGTCTCACCCGCGGCTCCGGCCTTGCGGACCACCTCGAGCGCGGCATCCCGGGCGTCGCGCACGGCGGTCCACACGGCGCGCACTCGTTCGGGCACTCGGGGCCCGCTGAACCCCATCCAGGTCTGATCCGCGGAGATCGCGCCGCGATAGCGCCCAAACAGATCGAGCAGGACGACCTGATCCGCCTGGAGCTTCAGGTCCTTGCCGGCGACCGGCTCGTAGTGCGGGTTCCCCGAGTTGACCCCGAACCCCACGATGGGCGGGTGGTCCGGGACGAGGCCCTCGGCTTCCATGGAGGCGATGACTCGCTGCATCAGGGCCGACTCGGTGAGTCCCTTGCCGCCTTGGGTTACGGCGAAGGCGAGCGCTTCCCTGGCGATCCGCGCCAGCACCTCGGCGGCCTTGCCATGCTGCGCAGCTTCTTCGGCGCTCCAGCGCGCCGCGAACAGGGTGACCAGCGGTGCGCTCGAGACCACCTTGCCGCCCAGCGACTGGATCAGCTCCACCACACCGTACGGCACCCGGTCGAGATAGGGAACGCCGTCCTTCGGCGAGATCTCCATGGCGAGGGTCTTGCCGGCCACCAGCTCGCGGAGCGCGGCGTGCAACTCTTCCCACCGGGCATAGGGAACGACCCGGCCGGGGAAACCCGCCAGCGGCTGCAGCTCGATCTTGTGCGCCACGGCGACGGGGTCGCCGACCGGGGTGAGCAGCACGAAGAGGCGCCGGGAACCTAACCCGCCAAGCGCGAGAAACCGGTTGGCGACCGGATTGTGTCCCTGGAAGTCGAACAGCAGCCAGCCGTCCGCGCCGCAGCTCGCGAGCGCCGCGCCAAGGGCTTCGCGAGCCTCCGGGTCGAGTGCCTTCATTCGTAGCCTCCCGCCTCCGCCGCGCGCCAGAAACAGTGGTCGTCCCCGCGCGCGCGGCAGCGCTCGTGGACCATCGCCCCCTCGAATCCGCTCAGCACCCGCAATAGCTCCGCGATGACGGCACTGTAGAAATAACAGCCGGTGCCGGGAAACCCCGCCCGCGTGGCCATCGACTCCGCCAGCCGGACCTGCGGGGCAGGTTGCGCCAGCTCAAGCTCGAGGTCGAGCAGGCGCCGGGCGAGTCTCACCGCGGCCCGGGTGCCCAGCGTTCTGCGGAGCGGTCGCGGGCTCGCGCGCAGCAGCAGCCGCGTCCCCATGCTGCTGGCGCGTGCGGCGTAGCGCGCCGCCCGCCGCCCCGCATCGGCATACACCAGCGCCGCATCGGGACGGCGGCCGATCAACCGGAAAATCTGAATCACTTCTTCGGCGGGAACCGCCCCGTTCCGCAAGGCATGCTCGCGGTATCGCTCGATCCGCTGCGCCACGGTCGTGCTGAGGCCCAGCCGTTTGGAGACCGTCTCGCCCGCGAGCTCGTTGAGCCCGTCGTCGAGCGGCGTGTCGAGATTCCGGATCGCCTCGAGGAGGCTTTGCGGGATGAGGGAATGAATGCTGTCCGAAGGAGTCACGCCGCGACAACTTAGCGAGTCCCCTCCGGGCAGGTAAGGGCGCTTGCTTCCCCCCTCGAGCCATGGGACATTGCCGGGGATGACGCCGGCGCTCGCGCTGGGGATTTCGCTCGCGGTGGCGCTGGCCGCCTGGCGGGCGCGCGCGGTAACCGGCAGCGGCGCCGCGGCGGCGACCGTGGTCGGAGCCCCGATCCTCTGGGCCACGGGCTGGGCGGGCGCGCTGGTGCTCGGAATGTTCTTTCTGCCCAGCACGCTCGTCGGACGGCTGGGCGCGCGCCGGCCGGCCGTGAGTGATGCGCGCGGCGAGCAGCGAGACCTGGTTCAGGTGCTGTCGAACGGCGGCGCCGCCGCGCTCGGAGCTTGCGCGGAGCTGCTCGTCCCCGGGCTGGGATTCTGGACCCTGACCGGCGCGCTGGCGGCGGCCTCGGCGGACACCTGGGCGACTTCGCTTGGCGCGTTCAGCCCACGCGATCCGCGCCACCTCCTGAGCGGCGCGCGGGTGCCGCGCGGAACCAGTGGCGGCGTTTCTCTGGTAGGGACGCTGGGCGGGTTGGTCGGAGCCGCGCTGGTGGCGGGCGCGGCCGCGGCCGCGCGAGGTGATCCGCTGCTGTTTTCCGCAGGAGTCACCATTGGGGTGGGCGGCATGCTCTTCGATTCCCTCCTGGGGGCTTCGCTCCAGGCACGCTTCTGCTGCCCCGCGTGCGGCATCCCGAGCGAGCGGCGGGTGCACCGCTGCGACACAAGGACGCAACTGGTCGGAGGCTGGCGATGGCTGGGCAACGATGGGGTGAACGCGCTCGCGACGGCCACTGCGGGACTGGCCGCCGCACTCTGGTTCAGGATTTCCCTCGGCTGAAGGTGGCCCGCTGACTCCCCGGTACGACGTCGTCATCTCCGGCGCCGGTCCCGCCGGCGCGGCGACCGCCTGCCGGCTCGCGCGCGCGGGCTTGCGCGTGATCGCCGTGGACCGCGCCGAATTCCCCCGCGACAAAGTCTGTTCGGAATACATGAGCCCCGAGGGACTGCGCCATCTGGCCGGGCTGGGAGCGCTCGCCCAAGCGGAGCGAAACGGAGGCCACCCGATCCGTGGCACCACGGTGCACGCACCGCGCGGATCCAGCCTCACCGGCCTCTTTGCGCGCGCAGGTCACGCGCCGTTCCGGGAGACCGGGCTCTCGGTCACGCGCCGGATCCTCGACCAGGCGCTGGTCGACGCGGCGCGGCGCGCGGGAGCGGAGATCGTCGAGCGGACCACGGTCCAGGGTGTCCTGCAGCAGGACGGGGCCATCGCGGGACTCGCGGTGCGGAACCAGGGCGGCGTCACGCGCGAGATCAGGGGCCGGCTGACCATCGGCGCGGACGGGCTTCGCTCGTTGCTGGCACGCGGGTTCGGTTCCCGGCGTAGCGGCCCGCTGCGGCGCTACGCGCTGGTTGCGCACGTGGCGGACGTCGCCGGCCTCGGCGACACGGCGGAGATGCACGTCAGCGCCCGCGGGTATGTGGGGCTCAATCCGCTGGGAGGCGAAGTGGCCAACGTGGCGCTGGTGCTGCCGCACGAGCTGCTGCGGGCGTCACGCGGGCGGAGCCGGGAGTTTTTCTTTGAGCAGCTGGCACGGTTCCCCGGAGTGGCCGGGCGGGTCAGTCCGCGCAACCTGGTACGCGAGGTCCTCGTCACCGGGCCCTTCGCGGCCTGGTCGGCCAGCGTGGTCACTGACGGCGCGCTGCTGGTCGGCGATGCGGCCGACTTCTTCGACCCCTTTACTGGCGAGGGGATTTGCGCCGCCCTGCGCGGCGCGGAGCTGGTCGAGGGGGCAGTGCTCGGTCCGCTGGCCCGCCCGGGTCCCCTGACCGCGGCGGCGTTGCGACCCTACGTTCGGGCGCGGCGGCGCGCCTTTCTGGGCAAGTGGGCGGTGGAGCGCCTGATCGGCTATGCCATGCTCGCCCCGGGCCTGTTCGACCGCGCGGTCGCGCGCCTGGAGCGCCACGGACTCGCGCACACGCTCATCGGCGTCACCGGCGATTTCGTCCCGCCCCGCGCCGTGCTCAATCCAATTTTTCTCTCGCGAGTAATGTTCTGATGCCCTTCCGCGACGTCGATCCAGCCCAGTTCCGTCAACTCTGCGGCCACTTCGCCACCGGCGTGGTGATCATCACGGCCGCCGACGCCGAGGGGGCCCCGGCCGGCATGACGGCCAACAGCTTCGCCTCCGTTTCGCTCGCGCCGCCGCTCGTCTCGATCAACGTCGACCACGCCGCGGAGTTCCACCCGGTGATCGAGCGGGCGGAGGGCTACGTCTTCAACGTCCTCGAGAGCGGCCAGGAAGCCTTGTCCCGCCGCTTCGCGGGCAACGTGGCCCAGCGATTCGACGGAGTCGGATACCGGGTCGATGACCGCGGCTTCATTCTGCTCGACGGCGTCGTGGCGACCGTCGCCTGTGTCCCGCACAGCCGGTTCGAGGCGGGAGACCACACGGTGTTCGTCGGCCGGGTGATCGGCGGCAGCGTTGCCCCGGGTCGGCCACTGCTGTACTACCGGGGCGGCTACATGACCCCGGGACGGGCATGACCGGTCTCGAGCCGGCCGCTTTCGGCCGGGAGCTGCTCGACGATCCCGGCGCCGCGCCCGCGCAGGTGTGCGAGTCGCTGCGCAATATCGCGCGAGCCAACCGCTGGTTTGGCGGTGCATCCGCGGTGCGCTTCGGTCTGGAGCGAGCCCTGCCGCTCGAATCGCCACGACCGCTCTCGCTGCTCGATGTCGGTACCGGACTCGGCGATCTGCCCCGGATGGCCGTGGCCTGGGCTGCGCGTCGCGGTGTGGCGCTCCGCCCCGTGGGTCTCGAGCGGCACGCTGCCGCGGCGCGCCTGGCTCGCGAGGGCGGGCTGGCGGCGGTGGTGGGCGACGGCGGAGCCCTCCCTTTTCGCGCCGCGAGCGTGGATCTCGTCCTGCTCAGCCAGGTCGCCCATCATTTCGCCCCCGCGGCGATCGTCCGCCTCCTGCGCGAGTGCGGCCGGGTCGCCCGCCGCGCGGTGATCGTCGCCGATCTGCGGCGCTCCACCCTCGCGGCGCTGGGGTTTCGGCTGGCGGGCGCCCTGCTGCACTTCGATCCGGATACCCTGCGCGACGGGGTGACCTCGCTGCGTCGCGGCTTTACCCCCGCTTCGCTCGGCGCGCTACTCGCCGAAGCGGGCGTCGCCGCGGACGTAGCGCGGCGACCCGGGGCACGACTAGTGGCGGTCTGGCACTCGCGGGCCTGAATGCGCACCGTCGACACCCGCTGGATCGCGGCGTCTCCCGAGCAGGTGTTCCGGCGCGCCGCGGACGTCGAAGCCTGGCCTCGGATCCTGCCGCATTACCGCTGGGTTCGCATGCGGGAGCGCCGAGCCGACGGGGGGCTGGTGGAAATGGCCGCCTGGCGGCCGTTCGGGCCGCTGCGCTGGCCCACTTGGTGGCTCTCGGAGATGCAGGTAGACCCGATTCGCCGTGAGGTGCGCTACCGGCACATCGGCGGCGTCACCACCGGCATGGATGTGCTCTGGAGCGTGGTGGCGGAAGGCTCCGGTTCGCGCGCGACAATCCTTCATGAATGGGCGGGTCCTCCGTTGGCCTTTCTCAGGCGCCCTGCGGCTGAATGGGTGATTGGTCCGGTGTTCGTCCACGGCATCGCCACCCGCACGCTCGCGGGAATCGCGCGGGCCGCGGAGTCGGGCGATGACTGAGCGGCGCGTGGCGATCACCGGCCTCGGCCCGGTGACGCCGATCGGCATCGGCGTCGAGCCGTTCTGGGAGGGGCTGCGCTCGGCGCGCTCCGTGGTACGGACGCTGACCCGCTTCGACCCCTCGCCGTTCCGAAGTCACGTGGCTGCCGAAGTCGACGGCTTCGACCCGGGCGCCTACATGGAGCCGCGGCGCGCCAAGCGGCTCGACCGTTGCTCGCAGTTCACCCTGGCGGCCGCGCGCCTCGCCGTAGCGGATGCGGGCATCGAGCTCGAACGCGAAGATCGCGAGCGGATCGGCGCGATGATGGGCACCGCGCTGGGCGGAGTGGCGTTCGCCGAGCAGGAACACGGCAAGTATCTGGCGGGAGGCATCCGTGCCGTCGAGCCGGGACTGGCCCTCACCGTCTTCGTCGGAGCATCGAGCTGTAATCTGGCCATCGAGCTGGGCATCTCCGGCCCCAACATCACCAACGGGATGAGCTGCGCCTCCGGCGCAATCGCGATCGGGGAAGCGGTTCGCACGATCCAGCGGGGCGAGGCCGACGTCATGCTGGCGGGGGGCGCCGAAGCGCCGCTCTCTCCGCTGAGCTACGGCGCCTTCGCCATCATCCGGGCCATGTCCACCCGCAACGAGGATCCCGCCACCGCGAGCCGGCCGTTTGACCGCGGTCGCGACGGCTTCGTGATGGCCGAGGGTGCCGCGGTGCTGGTGCTGGAGGAGCGCGAGCGCGCGCTGGCGCGCGGAGCCCACGTGTATGCCGAGGTGGTGGGTTACGGCTTGACCAACGATGCGCACCACATGACCGCGCCACGACCGGACGGTCGCCAGGCGGCCCGCGCGATGCAGATCGCTCTGGACACGGCGGGAGTGCCCGGCACCGAAGTGGGATATGTCAACGCCCACGGCTCTTCGACGCCGCTCAACGATCCGACCGAGACACTCGCCATCCGCCAGGTGCTCGGCCGCCACGCGGAGCGCGTGCCGATCAGCGGGACCAAGGGCTACTACGGCCATGCGCTCGGCGCGAGCGGCGCGATCGAGGCCGCGATCTGCGC
>CAZYPO010000006.1:66651-72679 GCA_964649225.1 uncultured Gemmatimonas sp. | reverse complement strand
TGAAGCGGTCTTCCGGCTCACGCGCCAGCGCCTTGAGCAGCGCGTTCTCGACCGCCGGCGGTACCGCGGGCTCCAGCGTGCGAATCCGGGGCGGCGGTTCAGCCAGCCGGCGCGCGAGCACCGAGGCCACGCTGCCTCCCTTCCAGGGCGGCTGGCCCGCCAGCATCTCGAACAGGGTGCAGCCCAGCGAGTAAATATCGCTGCGGCCGTCGACCGGTTGATCGCCGGCCACCTGCTCGGGACTCATGTAGGTCGGCGAACCCAGCGATTGCCCGGTGCGGGTGATGTTCCCCGCCCCGGCTTCATCCAGCGCTCGGGCAATGCCGAAATCGGCGACCACAGCGTGCTGGTCAGAGAGCAGAATATTCTCCGGCTTGATGTCGCGGTGGATCACCCCGTGACGATGCGCGTGGTCGAGCGCGTCGGCCACTTCGCGCGCGAGCCGTACCGCCTCCGCCACCGGCAGCTTCTGCTCGCGCAGCAGCCGGTCCCGCAGCGATTCGCCCTCCACGAACGGCATCACGTAGTAGGCCGAGTCGGGATGGCCGTGGCCCAGTTCCAGGGTGCCGCTGTCGAGCAGAGGAAGAATGTGCGGGTGGTTGAGGCGGGCGGCGATACCGATCTCGCGGTGGAACCGCTCGACGCCGATGGTCTGCGCCAGCTCCGGCCGGAGCACTTTCACCGCGACGCGCCGGTGATGCCGCTCGTCTTCGGCCAGGTACACCGTCGCCATGCCACCTTCGCCCAGCAGGCGCTCGATCCGGTAGCGGCCTTCCAGCACCGTCCGGATGGTGTCGAGCATCCAGTCCCGTTCAGCCAAGGTAGCGCTCGCGAATGAGCTTGAGATGGTGCCGCTCGTGCCCGGCGATGATCCAGGCCAGCGCGCGGACGCTGATTTCCTTGCCGCTTGCCGTTCCGCGTCGCAGGTCCGCCCCTGGAGGAAGCGAGCGCAGCAGGGCGAGGGTGGCCGCGCGCACGGCGCGGAACTCCGTGATCAGGTCGGCCAGGGTGCGGGCGCGGGCTCCCGAGTTGGGCACCCAGGCATTCTCGTCGAAGGGCGCGAGCGGGGTCGCGTCGCCGCGCGCAAAGCGCAGCGCACGATACGAAAAGACCCTCTCCGCGTCGGCCACGTGGCCGAGCACCTCCTTGAGAGTCCATTTGCCGGGCGCGTAGGCAAAATCACCCCGCGCTTCCGGCACGGCCGTCAGCACGCCGGTGGTTTCCTCGAGCTGCCGCTCGAGCCGACCCAGCAGCGCGCCCTCGGGAACCGCGGCGATGTACCCCGCGTAGAAGGAAGCGTATTCCGAGACGTCGGGACGGTCGAAGCGGGGAGCGGCGGTCATAAGTCTCCCAACAATCTACTGGTTGCTGGTCACGGCTTCCCTTCCGGAAGCAGCGTCACTCGAACGAACCGGGTGCGGTCCAGATAGGCCTTGGCCGCCGCGCGCAGCGAGTCGACGGTGAGGGCGGCAAGCACCGGCTCGAGCGGCGCGGCGGGCGGGTCGCCGTCACGCACGGACGCGAGCAACTGCCCCAGCCACCAGCCGTTCTGCCGGAGATTGGTCTCCCGGCTCCGGATCAACGTCTCTTTCACCTTGGCCAGGTCTGCGGGCCTGGGGCCGCTCGCCTGCAGGGTATCGATTTGGGCGAACACCGCCCACACCAGGGTGTCGGCGCGCCCGGGAGCGGACCCGAAGCTGATTGAGACCCGGTACTCGTCGCGCGGGACCCGTGTGGCCGAGGCGCTCACCCCCACGCTGTAGGTCCCGCCCAGTTCTTCCCGCAGTTCTTCGCGCAGCCTGAGCTCCAGCACGTTGCTCAGGGCGCTCAGCACCGAGCGCTCCTGCCGGGAGAGCTTGGCCGAGCCGGTAAAGACGATGCTGGTCTGGCTCTTGGGCTCGATGCCCTTGCGCACCGTCCGCTCGACCACGCCTGCGGGCGGGCGAATCCCCGGATCGCCCGCGCGATCCACCGCCGCGCCGCTCGGCAGATTGCCCAGGTAACGCTGAATCATCGGCCGAATCGAGTCGGGCTCGAAGGAGCCAACCAGGAAGAACGTGAACCCGCCGGCGCTGGCAAAGCGGCGATGGTAGAAATCGAGCGCCGCGGCGGGCCTGACCTCGTCGGCCATGGCGGAGGTCAGGGGCCGGCCCCAGCGGTGGTGCTGGGTGAGAGTGACGGTGAGGGTGTCCTGAAAGGCCGTTTGCGGACTCGCGCCCCGGTTGGCCAGGGCCGCGCGGAAGTTCCCCAGGAACGCGCCCACCGCGGCGCTGTCGAGCCGGGGAGCCGTGAAGTAGAGATAGGCCAGCTGCAGCAGCGTCTCGGCGTCTCGTGGCGAGGCCTGCCCGGTGAGTCCCTGCTCGTACGAGCCGATGTACGGAGACAGGTTCACCGCCTTGCCCGCGAGCTTCTTCTGCAGGTCTACCGCGCTGAACGCCCCGATCCCGCTCACGCTCACGATCTGGGAGGCAAAGCGCGCGCTGGTGAGCAGACTGTCCGGCGCGAGCGACAAGCCCCCGGGACTCCACGCCTGCAGCACCAGCTCGTCCGCCTTGAAGTCGGTGGGCTTGAGAATGACGCTGACGCCGTTCGCGAAGCTCCATTCGAGCGTGCCCAGCGCGCTGTCGCGCCGCTCACTCGTGATCGGAGCCGCGGCCAGCGTCCCCGGCACCAGGGCTTCGGCCGACACGGTTTCGAGATACGGCGCGATCTCCGCGCGCTTGACCGCGGCGAAGAGGCCGAGCAGGGCTTGGGGCGAGGGCACCGCGGAACGGTTTTTCTCGGGCGTGTTGACCAGGATGACCGGCGCCCCGGCGGCAAGCCATCCCCGGGCTACCGCGTTGAGGTCGGCCAGGGTGAGCCCCGGCATGACCGCCTGGGCCCGGGCATAGTCATACCCAATCCCGGGTATGGCCGTGCCGGTAAGGAAATGCTCGACGTATTCGCCCGTGAGGGAGTACGACTCGGTCTTGTCCCGCTCGGCGTAGGCCTGCTCCAGCGAGCGCAGGTATTCGCGGCGGGCGCGATCCAGCTCGGCGGCGGTGAATCCGTGGCGCCCCGCGCGCTCCAGCTCGGTGAGCACCCCTTCGAGGCCACGACGCACTCCACTATCCGGCACCGCGGCCCCGAAACTGAACGCCTCGGTGGTGCGCACCAGCTCGCCTCGGCCGGCGCCCGCGCCCATGAAGGGAGGGTTGGATTTCCGGGTGAGTTCGTAGAGCCGCTCGTTGAGGATCCCTGCCGCGAGTTGCTCCAGCAGGTCAGCACGCCAGGCGCTCAGGGTGCCGCGTCGGCCGCTCGGCCGCAGCAGGTATACCGATACGCCGGTGCTGGTAGCTTCGGGGTCGCTCGCGACGAAGACTTCCGGGTCGCTGCGCGCGGGCACGCTGACCCGCTCCCGCGCCCGGGCGGCGCCCGAAGGGGAAATCGAGCCGAAGCGCTCCCGGATCAGAGCCTCGATCGCTTTCGGGTCGAAGTCGCCGACCGCCACGACCGCCATCAGGTCGGGCCGATACCAGGTCCCATAGAAGCGGCGGATCGCTTCGGGCGGACACTGCTGGATGCATTCCGGAGTGCCGATCGGAAGCCGTTCCGCGTAGCGCGACCCGCGGAAAATCACCGGCAGCTCCTTGTCGAGCATTCGCTGCCCGGCGCCGCGGCCCAGCCGCCATTCCTCCAGCACCACTCCCCGCTCCTTGCGGATCTCGGCGGTGTCGAAGCTGACGCCGTGGGCCCAGTCCTCCAGGATCTGGAACGCCTTGCGCACGATCTGCACGCTGTCGGTCGGCACCTGCAACTGGTAGACCGTCTCGTCGAAGGAGGTGCCGGCGTTGAGGTCGGCCCCGAAGCGCATCCCGATCGACTCGATATAGTCGACCAGCTCCTGCTTGGCGAAGTGGGTCGTGCCGTTGAACGCCATGTGCTCGACGAAATGAGCCAGACCACGCTGATCGGGATCTTCCAGGATGGAGCCGGCGTTGACGACCAGCCGGAGCTCCGCCCGGTGCTCGGGACGGTGGTTGGCGCGGATGTAATAGCGCAACCCGTTCGGCAGCGTACCAAGGGTGACTGCGCGGTCGATGGGGAGCAGAGAATCGGCGGGCGCCTGCGCGACCAGCGGAGCGGCGGCCGGCAGCGACAGCGCGAGCAAGCGAGAGAACCACTGCATGGACAACTCCTCTTCCGGGCGCTCAGCCGCGGAAGAGCTGACCGTAGCGCCGCTTGAATTCTGCCTTCCGCGCGTCAGGATCCGAGCCAGGGATGCCCCGGCAGCGCATGGCGGCGTGGGCGTCCCAGCCTTCCGGCCAGGAACGAAAGTCCAGCATCCGGCAGGCGGGACAACGCACCCGTTTACCGACTACCTGCCCCACCGCCAGTTCCTCGGCGTTGACGATCACCCCGGCCGGATCCACCCGGGGGAGCAGCGAGCCCTGCGACGGACCCGCCTCGAGGGGCACATCCTGGAGCAGGGCCTCCAGCCCGAGCGCCAGCGCCTGCCGCACGACTTCGCGGCGGAGCCCCGGGTGCGCGGTCAAGAACGATTCCAGCTCCTTGCCGCGATCGAGATGCTCCAGCAGCCAGCGCACCGGTACGTCGCTCCCGGCAAAGACGGGCGTACCGTTGCGCACCTCCCGGGTCCTGACGACGACCTGATGCAGCGCGCGCACCCGGCTCCTCTCGCAGGGTCGGAGTGCGAAGGTAACGCTGCCGGAGTGGCGGCGCAGCCCCGGCATCCGTAGCTTGCCGCGCCATGACCGTCCTGGTGGAAGCGTGCGTGGACGGCGTGGCTTCGGCGGGCGAGGCCGCCGCCGGGGGCGCCGCGCGGCTCGAGCTCTGCCAAAACCTGGTGGCTGGTGGCACCACGCCGAGCCAGGGGCTTCTGGCCGGGGTGCGCGAGCGGGTGACCCTTCCCCTTCACGTGCTGATTCGGCCGCGCGACGGCGATTTTCTCTACACTGGAGACGAAATCGCGGCCATGCTCCGCGACATCGCCGCAGTACGCCGCATCGGTGCTAATGGGGTGGTGATCGGCGCGCTCGATGCAGGCGGCAGGGTCGATCCTGGGCTCACCCGACAATTGCTGGAGGCCGCGCGCCCGCTGGCGGTCACCTTCCATCGAGCTTTCGATCTCACCAGGGATCCCGCCGAGGCGCTGGAGACGCTGATCGGGCTGGGAATCGAGCGGGTGCTGACCTCAGGACAGGCCGCGACGGCGGAGCAGGGAGCCCCGGTTATCGCGGCACTCGTGGCGCAGGCTCGGGACCGGATCACCGTGCTCGCCGGTGGAGGGATCCGTGCGAGCAACGCGAAGCGCATCGTCGCGGTAACCGGCGTCAGGGAGATTCATTCGACTGGTGGATCCGAGGGGATCCGGACGATCGTGGAGGCGCTCGAGGCCTCATAAGCCCATCTTCTGCTTGATGTCCGCGCTCACCTCCGGAAAGCTCGGCAATGCCACGTTTCCGATATAGCCGATGTCTTTCATCCCCTCGTAGGTTGTATAGAACCCCACCGCCGTGAGATCCCGGATCAGGTCGAAGCAGCGCGCGGCAGCCTGGAATTCCGGCTTGGCTTTGGGCAGATAGCAGATATCGTCACAGATCTCGGTACGCTGCGCGCCGCTGGTCTGCCGGAACGGCTTCCCGAACCGCTTCATGCTCTCGAGATTGAGCCAGGCCAGCCCGCCCCGTACCCGGATCAGATCGCGCTGCTGACCGTCAGAGGGCGCGCTCACGTATTCGTTGATCCACGCCGGGACCCCCACGGCGCTCGCGGCCGGACTCTTCGCGTCGGCGGGGATGATGGCATCGCACAGCACGCTCAAAGTTGCCAGCTCGTTGGCCGACAGCCTTCTCGGCCAGTCTTTGGTCGGATGCAACAGATCCGGATCCCAGGCCCCGCCGCGCGGACCGCCCTTCACTCCTTGGTTCTGGCTGGTCACCGGGGTGCCCTGCGCCGCCGCGGCATCCGCAGTGAAATGCTCGAGGACCGGAAGGCTTCCCAAAGCGGCGCCCATCGCCTTGAGGGC
>CAZYPO010000006.1:0-66551 GCA_964649225.1 uncultured Gemmatimonas sp. | reverse complement strand
TGAAATGCTCGAGGACCGGAAGGCTTCCCAAAGCGGCGCCCATCGCCTTGAGGGCCTCTCTGCGCTCGACGCCCTTACCAACGGCACCCATAGATTTCACAGAGATTCTCAAGGCACGATCTTCGGGTGTCATAGGTTCCCCCCCTTGAGCTCGTCGACCAACCGGTCGCAGGTGCGCCAGGCCAGGGCCAAAATCGAAAGTGTGGGATTCTTGTCCGCATTGGACACGAAGGGCGCGCCGTCGCTCACGAAGAGGTTCTTGACCTCCCACGACTGGCACCACTGGTTAAGGACCGATGACTTCGCCTCCGTTCCCATCCGGCAGGTACCCACTTCGTGGATGATCTGTCCCCCGCGGGCGATCACCCGCGCGCCGTCGGTCTGCACCGTGCCACCCACCTTCCCACCCATCGCCTCGATGACCTGCGCGAAGGTCTTGACCATGTGCGCGGCCTGCCGGGTCTCGTGCTCCGACCACTTCCAGTGGAACTTGAGCACGGGGATGCCCCACTGGTCCACCACGTCTGGATCGAGCTCGCAGTAGCAATCCTCGTTGGGGATCATCTCGCCGCGGCCGTCGAAATACATGAACGAGCCGTAGTAGCGCCGCGCCGCTTCCTTGAAGCGCTTCCCGTAGGCGCCCTCCGTGTAACTCTCCAGCCCGCCGAAGCTTCCCGGACCCGGCATGCCCTTGCCACCCCCGAACTCCACGTGATAGCCCCGCGCGAAGCCCAGCTTCCCGGCCAGCTGCTCCTGGTAGAGCCACCAGGGCATATACATGTGAATGCCGCCGGCGCCGTCGTAGTGGTAGGGGGGCAGGTTCTCCAGCGCCGGGATCTGGCCCGAGATGCCCGCGCCCACCGTATCCATCAGGTACTTGCCCACTAACCCGCTCTCGTTGGCCACGCCGTTGGGGAAGAGCGTGCTCCTGGAGTTGAGCAGGATGCGCGCGGTCTCGCAGGCACTGGCCGCCAGGACCACGACCCGCGCCGTGACGTGCCGGTCGGTGCGCGTGTGCTTGTCGATGTAGCTCACGCCGGTGGCCCGTCCCGCCTTGTCCACCGTCACCTCGCGCACCATCGCGTCGGGCACGATATCGCAATTGCCGGTGGCGAGCGCGGGAGGAATCAGCACTGTGGTAGACTGGAAGTTGGCCTTGATCGAGCAGCCCCGTCCGCACTCCGTGGCCCAGAAGCAGGCCTGCCGGCTCCGCATCGACTCGGCCAGCACGCGGCGGGCCAGCGGGTTGTTCGGATGCAGCTTGCGGGGCAGGGTGTTGGCGTCCTGCCGCACCGAGAGCACCGCGCGGTGCGCCGGGATGACCGGAATGCCCAGCGGCCCGCAGGCCTGCTTGGTGAGCAGCTCGGAGGGACGCGCGGCGGGTGGCGGTAGCAACACCCCGGGCGAAGAATCGGGCGTGTTCTCCAGCCCGTTGTTGTCGCCGTAGATGCCCACCAGCATCTCGGTCTTGTCGTAGTAGGGCGCCAGATCCTCGTAGCTGATCGGCCAGTCGGCGCCGAGACCGTCGCGCGTCTTCGGCTCGAAATCGTAGGGACCCATCCGCAGCGAGATCCGGCCCCAATGGTTGGTCCGCCCGCCCAGCATCCGGGCGCGCCACCAGCGGAATTCACTTCCCGGCGCGGTGGTGTAGGGCTCCCCGGGAACCTCCCAGCCACCATCGACCGTGGCGTCGTAAAAGCCGAACGGCTTCTCGCGCGTCCCGCCGCCGCGCAGCGGCGCGTCTTTGGGCAGCTGGAACATCGGCGTCTCGGTGACCGGGTCATAGCGACGACCCGCTTCGAGCACCAGCACCTTGAGGCCTGCCACCGCGAGCTGATACGCCGCCATCCCACCACCGGCACCGGAGCCGACGATGATGACGTCGTAGGCAGTCTGGGACCTGGGGTTTTGCAGGAACACGCCAGGAGCTCCTCAGCGTAAAGGGAGGCCGAGTACTTTTTTGGGAATCATCATGTGCACGCCGACCCGCTGATCGACCAGCTGGGTGATGTGCAGATCCGCAGCGATGCTCGCCAACCGGTACGCCTCGACTTGCGTCAGCGCCTTCGCGGCCATCAAGTAGGCCACCATTTCCCGCAGCGCGATACGGGTCGCCACGGTCAGGCTGGTGTCGGTGCCCATCGTGATGATGTCGGTCTTGGTCTCCCCCCGCGGCCACAGCAGTTTCATGTCCTTCCGCACGATCAGCTGCAGCCGGCCCCGCAGCGACGTCTCGATCGCGGTTTGATCCACCTCGCCGTCGCCCTGCGCCGCGTGCCCATCGCCCACTTCAAACAGGGCGCCCGCCACGTGCACCGGGATGAACAGGGTGGTGCCCGCCACCAGCTCCTTGTTGTCGAGGTTGCCGGCGTGGATGCCCGGGGGATTGCTGCTGACCCGCCCGGAATCGGGCGGCGGGGCCACGCCCATGCTGCCGAAGAAGGGCTTGAGTGGCACCACGATGCCGCCACCCAGATCGGCTCGCATGCGTTTGTCGTCGAGCCGGATGATGCGGGTGCGGGGATCGGCGCACAATTCGCGCAGGAAGCCGCTGCAGCCGTTGTATCCATACGGAATCGCGAGCGAGACCCGGAGAATGCGCACTTCGAGCACGTCTCCCGGCTCGGCGCTTTCCACGTAAATCGGTCCGGTCAGGATGTGCCCACCGGGGCCTTTGTCCATCACCGAATCGGTGATCGCCCGGAGCGAGGTCTCGATCTCCGCCGCGGGGACGCCCGCGGCCTCCAGCCGGCTGGGCGAGCTGGTGAGCAGGGTCTCGACCTCGACGATGTCGCCCGAGGCAATGCGCAGCACCGGCTTGGCCGCGGCGGAGTAGTAGCCCCACGCCACCGTCTGCGGCGTGGCGGGAAGCCGATGGACTTTGGGAGACCCCTGCGCGGCGGCCGGCGCCGGGAGCAGCGCCAGGATCGCCCCGGCGCACGCCAAGCGCAGCGTCATGAATCGCCGAAGGGGTTCTTCACCGCCCGCTTGGTCTCGGCGGCACTGGCGTCGAGCAGCGCCTGCAGCTCCTCCTGGCTCAGCTCGTAGGGGTCCTGTTCGTACCCCGGCGGTTCCACCGTTCGCGGCGGAAGCCGGTTGTCACCCGTCGGGCTGAATTCCCAACGCGAGCGCGCGGCGTCGCGGATCTCCCACTCTTGCTTGTCACGATCGATGAACTTGCGGAAGCCCATGGCGCCGCTCAGAGACACTTGAAAACGTACGGAGTCCGGCCGAATCGCAGCGTAAAGCTCCCCAGTACTTCGTTACGATCGGTCAGGGTGACCGTGAGCGTCATATTCTCTCCCCGCACCCTGCCGTCATAGCGGGCCGGCCGCTTGATCGGGGTCTCGTCGCTGAAGCTGGGGCCGCCATGCCCCGGGTAATGCTCGCCGGACACCGAAAACCTGCCCGCCGCATCGGGGCGGATCGGTTCGTTGATGTTGCCCGCGGCGCAGTCGTATTCCAGAGTTGCGCCGCTGCTGCTTGCCACCAGTCCCAGGTGCTGGCCACCCCAGTCGCCCGTGACCACCTCGGGGACGTTCGCCTCGAGACAGCCCGCCAGGCCGGCAACCACAAGGAATACGCTCAGGCGCATCATACCGTATTATAGCGCCATCCCCTGACCCCTCAATCCTGATTCCTGAATCCTGGAATGACGACCACCTACGCCCGCAAACTGGGTGTCTTTACCGGCACCATGGCGGTGATCGGCGGCATCATCGGCTCGGGGATCTTTCTCAATCCGGCCATCGTCGCCGCGCGAGTCGGGACGGCGACGCTCACGCTGGCGGCGTGGATAGCCGGCGGCGTGGTGGCGTTGCTTGGCGCCTTCATTTTCGGCGAGCTCGCCGCCCGCGTACCCCGCGTCGGCGGAGGCTACGCCTACCTGCGCGAGGGTTTCGGCCCGCTCCCGGCGTTTCTCTACGCGTGGGGCCTCCTGCTCATGGTGGCGACCGGCGCCATCGCCGCAGTCGCATTCACTTTCGCGAGTTATGCCGGCGCGCTCTTCGGCTGGCCCCCGGAGCTGCTTCCCTATGTCGCGGCGGGCGCCATCGCCCTGCTGACCGCGCTCAACTACGTGGGCGTGCGCCCGGCGGCCTGGACCCAGAATGTTCTGACCGTGCTCAAGCTGGCCGCGCTCGCGATCCTGATCGTGGCCGGCCTGACCCTGCATCCCACCGTCACTCCCCCGGTCACTGCCGCTGCGTCCATCCCCCACGGCTTCGCCCCCGTCGCCATCGCGCTCGCGACGGCGTTCGTCCCGGTGCTCTTCGCCTACGGGGGCTGGCAGCAGACCAATTTCATCGCGGAAGAGTTGCTGGAGCCCGAGCGCAACCTGCCCAAGGCGCTGGTGCTGGGGGTCATGGCGGTCGTAGTGGTCTATCTGCTCGCCAACCTCGCCTATCTCCGCGTGCTCGGCGTCGTGGGGCTGGGAGCCAGCACGGCGCCCGCCGCCGATACTATGACGGCGATCCTTGGACCCCGCGGGCGGACCCTCATCAGCGTCGGCATTCTGATCTCGACTTTCGGGTTTCTCGACCTGGTGATCATGGTCTCGCCGAGGGTCTACCAGGCGATGGCGGCGGACGGCCTGTTCTTTCAGTCGTTCGCGCGGTTGCACCCGCGCTTCCGTACGCCGGTCACCGCGATCATCGCGCAGGGGGCGTGGGCCTGCCTGCTCCTGGCCACGCGGACCTACGGACAACTGCTCGACTACGTCACGTTTGCGGACTGGATTTTCTTCGGGGCGACGGCCGCGACCCTGATCGTGCACCGCCGCCGGGAGCGCGCGGCCCCGCGTGGCACCGGGTTCCGGCTACCGGGATACCCCTGGACCCTGGCTCTCTTCATCCTCGCCGCAGTCTACGTCGTCGCCGGCTCGATCCGCTCCAATCCCTGGAACGCCGCCCGCGGAGCCGGATTGCTCCTCGCCGGAATCCCGATCTACGCTATCTGGAGCGCCCGGAAACGCTCCGCGTGAGTCGGAAGCTCTTGCCAACAATGGCTGATGGAAAAGGATGCGGCGGATGGTGCTGAGGTCGCGTTTGAGCAGCGCGCGCAAGTAATTGCTCGTCGACATGCCGGAACGTAGGCACGCCACATCACCGCGCGATGTGGGCTGGATCACAGCTCCGCAACAATGGCTCGATCTCGATCCCTGGCGCGTAACCCTACCGACCGAGCGACGTGCTCCACTGGACCCAACCTATGATGGCGAGCACTAGAAAGACCGCGTATTGCGCCATCGTAGGATAGGCGCGCTTCACGAAGAAGAACGGCACCGAGATACAATTGATTCCGACCCAGATAGGCCAGCACTCGATGTACTTGCGCGCCATCATCCATTGAGCGGTCAGGCTGACTGCAAAGAAGAACGCATCGATGAAGGGGGAGGGATCCTGGGTAAACTTGCGCAGCACATACCAGATCACGAGCGTCGCGACTGTGGCGAGGGCAGCCAGGAGGATCCCAAGCTTGAGTGGGATATGGGAGACCTGGAGCACGGAGTTTGCCGTTCCTCCGTGCAGCCACTGGTACCAGCCGTAAAGAGCGATCCCGCCAAAGAACACCTGCAGACTCATCAGCGCGTACAGACGCTTTCTGAAAAAGAACACGCCGTACATCGCGTTGTTGAGCAGCGAAGTGGGCCACGCCAGGATGTTCTGCCGCGTGCTGAAAAACACGCTGATGATGCCGAGGCCGGCTGCGATGATTTCGAAAGCGCTCATGGGACCTGTCGCCGGGTTTCGGGAGGCCGGAAATCGGCGAGCGCGCGGAGCAGCGCCGCGGGATCACGCTCGACGACGAGCCGGCCGCGCTGGGTCTCGCGCACGAAGCGTTCCACCACGCCATCGTCCACCGCTTTGAGCAGTCCGGTGAAATAATCCGCGGTGTTGAGCAGACCGCAGGGCTTGGCGTCCCCGCCGTGCACCGGAAGACCGGTCGCGAAAAGTTGTTCCAGCGTCGCGGGGCCTCCGGGCAGCGCCAGAAAGCCGTCGCCAAGCTCGGCGAGCTCTTCCGGCGGCGCCGCGAGCGCGCGGCCTTCCGCGGTGCGCAGCGCGACGGCGAGCGCGCCGATGGGGCCCTGCGACGAGCCGTCGTATACCAGCGTGATGCCGTTTTCCGCCAGCAGGCGGCCGAGGTTGCTCGCCGCTTCGAGGTGCTCGGCGCGCGCCGCGGGATTGTTTCCGCCCAGCACCGTGAGGCGACGTAATGACATGGCGGTATAATATGGCGGTATAATGAGGTATGCCTACTCGCCGCGAATTCCTCGGAGTCGGTTCCACTGCGCTCGCCGCCGGATTGATCGAGCGACCACACTCGGAGCCGCTGCCCCAGCAGGGCGAGCCGCTGCCTCCCTCGATCCGCGCGCTCAGCTCGATGCGCCAGCAGGCGCGCCCCATCACCGTCGAGGAGCGCCAGGCCCGGCTCGATCGGGCCCGCGAGCTCCTGGCCGCGGAAAAGCTCGATGCGCTGCTGCTGATGGGCGGCACCTCGCTGCGCTACTTCGCCAACATCGAGTGGGATTTGAGCGAGCGGATGCTCGCGCTGATCGTGCCGCTCACCGGTCCGGCCTTCATGGTCTGCCCTGCGTTCGAGCGCGACCGCGTCGCCGAGCGGATCGGTGCAGGCCCGCTCAAGGGCACCGCAGACGTGCTGATCTGGGAGGAACACGAGAGTCCCTACCAGCGGATCGCCGAAGGATTCCGCGCGCGGGGGGTCGCGACCGGACGAGTGGGTGTTGAGGAAACGGTGCGCCATGTGTTCGCCAACGGTGCCGCCGCAGCGCTTCCAGCGATGAGCCTGGCGAGTGGCACGCCGGTGACCGCGGGATGTCGCATGATCAAGAGCGCGCCCGAGCTAGAGCTGATGCGGCTCGCGTGCGCGGTCACGCTCAAGGCGTACGAGGCCGCGTACCACGCACTACGGGACGGCATGACCCAGGACCTGTTCGGCCGGCTGGTCTCCCAGGCGCACGAGCGGCTGGGGTTCGAGGGCGGAGCCGGTGTGCAGGTGGGTCCCTACTCGGCGTTGCCGCACGGCTCGTCCACTCCGCAGATCATTCGGGAGGGGACCATTCTCCTCATTGACGGTGGCTGCCAGGTCGAGGGGTACACCAGCGACCTCAGCCGCACCTTCGTGCTGGGCAAGGCCACCGAGCGTATGAAGCAGGTCTTCGCGATCGAGCAGCGCGCGCAGCAGGCCGCGCTCGCCGCCGCACGGCCCGGCGTGGAGTGCCAGGCGGTGGACGCCGCGGCGCGCAAAGTGATCAACGACGCCGGCTTCGGACCGGACTACACGTACTTCACCCATCGAGTCGGTCACGGGATCGGCATGGATGGCCACGAGTGGCCCTACCTCGTGCGCGGCAACACGCTGCCGCTGCAGCCGGGCATGGTCTTCAGCGACGAGCCGGGGATCTATATTCGCGGTGAGTTCGGGGTGCGTCTGGAGGACGACATGCACATCACGGAGAGTGGGGCGGAGCTGTTCACGCCGACATCACCTTCTCTGGAGCAGCCATTCGGCGGGTAGAGCTCAGCGCTCACGCTTCCAGGAGGTGTCCCAGACTGGTCTCCACTTCCTCGTCCTTCACTGCTCCGCCCCGTCGCGCTTCCGCGAGTGAGTGCCTGGTCAGAAAGAGGCGGTGCCAGGCGCTCCGCGGCGCGCGCCGCAGGGTCTCCAGCGTTTCTCTGAGGTCCGCGGGAGCGATCGGCTTGACCAGGTAGCCGCGGAAGCCCGCGTCCATGAGCCGCCGCGCATCGCCGGGATTCCCCGCCGCGGGCAACATGATGAGCGCGGGCTTGCCCAGCGCCGGGTCGGTCACGATGGCGCGGCCGATGGTGTGGTATTCGTCGGCATCGTGATCACTGAACATCACGATACCCACGGGTTGGCCGCCGACAGCGCGGCGTTTGAGCTCCGCGATCGCCTCCACCCGGCTGGCAAAGCCGCTGGCGCGGTAACCCGCAGCCTCCGCAATGCATGCCCAGCTCGCGCGCTGGTTGGCATCGGCCTCGACGACGAGCAGCGTGCCGGGCAGCGCGGAGCTGGGGACCGGCTCCTCGGGCGCGACAGCGCCGGTATCCTCGCTGCCTTGCGCCCCGAGTCTGCTGAGCGGCAGCCGGAGCGTGAAGCGCGTGCCCGCGTCAGCCGTATTCTGGACCACAATGTCGCCACCCATGAGGCGGGCCAGATTCCGCGCGATCGGTAGCGCCAGGCCGCCCTCTCGATTGGAATATGCGTCGCCCCGGATGAATGGCTCGAACAACGTGGGCAGCAGGTCCTGTGGAATGGCGGGACCGCTGTCCTCCACGACCACGCGGATCCCGTTGCCCGCGGCGCGCGCCATATCCTCTCCCACCTCGAAGACGACTTCTCCGCTCTCCACGCGGGCCAGGGCATCCCGGATCAGCGCTGCCAGCACCTGACGGATGCGCCCAGGATCTCCGGTCACCCGCCGCGACGTTTCCGGGCGCCAGGCGAGCCGGAGCGTGATACCCTTGGCATGGGCTTCGCCCCCGAGCGCCGCCGCCAGACCTTCCACCATGACGCGAAGATCGAAGCCGATCGGCTCGAGCGGCAACGTCCCGCTTTCCAATCGGGAGAAATCCGAAACGTCATTGAGAATACCCCGCAGTGCTTCGGCGGCGCCCGCCAGAGCCTCAACGTAGGTGAGCTGGGTCGGCAGCAATGGGCCGAGCCGGAGCAGGCCGGTGAGGCCCAGCAGAGCGTCGGCGGGAGTGCGCATGGTGCGGCTGATTGTGGCCAGGATCTCGCCGCGGACCAGGTTGGCTGACTCCGCCGTAGTGCGGGCCCGCCGAAGCGCCTCGAGCTCGACCAATTGCTCGCGCAACTCGCTGGAGGTGCGCTCGAGTGCCTGCGCCAGCCATTCGCGCTGATCGCTCGCCCGACCCAGTTGCTCTCTGAGGGCCTCGACGAGCTCGCGCCATTGCGGCGGCAGCGGTTCGAGCGCGTCGAACTGCTGTCCCGATGGATCGGACAGGCGGTCCAACATTTTGCCTCCCTCCCCATCGAAGTTGTCCGGCACTATACGGGGCAAATGAGTTGTTAGAATATCTAGATACATAGACGCATTTCTTGCTCCTGCTTGCACTTAAGGCCATCACATGAGCGAAGAAATGAACTGTATTGTCAGGAACACCGTCTTAAAACATGACATGGATGCTTTCGGACTTGCCGCGCATCCCGACCGGGATGGGCTTTTCCTGCGTCGCCCCAAGTACTTGCCGCCTGCCCGCCCGAGCAGTCCCGAAATTCGACAGTGCCTGCCCCGGGCGAGCGGCTCCGCCAAGGCGCCGGACCGGGAATCGGTGGGGGTCGTTGTAGGACGCTGAAGCTTGCGTCGCAGAGCGCGAGAAAGGGCGGCTCAGCGCGAGAGGAAGCGGATGCGCATTCGCAACCGCGTGGTCTCCCAGGCAAGCACCAGGTCGACCTGGCCGGAATCACCCGCCTGGGGCTCCATGCTGAATCGGAGCCGCTCCACGAAGTCGCCGCGCGCGCTCCGCAGGATCGCACGGCCCCGTTCGCGCGCGCGAACCTCGGCGCGATACTCCGACTCGATACCCCACTGCGAGGTCGCCGCGTTGAGGATCACCTCCCAGGATTCCGGCCCCGGAATGGTGTAGAGCGCGGTACGCCCCGGCGGGATCACGATTCCCGCGAGCTCGAGCGAATCGTTGCTGATGAGCGTGGTGGGCTCGTTGGCCCCGGTCCGCCACACCCACCCATAGGGCACTCTACTGCCGCCGAGCATCCGCCGGCCGCGCGCGGCGGGGCGCCCATAGCAGAGCTTCAGCTTCGATTCTCCCACTGCGAAGCTCAGCGAAGCCAGTGGACTCGAGCGCAGTAACCAGGCGGGAAGCCAGCCGTAATTGCGCGGGCACGGCAATACGATGGCCAGCGTGGGCTCGGGACGAATGGCCGTGAGCCCTACGGGAAGCGCGACCGCGAGCAAGACCAGCGTGAGTGCGGTTCGTCGGCTTGCCCAGCAGGTCAGGATGCGATACGCCGAGCCCAGCAGCACGGCGAGAGCCAGGTACCAGAGCGCGGAAGCGGGGGGGATCAGATGCGGCGGCAGCAGGGGAGCGAGTACCAGGCCGGAGACGATCAGCGCCCCAGCGACTATCACCGTTCGGGTGACAGTTTGCCGAGCGCTCACCGCTTACTGGTCACCGACACTGCCACTGACACGGAGAGTGCTCACCCCCACCCCAGCCGGTCGCGGAGCGAGGTGAGGTGGGCTACGTGGTGCCGACCATGCCAGGCATACATCGCCAGGATCCGGTCCAGCGGAAAGGCCTTCTGGTGCTCGGGATGGAAGAAGGTGCGGGACCACTCCTCCTCCTTCATCGCCCGGAGCAGCACCACCCAGCGGCGGTGCAGCGCCTCGAGCAGCATCAGCGACACCCCGATCGGCGTCCCGGCGGTATCGGGCAGCTCGGCCCAGCGCGCTTCTTCGTAGGGGCGGATCGTCGGGTTATGCTCGGTCAGCGCCAGCTTGAAGCGCACGTACGCGTTGAGATGACTGTCGGGGAGATGGTGAACCACCTGGCGCACCGTCCAGCCTCCGTCGCGGTAGGCTGTGTCGAACTGCGCTTCGGTCAGGCCGTGTACCGCGCTTCGCAGCCGCGCGGGGGCCTCCGCGATTTCGCTGATCCAGCCCTCCCGGCGGACCGCGTTGATCTCGCCCTCGAGGACAAACGGTCCGATCGGATAGCGCACGTCGCTCATGGCTTCTCCCGCAAAGTTACGGACGCCTTGCCGCAGTGAGTCGCACCGCTCCGGGAATCAGCGTCACCCGGCCATCGATAGGAATCTCGACGTACAGGTCTCGCCCCGTCTTGGTGAGGCCGGGATAGCGCTCGCCCACGTCGAGCAGCATCGAGCGCAGCACGATCTCCGGCACGGGGAATCCTCCAATGCTCACCCCTTCCAGCCGGAAGTGGCTGAGTCCCTGGGCGGCGGGCAGCATCGCGATGTCGGCGGCCAGTACCGTGCTCGAGTCGACCAGCGCGGCGAGCGGGCCGATCATCGCGCGGGCTTCCTGCGGCAGATCCTGGAGCCGGCCCGAAAGCACGATGTGCTCGCTGTCGACCGCGATCAGGATCTCGGTGTTTTCGGGAAGCGGCTCGACGCCGAGCCGGGCCATGAGGTACGAGACCCAATCGCCGCCTTCAATGGTGCCTTCCAGCGCCTTGCGGTCGAGAAAGACGGAGTCCACGATCGCTTGCGCGCGCGCGACGCCGGCGCGCGAGATCCGGCCCGGTGGCGCCTGCGCCGAGAGCAGCGAGGCCAGCGAGGCCAGCAGCAGCAGGAGCGTTCTCATGTCACGCGCTGTGCCCGATCCTCGCGCCACAGGACCACGGCCAGGAGCAGCGCCCCCACCGTGACGCCCATGTCGGCGAGGTTGAAGGTCCAGAAGCGCGACTGCCCCACGCCGATATCGATGAAATCGACCACGCCGCGCGCCGAGCGCATCCGATCCAGCAGGTTGCCGAGCGCGCCCCCCGCCACCAGTGCAAGCGCCACGGCCCGCATAACCGCGTTGGAGGGAGTGCGGTGATAGAGCCGGAACAGCACGAGCAGCGCGACTAGCGCGACCCCGCAAAAAACCAGCCGCGAGGCGCTTCCGAACGACAGGCTCATCGCGGCGTCGGGATTGTAGGCCAGCGTCAGCTGCAGCAGGTCTCCGAGCAGGGGATGCGGCCCGGGGTCGCCGCTCAGCGACGAAACAATCCATCGCTTGGTCGAGCAGTCCGCCAGGACGACGGTGCCGAAAACCGGCCAGAACCAGCGTGCTTTCCTGGCGAGGCGGGAGAGGGAAGGAGGCGCCGACATACCCGCAATATGGGCGCTCAGAGCGACGGGAGGAATCGCGGAGCGCGACGCAGCCGAGTCGCTGGTGCGAACCCGTAGCAAATCGAAGCAGCCGCCCCTCACCCCAGGCCAGGCTGTGGGTGCCGGTGGACAGGCCTAACCCGCGGTCAGGCAGCGCCGCAGGCTCTCCACGTAGCCGGCGGGAAACCCCAGATCTTCCGCCACCTCGATGATGCGCTCCAGGTATCCCGGCACCGGAAGCCCGGCCGCCGCATCGGCGGCGCGATACAGCATGGCGGTGACCTGCCGGCCGGTACGATCCCGGACGGCCGCGCATTCCTTGCGGTAGAGTCCGTTCGGCACCCCCTCGAACGCGTCGAGCGCGGCTTCGTCGCTGGGCGAGAGCTCCCAGAGCACTCCGTGCAGCTCGCCGCCGGCCGCGAGGGGAGCGTCCCCATATCCCGTTGCCGCGATGCGAAAGCTCCGCCCCGGCAACACCGCAAGGCCAAGACGGGTCGCCTGGGGACAGCAATCCGCCATGTGCACCGGGTCCATGTTGGCTCCGTACGCGAAATAGCTGGTCACCGGGCGCCGCTGCCCTCCACCAGCTGCCGCACGGCCGGGATAACAGAGAGCCGCAGCAATCCCTGCGGCTTGGTGAGTGTATCCAGCTCCGCCAGCCTGGCCTTGATCCACTCCTGCGGGGCGGGACCCTGTCCCAGCTGGACCAGCGCCTCGCGCCCGATCGCGGCTACCCGGACCAGTGCCCGCGCCGCGGGCAGCGCGTCCCTCACCAGCGGTACCTCCGTTCCGACGCTGTCGAGTGCCGGCGCGAGCCCGCCCCAGGCCACGAAACTGGAATCGAGCCCGCGCCGCGCCGCGGCGGCCTCCTCGCCTAGCAGCAGCGCCGCGGTCGCCGCTTTGCGAGCGTTCCACTGGACCGGCGGATCCGGCCGCGCGGCATCCACCACAAACACCAGCGGGGTCTGCTGCATCAGCGGCTGCAGCGACGCGCGTTCCCCGAATCGTACCGGTTCGACCAGTTCGAGCAGCGCGGTGAGCGCCGTGGCGTCGTGACCGTCGGCCAGCCTGCGCGCCATGCGGGCGGTGTGTCCTTCGTGGCCAAGTCCCAGGAGCTCCAGCCGGCCGCGCATCACGGCCAGGCGACGGTACATGTCGGGAACGTCGCGCACCTCGCGGGGCGACCAGAGCCGCTCGGCGATCGCCGCGAGCCGCGGCCAGATCCGCGAATCGATCGACTCGGGAGTAACGTGCTCGGCCCACATGCATGCCTCGCCGCCCAGGACGCGGCGCACCGCTTCCGGGCTGAGTCCGTTCGGATCCGAAAGCGGGTCCACCAGGTAGTGGAACTCGGCGGTGCGCATGTGGTCGAGATACCAGCCCGCCGAAAGGATTCCGCGGTAGCCGCGCTTGGCGCTCTCGCCCAGCGAATTCTGTCCCCGCCAGGATTGAATGACGGTGCTCTGGGGAAGATCCGGATGCAGGATCTCGTCCCAGCCGACCATCCGCTTCCCGTGGCGGGTGAGAATGGTCGACAAGCGGCGATTGAAGTAGGCCTGCAGAGCGCCGTTGTTCTCCAGCCGATGCGCGCGCATGAAGGCGCGGATCCGGGGATTGGTGCGCCACTGCGAGCCCTCGACCTCGTCACCGCCGATGTGCCAGTAGGGGTCGGGAAACAGTGCCGCCATCTCGGCAATGAAACCGTCCAGGAACTGATAGGTCTCGGCGCGAGTCGGATCGAAGGTCGGCACGAACACGCCGAAATGCCGCTCGATCGCGTACGGCCCGGGCCCGCTCGAGTACGCCGGGTACCCCACGAACCAGGCGGTGGAATGTCCCGGCAGGTCGAACTCCGGCATTACCCGGATGCCCCGGTCGCGCGCGTAGGCGACGATTTCGCGAACCTGCCCCTGGGTGTAGTACAGCCCGTCGGAGCCGAACCGCTGCAGGCGGGGATAGCGCCGGCTCTCCACCCGGAAGCCCTGGTCTTCCGAGAGATGCCAGTGCAGCACGTTGAGCTTGACCGCGGCCATCCCGTCGAGCTGTCGCTTGATGACCTCGGGCGGTTCGAAGTGGCGGCCGACGTCGATGAGCAGCCCGCGCCAGGGAAAGCGCGGGCGATCTTCGATCCGCGCGGAGGGCAAATACCAGCCCGTGGAGTCCGAATCGATGAGCTGGAGCACCGTCTCCAGGCCCCGTAGCGCACCGATCGTGGTGGGCGCTTGTAGGGTCGCTCCCCCAGACGTGATTTCCAGCGTGTAGCTCTCGTCCTCCTCCGGCGACTGCACCCGCTCGCCGGGACCCGCCACGGAGAGCGTGAGGCCGGCGGCACCGCGGTTGAGCATGAGCCCGGTCGCGCCGGCGGCGCGCTGCACGAAGCGCTCGACCCCGCGGGCCAGCCGATCGTCGCGTCGCGCGCCGGTCACCCGGACCGAGAAGCTGCTGTCGAGACGCAAGCGCCCCACCCGCCCTGTCGCGGAGGCCGGAATCGGCATGAGCGTATGTCGGGGCCCGGTGGGAGCCTGCGTGATGCCGAATGCGAATGCCGCGAGAACGAGAGGGATCATGGTGCGGGAATCTAGCGCTTGCGGCGTCTCCGCACGGTAGATTCCTTGATTCCTCGCCACCCGGAGCACGCCATGTCCGTCGCCAAGGTTACCGAAATCACCGCCACGTCCACCAAGAGCTTCGATGATGCCGTTCGCGCGGGAATCAAGCGCGCCGGCAAGACGCTCAAGAACATCAAGGGCGTCTGGATCAAGGGCTTCAAAGTGGATGTCGAGAAGAACGAGATTCGCGATTACCGGGTCGATCTCAAGGTGACGTTCGTGCTGGAGGACTGAGCTCCTCTCCGCGCCAGCGACCCGCGCGCACGAAGAGGGGCCAGACGATCGGCCTGCGCGCGGCCGGGTCGCCCCAGACGCCCGCGAGCTCTGGTGCGAGCCGCTCGACCGGATCGTGCCCGTTAACGGCGAGGTATTTTCCAACCGCCGACCAGGTGCGCAGGTACCCGAGTAGCTCCGGCAGGCTCAGCTGGGTCTCGATCGCGAGCGCTGGAGCCACCACCTCATCGATCGGGATCGCGAATCCTCCATAGCCTTCCTCGACGAGTCTGCGCTCCGTCGACCAATAGGGACCGACGGTCTCGTCATGAAAGCGATTGATGAGGGTATCGATCGCCGGAGCTGCCCGCAGTCTGCCGTAGCCCCAGACCGCCAGCGCAGCACCGGGGGCCGCGATCCTTTCGACCTCGGCGAAGAAGCGGGGCCGGTCCAGCCAGTGGATAGCTTGGGCAACGCTGATCAGGTCCACCGCTCCCGACCGGAGGGGATTCGATTCGGCCAGCGCCCCGAGGTAGTGGACGCCGCCGGCGCGGGTCGCCACGCGGAGCTGCGGCATGCTCGCATCGACTCCCAGGACCAGCGCGAAGCTTTTCGCGAGCACGGTCGCGGCCTGCCCGTTGCCGGTGGCGCAGTCCAGCGCGACCCGGCGCTGCGCGGGCAAGCCCACGATCCATTCGAAAAGCGCTGCGGGGTAGCGGGGCCGGAACTTCGCGTACCCTGTGGCGTCACGGGAGAAGAGATCAGGAAACCCCGGACGGCTCACGGGACCTGGACCACTCCGCGAAAGACCGACGCCGTCTGGGTTGCCGCGATGTGGAGGGTATGAATGACTTCGAGATCGTAGGCGCCCTTATTCAGGTTACCGATTCTACCCTCGTAGTAGATCTGGACCGGCAAGGGCACTCCTGCCCGGGTGCTGTCGACGCTCACCTCGAGGATGAGCTTGCGGCCCCCGACGGCGCTGAGGTGTCCGGTGAGGGTGTAATCCGAGGTGGGGGTCGGGATGACCCCCGAAACCTTGATGCCGCCGTCCAGACCCTGCGCGGTAACCGGAAGCGTCGCGATGCCGAAAACGACCCGGCCCTCGAACTGAAGCGTGGGGTCCGGTTCGGTCGGGCTTCCGCAGGCGAGCGCAAGGCAAAGCAGGACCGCGGGCAGCGCTCGCATGGATCAGCTCTCTCTGCCCGCGGGGACGTCAGCATCGTCCTCGAGGTGCACGGAGTGAAGCACCCGGTGCAGCACCGGCGCCAGGATGAGCGTGGTCACCGCGATCAGAACCAGCCCCGCATACAGCGCGAAGACCGCCGCGAAGAGTTTTCCAGCGGTGGTGGGGAGGTCGCCCACCTGCCCCATCCCGCCCAGCAGCATCGCCGCGTTCAGGAAGGCGTCGATCCAGGCCTGCTCGCCCAGTGCATGATACCCGACCGTCCCGAGCGCGAGCGACGTCAGGATGATGCCCGCCGCGCCGAGCAAATGCAGCCCGAGCCGGCGTAGGAAACGGGGGGGCGGCAACAGGGGGTCGGAGCGACGCTCGTACATGACGGCTCAGAACTGATCGGCGTGGCGAAGAAAGAACGCGAGCAGCCGGAACAGCGGCAGCACATAACCCACCACCAGGCTCGCCGCGGCCAGTACCATCGCTCCATCTCCGTTCAAGCTCCAGCTCAACCCATACGCCAGGTACCCGGCCAGCGCCAGGCCGATGCACTGGGCAAAGACGCGGCGCCAGGCCCGTCGCCACTCCTGCTCCATGGCCTCCGCCTCGCAGGCGTGGACCAGCTCTTTCTGCCGGCGAAGCGACCCGAGCGAAAGCAGCGAAGGCATGGCTTAAAGATACGGATCACGCGCTCCGCCGTCGACCGGAGCGAACGCTGGCTTGGTCGGCGCGCTCGGCGCTGTCGGCGGGCCGCGAGCCCAGCCAGCTGGTGACCACCGCGCGCGGAGCAGCGAAAATCGTGGTCGTGGCGGGCGCGGTCACTCGGAAGGCCTCGGTATGAAGAACAAACCCCGCGGAAATATCACCGGAAGCGGGCTGCGGGAGAACGAGCGCCTAGCCCCGGCGCCCCATGCGCTTGAGCAGCTGAATCTGTCCGGCGTGGTAGGCGTCGTGCACGGTGATTCCGAGAATCGTATCGCCATAGGTCCAGCGCTTTTGGCTCCCCATCCGTCGGCCGAGCAGGCTGGCTGGAAAATCCTCCACGACCTCGACCAACAGACGATGCTCGTTGGCGACCAGCGCGCGGTCGGCTGCCCAAGCCCCTTCGTCGCTCCGCTTCGGCAGCGTCGGCCAGTTGGCGGGACTGCGTGGGAAGCGCGGAATCGCGACGCCGAGCAGCCGGCGACGGACCGTGTAATCCCAATACGCAATGTGCAGGGCCAGCTCCCAGATCGGGTGACCGCCCCGCGGCGGCCGCCAGCGGGCTAGCGCGGCGTCCACCCCACGTAGGGCGCGCGCGGGCGTCGGCCCGCCGTGCCAGGCGAGCCCGCGCCGCGGCTGCAGCGTGCGGGTAATCAGGGCGATGCTCAGCTCGCTCACGGCACCGCCTCGGCGATCAAGGCCTCGAGGTCGAACGGATCGGCCATCCGGAGCTCCACTCCGCCTTCCGGCGTGTGGGGCCATTCCGCCACCGGCCGGTCCCAAGTCAGTTCGAGTCCAATCCCGTCAGGATCGCTGAGATAGATCGACACGCTCACTCCGTGATCTGACGCGCCGCGGAGCGGGACGGCCGACTCGCGCAGCCGCTTCACCGCGATCGCCAGGTCGCGCCGCGTGGGATAGCGGATGGCGACATGATAGAGACCGGTGTGCTGCGGTGGTGGCGGCGAGGCACCCAGGCTCTCCCAGGTGTTGAGCCCGAGGTGGTGATGATAGTCTCCCGCCGCGAGAAACGCCGCGCTGTTGCGAAACTTCGCGACCAGGTTGAAGCCGAGGATGCCGCAATAGAATTCGAGGGCGCGCTCGAGGTTGCTGACTTTGAGATGCGCATGCCCGATTCCCGCCCCGGCGGGAATCTGATAACCGGCCTCGGGGGGCGCGGTGAGGGAAGCGGCTCGATTCATTCCCACCTCCGGGAGCGGGAGTGTGGTATAAGGAGGTGATCTAGCTCCCGAATCGACTCAGAGCAAGCGGGGACGCGCCAGCATTACGCCGTCGCCTACAGTCAACAGGCAGGAATCCACACGCGGATCATCGCGAATCTTGAGGTTGAGCGCGCGAATGGCCTGGGTATTGGTCTCGTGGTTCCCAGGATCGGCCACTGCGCCGCTCCAGAGCACGTTGTCGATGGCGATGAGGCCGCCGGGCCGCACCAGCCGGAGACAGGCCTCGTAGTAGGCGTCGTACGCGGGCTTGTCCGCGTCGATGAACGCAAAATCGAAGTATCCCGCGCCGTGCTCGCCCAGCAGCCGTTGCAGCGTTTCGCCGGCGGGCCCCAGTCGCAGCTCAATCTTCCGCGCCAGGCCTGCCGCCTCCCAGTAGCGGCGCGCGATGCTGGTCCATTCCTCACTGACATCGCAGGTCACCAGCCTGCCGTCTTCCGGGAGCGCGGCCGCCAGCGCCAGCGCGCTGTACCCGGTGAATGTCCCGATCTCGAGGGCGCTGCGGGCGCCGAGCAGTCGGACCAGCAACGCGAGCAGGGCGGCCTGATCCGGCCCGATCTGCATGCCGGCCTGCGGCAGGCCCGCGGTTTCCTCTCGCAAGCGCTGCTGCAGCGGCGTTTGGCGCGTCATCAGGCGCGCGACGTAAGCCTCGACCGCATCGGGCAGCAGCGAGCGCTTGGGACTCACCACCAGCCGAGCCCCTTCCACCAGAGCATCCCGATTCCGAACCAGATCACGAAGTCGAGGATGGAGACCGAGAAGCCCGAGCCAGCGCCAGAGCACGCCGGAGCGGGCGGCCGGGTCGATGGGCGAGCTCAACGGGCTCCGCCCCAGACCGGCTCGAGTGGAAAGCGCCGAGCGTTGAATCCGTTGGGCAGTTCGACGGGCGTCATGCTTTGCAGACAGAATTCCGGGGTGGGGCCAAGCGTCATGCGCCGGCTCCAGAGGGCGCACGCACTGGTCCGCATCAGTGGAGCGACGGCCTGGGTGAGGGCGGGGTAGCTCATACCGGCGGGCTTCGCGAACCAGGCCGCGAAGGCCGGAAGCGCCAGCGGGTCGCCGGCACGCAAGCCGTAGAGTCCCGCGGTTCCCCCGGCGGCCAGACTGGCCACGGCGTCGTGCGGTGCCGCCCGCCCCGCCGTCACCGCGGCTTCATTCAGCCGCTCGAGCGCGGCCATATCCGCGACGAGATACCAGTCCTCGTAGGCGGGGCCTCCGTCCGCGGCCCAGCTTGCGCCCGTGAGCCGCACGCTGGTCCCGCCGAGGTATCCGGGAGGCTTGTCGGCAGCGAGCGCGTCCTGAAAGGCGCGCTGCCTGGCCTCATAGACCGCAAGGGAGACCTCGGACCGCTTCCAGTGCCAGAAGGCATAGGCCAGCGGGCCGGGCGCGGAGCTCACGGCGCGCGGGTGGCCGCGGGAGCTCCACGCACAAACGCGATATAATCGGTCGGCTGGGGCTCGCTGCCCGCGCTACGCAGCAACAGCCCCACCTGTCCGCGATGATAGCAACCGTGCAGGGCCACGTGCAGCAGGATATCGCTCACGCTGGAGGTGAAGGAATTACCAGCGCTGTTCGTGTAAGGGATCTCGCGTTCCGGAGCCGCGTCGTCCAGGGTCCCCATGAACTCCGCGAATCCCGCGTGATTCGCAGCGGCGAGCGCGCTGCATCCGTCGAGATTCAGTTGGGGCCAGACCGCGCTGGTTGCGGGTTGCTGCCGCAGCCGGGCCAGCCAGACGTGTTCGGCGCCGAGGATGTGGGCGTAGAGCTCGAGGGCCTTGGCCGGTGGCGGCGGGGCGGCGCGAAGCGCGGCGAGCGTCCGGCTATCCGCCCAGCGAAGGTGGGCAAACAGCCGCTCGAGCAACCCGGAGCTCAGAACTCTCTCCGCTTCATTTCCTTGAAGAAGCGCTTGGTTTCGTCGTCCGTCTCCGGAGCCTTCTTCCGGAGGGTATCGTCATATCGCGCCGACTTGTCCGGGCGGGGGCCGGAAACTTTAGCGGCGTTCTTCTTGATCAAGGCGGCGATACGCTGCTCTTCCCGTTTGGACATGGCGACTCCGGTTTGAAGGGGCAGAATCCGGCCACGCGGCCGCTGGAATTCTAACCTGCGCTCCGAGGCCCTTCAACGCTCTGCGACTTCCAGGCCATGACCAGCAGAAACGTGGCGAAACCGGCCGCCATGAATTCGGCAAACGCGGTCCAGCGCGGTCCCTGCACGAGCCAGCTCCAGCCCATTCCGCCCGTCAGCATTTCCGCCAGCGGCTCGAGCAACTGCCCCGTGACCGCCCCTCCCACGATCACCCACGCGCTTTCCCGCCAGCGTGCGGCGCTCGATTCCCGCTCGACCAAGTGGGCGAGCAGCGCAAAGACGGGAACCGCCATCACCCAATGCTGCGCCCAGTCGCCGCTCAGGCTGCCATGATGGCCTGCCCGCGCCAGGTGCCAGTCGGCGTGGATGGCCGCCGCGAGCAGCACTGCGTTGCCGAAGCGAGAGAGTGGACGCATCGGTTCCTCGTTGGACGTTCCAGCCGGGGCGATCCCGGCCCGCTAAACGTAACGGCCCCGAGGTGGGTCAAGTCCTGCGGCTTGAGCGTCGCGACCTGAACAGAATCGCGCCGCCCGCCAGCAGCGCGGACGGCAGCAGGATCCAGCGCGCCTCGCTGGCCAGGATCCGCAGTCCCCGCTCGCCCAACACGCCCTCCACCCCGATCGGCGAGACCGCAATGGGCCGGAACGGGAAGAAATAGCGCGCGTTGCTGAACGGCGCGAAGAACGCGATGCCGGGGCCGCCGTTGGTGCACCCATCGAGCATCCCGTGCGAGACCATCGCCAGGACCAGGTACAGCGCGGCACGTGGATGCAACTCCGGCGGCAATCCCCGCTTCGCGAGCAGCAGCGCACCGCCGAGACCTACGACGAGGGCAAACGCCAGGGAATGGGTGAGCCCACGATGCCCGATCAGGGCGCTGGTGGGCACCCCCAGCCAGTAGCCGACCGCATCGAGGTCGGGCAGCACGGCGAGTACTACGCCCAGTACCAGCGTACGCCGTCGCATGGCGGCCGGAGCGAGACACGCGCCCAGCGCCAGGGCGAATGCCGCGTGGGAAGGAGCGGAGGCCATCTGTGGTCAGCTCGCGAGAATCCGGTCGATGCCTTCCAGCTCTTCCGCGGTAAAGCTGAGCCGCCGCAAGGCGCCCAACGCGTCGTCGATGTGCCCGGGCCGGCTCGCTCCGATCAGGGCAGCAGTGACCGTCGGGTGTCGCAGGACCCACGCCAGGGCCAGTTGCGCCAGGCTCTGCTCGCGCGCGCGCGCAAGCTCGTTCAGCCGGCGGACCTTCCCGACGACCGGCGCGCTGACGTGCTCGCGCTTGAGAAACCCGTGCGGCTTGGCGGCGCGGGAGTCTTCGGGAATCCCGTTGAGATAGCGATCGGTCAGCAGCCCCTGGGCCAGGGGAGAAAATACCACACAGCCGATGCCCTGCTCGGCCAGTACGTCCAGCAAGCCGTCCTCGATCCAGCGGTTGAACATGTTGTACTTGGGCTGGTGCACGAGACAGGGCGTGCCCAGGGCCTTGAGCATCCGCGCGGCGCGTCGGGTCAGCTCCGCCGGATAGGAGGAGAGGCCGGCATAGCGCGCCTTGCCGCTCCGGACGATCTGATCGAGTGCGCCGAGCGTCTCCTCCAGGGGCGTGTCGGGATCCGGCCGGTGATGGTAGAAAATGTCCACGTACTCCAGTCCCATCCGGCGCAGGCTCTGGTCCAGGCTCGCCATCAAGTACTTGCGTGAGCCCCGGTCTCCGTAGGGCCCCGGCCACATCAGGTAACCCGCTTTGCTGGAGATGACGAGCTCGTCGCGGTACGGGTGCAGATCTTCCCGGAGCACCCGACCGAAAGTCGCCTCGGCGGAGCCCGGTGGGGGTCCGTAATTGTTGGCCAGGTCGAAATGGGTGATGCCGAGATCGAACGCGTGGAGCAGCATCTCGCGAGCGGTATCGAAGCGATCCACCCCGCCGAAGTTGTGCCAGAGTCCGAGCGCGACCGGGGGAAGCTGCAGCCCGCTTCGGCCGCAGCGCTGGTACGGCATGGATTCGTAGCGCGATTCCGCGGGGAGGTAGGGCACGGGGGAGGATTGCCACGCGCAGGACAGCCCGCCGACCGCGTATGCCGCGGCCGGCCGGACTAACCCGCGTTGTCGGGACTGCTTACGGGGTCTTGGTGCCCCGGGTCCGCAGCGTCACGACGCTGTCGGCGCCCTTGCTGTAATGCGCCACCGTCGTGCCGACCAGCTCCCCGCCCGCGAGCCGGCTCACGCCATGCGTGGTGACTTGCACGCCCTTGCGGAGCACGCTCTCGAAGGGACCCATGTCCACCACCACGCTGTCGCCGGAGAACATCACCATCGGGGTCATGACCGGGCGCTTGGGCAGCATGACCTTCCAGCCGGTGTCGGCGGCCGTCGCGGTCATATCGTACTCGGTAATGACGCTGTCGCTCGCCTCGCCCATGACCCGCACATGCCACGTGCCCGCTACATCGGCCGCGGTGAGCATCGGCGGAGCCGGCGGCGCTACGGCCGTCGTGTCTGCGGCGGGCGTGGCCTCCTTCTTGGCGCACCCTACCAGCACTGCGGCACAGCAGAGCAACACGATACGTCGCATCAAATCCTCCCGGTTCGAGATACGGTAGTCCAGCACCCCTGAGGGCGCCTGAAGCGCGGCCCTAACTTACGGCCCTTCTCCCGAGAGGGAAAGCCCGCCTTCCGTGGCGGCCTGGACCGCCTGCCGGAGCTCCAGGGGGGCCTGAATGCTGGCGAACGGCTCCTGGGTTCCCCCGCTCCCCGTCACCACGATCTGCCCAAAGCCGAAAAGCCGGCCGGCAAGACTCTGGGTGACGGAGATGCCCTCGATTTTCGCCAGCAGCAATTCCACCGAGCGGGTGTTCAGCACCCCAAGCTTGAGAATGACCCGCTTGTTGGTGACCGCAAACTCGGAAGTGCGGCGCCGGATGAAGGCAATCAGCAGCACGAGCACCGCCGCGACGGCAGGAAGCAACGCCAGCACCGGGCGCTCGGAGGAAAGCGCCCAGATGGCCAGCGGCAGCAGCACGAGCAGGACCAGCAGCGACGGCCCGACGTAAAGCTTCCAGTGCAACCGGGTCCGATAGATGACCCGCTCTCCGGACAGCAGGTGGCGATCGATATAGCCCATGCGAATCAAGCCTCCCTCAGGGCGGTCCGCGCCGATAGGGCGCCAGCAATTGCTGCCAGCTCCGCCGTAAGCGGAGATACTCCGCCGGACAGCCCTCCGCACGGTGCTCGGGAAGCCAGCCTTCCGCGATCACCTCGGGGTAGCGCTTCGGATCCCGCCCGTAGATCCAGCAGATGATGTTGTACACGCGCTGCTTGTCCAGGCCGTGGTCGTCGGCCAGCGCCAGATCGTCGAGCTGGCTCGACGTCGCGTTGGTGGCAAACCAGCCTACCGCGCCAAAAGTCAGCGAATCGCCGATGGCCCCTTGGTTCAAGAGCAGGATAGTGGCGAGCTGGTCCACCGCATCCTCTTCTCTCCCGGTCGTAGGCAGCTCGAGCACGTCGATCAACCCGTGCCCCAGCTCGTGCATCAGGGCGAACACCAGCGTGCCGGTGATGAGATAGTCCCCGCCCACCTCGCGATCGAACCGCTCCGACAAGGCCTTGAACAGCTCGTAGCAGAGGGTGACGCGGCGCGTCTCGGGAGCGTAGGATGCGTTGGGCTCGTCGCAGTGCGACGTCGCGAGCGTGACGTCCTTGGGTATGCGCAGCGAATCGTTGAGTCGCGCCGCGATCGTATCGAGGAAGCGATTGGTGATCAGGCCGTCGCGAAAATCCTGGTACTCGGGTGTGGCGGGACCGTATTCCGCGATGAATCGGCCCGAAGGCGGGGGGGCGGCGGGCTGTTCCCGGGCTTGACAGGCCAGGGCCAGAACCACCGTCGCCAGAAGCGCGGATCCACGGCGGAGGAGCGACACGTCAGAGCGCGGCAGCGGCTCCACCCACGATCCAGCCGATCACCAGCCCGCCGATCGCCCCGATTCCGAGGATGGGTACGTATGCCTTCGTCATCAGGGCGGGCGGGAGGCTGAGGAGGAACGAGATCACCAGCCCGTGCAGCCAGCCCGGCAGACCCAGATCCGAGACCGCGATCAGGAGCCCGATCGCGAACCGGTTCAGGAAGGCCGCGATGAGGGCCGCGCGCTTGTCGGGAAACGTCATCGGGAGCATCGTGGCCACGGCGACGGCGCCGAACACCCCCCCGCACAGGATTCCCAACGCGACCCGCGTCATAGCACTCCTCCGGGGTTTATTGGTAGAGCTCCTCGGGATCCGCGGCGGCAAGCTCGGTCAGGAATCCCGCCAGGCGTTCGGTGACGGCTTCCAGAAAGCTCGCGCCCTTCGCGGCCGAGGCCTGCGCCGGATCACCCACGCCGGTGTCGACCGTCACCTTCGACCACTGTCGCGGCGCCCAGGCCCAGGCTTCGCGGAGGCCCCGCACCGTGAACTGCCGCGCCGAGCCCGGGCCAGCTTCCACCAGGGGCAGCAGCAGCGTGGGGGCGATCGAGAGCATGACGCTGGTCTCCAGCTCACCCGCGTGGTCCCCGGGCTCGCTGAAAAAGGGACGCGGATCCAGGATATTGTACCAGTTCACGGTGCACAGAAAGAGAGAGCGCCCCGGCACCAGTTCACGGATCATGGCACGGAAATCGTTGCCGCCGTGCCCGTTCAACAAGACCAGCCTGCGGACCCCGGCACGCTCCACGCTTTCGACCACGTCTCGCAGCAGCGCGGCCTGGGTGCTGGGGTTCATGTTGATGCAGAGCGGAATGTCGAACTGCCCGGTATTTACGCCGAAGGGGACGGTCGGGAGCACGATCACCCGCGCCCCTCGCTGCCAGGCAACGCGGGCCGCTTCTGCGGCGACGTGACCCACCTCGATCGAATCGGTCCCGTAGGGCAGGTGCAGATTGTGGGCCTCGGTGGCTCCCCAGGGCAGGACCGCGACGGCATACGCCCCATCGCGCACGCTTTTCCAGGTTGTCTCGTCGAGGAGGTACGGCCGCGGCGCGCTCATCCCCGCCGCTTGAAAACCTGGCATTCAGCGGGCCTTTCCCGTCACCTCAGTGAGTCACACTCCAGGTAGTGCTCAGCTCGGTGCTTCCCCACTTGATGCGCAGCGCGCCGCGCAGCTCGGCGTATCCCGTGGCGGGCCGAGCCGCCTCGGGCACGAGATACAGGGTCAGCGATTCCTCCGGCTCCGCCAGCCGGCGGCTGTTCAAACTCACTCGGCCGAGATCGCGCGCCGCGTCGTAATCGGTGCCCCACTGCGCCGTGCCGCGATTCACGATCAACTGCCAGCCGGCGCGACCGTACAGGAGAAAGAGCGAATAGTCACCGCGCGGAACCTTGAGGTCGCTGAGCGCCAGGTCGACGTCGGTGTGGAGTGAGGTCGCCTGATTGGCACCGAAGCGCCATACAGTGTCCCGCGGGATCAGGCCGCCCTCCACCTGTCGCCCGCGGGCGTGCGGCTGCCCGTAGCTGATCGCGATCCGCGCCGGCCCGGTCAGGCCCGCATCTTCCTCGTACCAGCGGGTGCCGATCGACCGGGCATTGAGATGAACTTCGACCGAAGCGAAGCTGCTCGCGGCGATCCTGAGCGGCGCCTGCTGCCCCTGGGCGTTGAGTCCGGGTCCGCCACCCACGATCGTCGCAAGCACGCACAGCGCCGTTGCTCTCATCGTGACCGTCCCTCTAGAGTCCGTACCATTGCCTTCCTCCTTCGCTAGGCTCCCGCGGGGGGGCCTGCCAGCGCGATCTCCCCATCGATATGGACGTCCTCCAGCACGCCCGGGATGGTCAGGGTCGCGCGGACCGGCAGCACCTCGTGGCCCGAAAGCCGTCCGCTCTCGAGCGCGGCCTCCACCGCCTTCTCGATTTCCCGCTGCGAGGTGATGCCAAAGCGCTTGAGGAATCTGCGCAGCTCGAGGTTGAAGACCTCTTCATCCATGGCGATCTCCTACTTCACGTATTTCCAGTGCCGTGATTTTCCTTCGGCCATCCACTCGATCGCGGTCTCGAGCCTACGCGACCGCGTCTCCTCGCTTCGCCTCCGTGAGCCACTCTCGGGACAGACCTGGTGCACCGTCTCCCGAATGTGTCTGAGGATCGGCTTGGCGAAGTCGGCGGACTTCGCGATGTAAGCGTCGATCCGCAGGTCCCGGGTGCCCATCAGATAGCCCCGCTCTGATGGACGAGCACGGCCAGCAGCAGGCAGGCCGCGGCCAGCGCCAGGTTCTTCCCGAAGTGCGCGCGCTGATTGCCGCGTTGCATCGGCTCGGTCTCCACCCAGTAGTTGTGGATCAGGAAGGCAGCCGGAACCAGGAAGATGGCGAGCAACCCAAAGCCCCAGAGCGGGTGCCACTTGAGCAGAATCATGAGCGGGGCGCCCATGAGCATGACCCCCGTCAGGGGCACCAGCACGCCGGCGGCCGGCAGGTTCTTCGCGTGCGCGTAGCCAACCACACCCTGCATGGCCGTGAAGTGATTCAGACCGTTCATGAAAAAGAAGCCGCAGAAGGCTAGCTTCCCCACCCACGAGGCTGCGCTCCAGATGTCCATCGGGGGTACCCTCCGGGAGAATGACCCAGGCCAGACAGGAAAGGGACGGCTCCGGCAGGCGGGTGTCAAGAGCATAACGACTGAGAGGATACCGTGAGACACGACGCGGATGAACAGGACCGGCTCGACGACGAGCAATCGGGGATCGAAGATTCCGAGATCGCCACTGAAGCCGAAGTCACCTGCCCGTATTGCGGGGAGAGCGTAACGATCGCGCTCGACCCCGACGGCGGCCTGGCGCAGGAATACATCGAGGACTGCCAGGTCTGTTGCCGCCCCTGGCGTGTGCACGTCAGTTATGACGACGAAGGAGCGGTGGAGGTATCGGTGGAGCAGGCCGAGTGATCGAACCACCCGCGCTCAGGGCATCCCGCACCAGCCCCAAGTCGAGATTCGATGGTGTGACCGCTGAACGGCGGGACCGCGCGCAGCCGTAACTCCGCGCGACCGCCCCAACTCCGGCCGATTCGCAGCTGCAGGCCCGCCACTGCGTGCAAGGTTCCCACCCAGCGATCGAGCCGACCCGGGACGCGACCCCCCTGCGCTTGCGCGCGCCGGGGCAGGCTCAACGCCACGGCAAGCAGCGCAGAGACGAGCACGGTGCGCCGGGGTCGTTGCATTTCTGTTATTCCACCACGATCTCGAATCCGCCCACCAGCTTGGCGACCAGGTTGTCGAGAGCCGCTGCGAGGAGACTGAACCAGAAACCGAAGATCCCGTAGCCGATGGGCAGCAGAATGGTCGCCCGCCCCGAACAACGCCCCGAAGAGCGGGATGGCCGGACACCAGGACAGCACAGGAGTATATCACCCGGCCGCCCTAACGCGCTCGCGAGGCCAGATGACGACCTCGAGCTTGCGCGAGAAATGCAGCAGCGCCGGCGGACCGCCGACCTCGATGCCGTGCACCCGCGGCAGATCATTCCGGGCAATAACGGCCTGGGCCGGTTGCAGCGGCCAGGGCGCATGATGGATCTCGGCCCGGTACAGGTGCCCGGACCTGCTCTGCGCATAGAGGCAATACCGCTCCGTCAGCCAGTGCTCCGGACTGCCGGGGCGGCTGGTTCCGGCGGGCCCCATCGGTCCATACCGGGCATCGAAGCAGGTGCCGTCCGCCCGCTGGGAGTGGTAGACGATTTCGTCCTCCTGGAGGCGATGCCACATGCGCGCGTGGAGGTAGGGAAGCCCGTAGAGCCGGCGTGCCGCGAGGACCGCAAGCCGGCTGCCGGCATCCAGGCTGAAGAACCAGACCCCCGGACGCTCCTCGAGCGTCACGTAGGTTCGCAGGTTGAGTTCGGCGAATCGGGAGATCCCCGGCACAGCGGGCCAGCGGCGAAACCCCACCCCCGACATCCAGAAGGGAGTGACCGCCAGCCACGCTGTCCCGGAGAATTGCTGCAGGGTGAGTGCTCGCGGAATCAGCGGGCGCAACGCCGCCGCGGGAACGGGCCAGTGCGCGAACAGCAGATCGTGCCAGGTCTGTCGCAACGCCCAGGGGCGGGAGGGAATTGGCCAGGGACGATGCGCCAGGTGTTCCAGCGCGGGATGGGGTGCCACGCCGGTACGGAGCCTAGGTGTCGTCCGCGGCGGAATCGGCCAGACTCGCCAGGCTTTCGCGACCGGTGAAGACGAGGGACTCCGAGTTAACACAATAACGGAGCCCGTTCGGCGCCGGCCCGTCGTTGAACACGTGACCGAGGTGAGCATCACAGCGCGCACAGAGAATCTCGGTGCGCGCCATGCCGTAACCGCGATCTTCTTCGCTGATGACGTTCTCGGCGGCGATCGGCTGGAAGAAGCTTGGCCATCCCGTGCCCGAATTGAACTTCGATCCCGAGGCGAAGAGCGGCAGACCGCAGCAGACGCAGGCGTAGACGCCCTCCTGCTTGTTGTCGAGCAGGGTGCCGCAGAAGGGGCGCTCGGTGTCCTTGCCCCGCGCAATCCGGAACTGCGGCGGCGTGAGCTGGGCACGCCATTGGGCGTCGGTCTTCACGACATGGAGAGATTCGACCGGGCCCACCAGCTCGCCGCGACGGTTGAAGACTCGGACTCTCACACACCCTCCTTGTCCGTTGCTGCCGTCGCCTCCTCGGCCTGAACGATTTCCTGGCGCTCGTGCCGGATGTCCAGGCGGAGGCGGCCGAAGAGGCTCATGTACACGTTCGCGACCCAGACCAGTGAAAACCCGGCGACGAGGTAGCCGCGCCAGCCGGGCCATCCCAGCGTGAACCGGAACAGCAGGAGGAACAGAAGCGTGACATAGTGGCTGAAGCAATACTCACAGGTGAAGACGTAGAAGAACTTGCGCTGAACGAGATTCCGGCTGGTTTCACTCCGGCGAAGACACCATTCGCGGGGCTCGCGGAAGAGTTCCTCGTGGGTCACGGTCCAGGCGATGCACGCGACCGGAATCGCGAGGATCAGCAGCATGAGCAGCTGTAAACCGAGATTCATCAACCACCCCCCAAGCGCTTGGCTCCGGCCGGAACCCGGACCGTCACGCTGGCCCAGGAACGATTGCCGGCTCCCTCATAACGCGCATCGGTAATGGTGACGTCGAGGCTGTCACCCGCGATCACGGTCCGGTAAAGGGGGAAGCGTGCCCACCCCAGGAATGCCGTGCCCGGCGCTGTTTGCGCGGCAGCCGCCGCGCCCGGCAGGCCGATACCGATGGAGCGCCGGCCCAGTGGAGTGTACTCCCAGGGAAGCAGGCGCAGCCGGCCGCGCTCGTAAGACCCGTCGAACTGCCGGACGATCTCGCGTCGCAAGGGGTTCCCGAACACCGGCGAGGCCAGCGTCCGCGCCGCCGGACTATCCGGCGCCCTTCGCTCCACCAGCCTCGCTCCGTAGCTGGACCCGGCGGCCATCGAGAGGGCATAGACCGCAACGACAGCCAGCGCCGCCTGCGCCGGCCGCCCCGCCTGTTCAGGCGCACGCAGGCCGGCCCGAGCCCGGCGCCGCGCGAGCACAATCCCGAGCAGGAGGGTGAGCCAGAGCCAGGGATCCACAATGAAGAGGGCATCTCCGTAGAACCAGCGCGAGGAGAACGGCATCAGCAGGCGGACACCATACGTGTTGAGCAGATCGAGCAGCGGATGCGACCCGACTCCGATGGCAGCGAGCGCGAGCAGCCGGCCAGCCCGAAGCCTTGCCCGCTCCCCTCCGCGCCAGCGATCCCAACCCAGCAGGATCGCCACCAGCGGCAACGGAAGCAGGACCATCGCCAGAACACCGTGGGTCCAGCCCCGCCGAAAGGCCAGCCCGTCCGTACCGCCACCGAAGAGGTAGATCAGCCCATCGAGATCCGGCAGGTTGGCCGCCACGACCAGGGTAGCGGTAGCGAGCCGGCTGGTGCGCTTGAGCCCCGCTTCGGCCAGGGCCAGTCCCGCCAGTGTATGGGTGAGGTTGTCCATCGACGGATCGGGCGGCTCGCGCCGTCAGCCGCAGAAAAAGCCTAATCCGTTCGGATCGGGCGACAGCGGCGGCGAAAGGACGGGAGTGAGCGCGCCGGTGCCGTTGACGTCGTAGCTGTGGTGACTGGTCTGGAGCAAGGAGAGATCCTGGCGGATGGCGAAGAGATAGACGTGAAATTGAGCTCCCGACTCATTGAGTTGACTGTTGGCGGCGTCCCGCAGCCACTTGAGCGAATCATAGGACGGTTCCATCGGCTCCGACCCGGAGCTGCGTACCACCACGAGCACGAAGTCCGCATCCCGCACAGCGGTGGTATCGCTCCAGCGGCAGATCCGGAGCATGCGCCGGGCCTCGCGGAGCGTGCCTGCGCTGGGAGCAACGACGTACGCGATCGGCCCCTGGGCACTCAACTGCGGAGCGCGGACGTGGCTTGTCCCGCCCAAGCCGAAACACACCACAAGACCGTACGCCACGATCCGCATGAACGGAATATGCCGGCGGTACCCTCAAACTTCCAGGCGACGCTCGTAGGGCACGGTCTCGCCCGCTTCCAAGTAGCGCCGCAGGATTCGGAGGTACATCGCCCAGCAGAAGCACGAGGTACGATAATGGTCTCCTGCCTCCGGCCAGCCCGTGTGATAGAAGCACACCTGCGTCGCACTGCTGGCTTCCCGTAGCAGGAATCCCACCCGCGTTCCCAGCCAGTCGCCATCGGCCCGCACGATCCGGTATTCAAACTCGAGCGGCGGCGTATGCTTGCTCACCACGGCGCGCCAATCGTATTCCGGCCCGAACGAGAGTTCGTACTCCGCGCCGACCCTCGGGATCCCCGTCGAGCGCCTGGTCCACCACTGATCCAGTCCGGCAGGAGTGCTCACCGCCTCAAAGACCCGCTCGAGGGGAGCGCTGATGGGAAAATCGTGCAGGATATCTGGCATGTTACTCGGAGACGTCGCCCTCCCGCCTCGCTACCCTACATGAAGGACATCACGGCCAGGCAATCACCCTGTTGCACCAGTTGCACCGGCTGTCCGCCGATGCCGGCCCAGCAGGGAACCCGCCGCGCCCGTCCAGCGGCCGTAGCGTCGGAGACCAGCTGCTGGCTTGAAAGGGCCGGAGCGGCCGGAACCAGCAGAATGACGATGAGCGGGAGGTACATGGCGCTGACGCGCCGGCCGAGATAGAGTCCGCCGCCCGTGCCGACGACGCTCACGATAAATGCGACGAAGATTCCCGCGTGCGCGCCAAGCCACCACCCGAGATATCCGCCGATTGTGGCGCCGAGAAGGCCGAGCAATTTGCTCAGGCGGACCTCCCGGTCATTCGCTCACCGAACGTCGTTCCCGGAACAACTTGGGATACGCGCGCCGCAGTCGCTCCAGCTTGGGAGCATCGTTGACGACGACGTAGGGCTCATCCGGATGTCGAGCGGCGTAATCCTGGTGAAACGACTCGGCCACCTGAAAGCGGCCGAGCGGCCGAACCTCGGTGACGATCGGCCCGGCGATGCTGTGCGCTCCTTCCAGTTCGGCGATGTAGGCCTCCACAAGTTCTCTCTGCTCGGCGGACTGGTAATACACCACGGCCCGGTACTCGGGCCCCGCATCCGGGCCCTGGCGATCGCGCTGGGTGGGATCATGGGCGACGGTGAAGAACACCTGCACCAGCTCGCGGTAGCTGATCTGTGCCGGATCATAATCGACCCGCACCGACTCGATCCCGCCGTCGGTATATCCAGAAATCACCGAGCGTACCCCGCGGAGGTGCTCAAAGACGGACTCGACGCCCCAGAAGCACCCGCCGGCGAACACCGCGGTGGCATCGGCACGCGATGCCGGCGCCGCAGCCGGCGGCAGCAGCAGCGCCAGCGCCAGGAAGGCGATACCTCGTCGGTCACTCAAATTCCACCCTCGGTTCCGCCTGCTCGGGACCAATGACTCCCGCTCTGATCTCCGCCCGAAAGTAGTTCTCGCCGCGGACCGGGGCGCCGTCGCGACGGCGCAGCAGCGCCAGTTGTCCGAAGTGCGTGAGGGCATCGGCGATGGGGCCCTGGAAGAGTCGCTCCGCCTCGCAACCGAGTGGAACGCTCGACGCGAGCACGGCGTCCAAGCGGCCCAGTTCTCGAAAAAACCGCTCGACCTCTGCGTCCCAGCTGCCCGGGAACCCCTCGTTCCAAACGTGCTGCCCGGCCGCCAGGTGCGTGGCCCACTGGAAGAGGTCGGCGATGTGGGAGAGGATTTCGACCGGTGTCCGGGTTCCCGGTCCCAGCCGGCTCGCGCCGAACTCCGGGGGTGCCCCCCGGAGAACCTTGGCTCCTCGGTACGCCACCGTGGCGACCGTATGGCGCAACAGCGCTCGTTTCGGATCGTCGGTGACCGCCACTGAGCATCACTCCTGTCCGGCCGGCTGCCAGACCCGCGGCCGGCACAGCAGCAAGATTCCGAGGACTCCCGTCACCACACAGAGGAGGTGCAAGGCTTCGAGTGAGAGCACGCCGAGTAGCGGGTTGACGGGGGTGATCGGCCAGAACGGGTGTATGTCTTGGTGCATCATTCCGTCGAGCAGCGCGTGAGTCAGGCCTCCGGTCACCCCACCCGCCAGCGCACCCGATCGCGTCAGTTCCGCCGCCACGATAGGCCTCGGGGGGCGAGCGGTGCGCCGCAGCACGCTCCTGCCGATCACGCCCACGGCAAGACCCACCGCGGCGCCCGCCAGGCTACCCATCACAAAGGTATGCAGGGTACGGTGGACGGGCGATTGCTGCGTGAGGAGGTAATAGCCCGACTCGAGGTCGATGACCATTTGCGTGACCGCGTAGCTCGTAAAGGAGAACCGGGTGGGGGCCACTGCCTTGAAAAGGAGGCCCGGACCAAAGTGAAAAGGGGTGAAGGGCACCGGGTGCTCCCTGCCTCAGGACGCCGACTTGAGCCCCAGCGCGGTGGGGTGGCGAGGCTGGTAGAGACCGATCTCCCCGCCGCTGGGCAAGCGAACGGTCGTTTTGCTCCCCCAGGGCGCTTCGTCGACCTCGGTGCAGCGGACCGTCTTCTCGGCAAGACGCTTCACGACGGCCTGCAGATCGTCGCACATCAGATAGAGCACCGCGCCCAGCAGCTCGTGCCCGGCGTGTCTCTGCTGGGACCGCCCCTCCATAGGATGGACCGCGACCTCCGCGGGAGGCAGCGCGAAGATCAGCCAGCCGCCGCCCGCATCCACGCCCGGAAACCCGAGGACGTCCCGGAAAAACGCCCGATCCGCCTCGGGGTTTTCGCTGTAGAGCAGCACGTGCGCGCCGGTGATCATGGACTATAGCGCCGTTTCTCCACGAGAACCGCCGCGGTCTTCGTGCCCAGCGTAAACGCGGCACGGAAGGTTCCCTCGACACCGAGCTGGGCTCCGGCCCGAGGGGCCCCGCCGGTTTGGCTCACCACCGGCAAGGTCCCGGTTGCGTCCTTCACCTCGTAGGCCCCGAAGCCCAGCGCACCGACCGACTGCTGGACTTCCCCGATAATCCGGACGGTCTTGCCATCGAAGCGGTCGGGATCGTCCATGAGCGTCTTGATCGGGGTGGTGCCGCCGCAGCCTCGCAGCAGCAGCAGGGTGACGACCCCGAACTGCCAGCCATGTGCGGAGCGCCGCGTCCGGCGCACCGCGTGCGCTAGTGGGGCCATAACCACCCGAACGTTCCCGCCGTGAGCAGCGCGTAAATCAATCCATCGACGGTGGCCTTGACCGTCGTGCTCCAGGCCCGTTGGTACCAGATCGACATCTGCCAGAGGGCGACGGTGTATCCGATGAAGGCCGTCGCGCCGACCAGTTGGAAGACCCGCAGATATTCGGCCCCGGGCGGAAGAGCGCGGCTCGCGACGTACGCCGCGAAGAACCCGACCCCGACCGCGTAGAGAAACCAGTTCAGCAGATTCTTCCCCATGGACCAGGGCCCGTTCGGAAGCACCGTCATGATCAGGTTCGGACCCTGCTTGACCTTTTCCGCGAACTCCGGCGAGCGCATCTCCTCCCGGTTCTCGCAGCGCGGAATCATGTAATCCCCCGGCGGGATGGCCAGTGGACGCAGCGCCTCCCGCACCCTGTCCTCATTGGGGACTTTGGGGTAATCACTCTTGTGCCACGGTGATGCCATGTGAATAATGGAACTCACGAAGAAGACGATCACAGCCGACAGCAGGATCGGCAGCCATAGCGCGCCCAGCCCGGTCATGGCCAACTCCTGTGTGAGGGAGCAGAGCCGCCCCTGCGGCCCCGGAGACTAACCTACTCCGCCCGAGCGCCGTGGCTAGTCGCCCCCCTTTTGACAGGAAGCTGCGGGGGAGGTGCTCGCGGATGACCCGGCGAACCGCGACGATCGTCTTGCAATCGTCGGGCGGGAGGTCCGCGAGGTAATCGGCTATGGTGGGTGCGGAGCCCTGCGAACCAACGCAAGCCTCCTTGTGGCGAAGGGTGGCGAAGGACTTGTGCGGGTTAGGCTTCCGCCGCCCTCTCGAACGGCAGCTCGAGCGTGGCTCCCGCCGGCAGCGCCCGCCAGCGCGCGATCAGCTCATCCCGCACCGCGCGGACGCGCTCCAGCTCGGAAGGGCTGATCCGGCAGGTTTCCCGCAGCCCGTGCTGGGCATGGTAGCTCGCGGCTTTCGCGTTGAAGTCGGCCGCGCTCCACTGCACGCCCCCGGCCCGCTCGCCATCCAGAAACCCGACGATCAACTCCGACGGGTCGAGGTCCGCGGGGAGGCGCCCCTTCGACCACGGCGCGCCAAAGTCGCTCAGATCCCAGCCCTCGGCGACCAGCCCGTAAAAGCCGCGGCGGTGGCCCAGGACGGTTTCCACCGCGTAGTGCGTCAAATCGTGGACCGGAAAGAACCGGCCCTGCACGCCGTCCTGGCGTTGCCAGGTGACGGAGCCGTCGGCCCGAAGGCAGCTCAGCGCGGCCGAGCCGTCGGTCTTTTTTTTGATCCGAATCAGCAGATCTGGCATTCCAGTATCCCAGCCGCTCTGCTCCGGTAAAGTAGCACCCGCGCGGGTTACGGGACACCGTCCATCCCGACGACCGGGCTGCGGCGCTCCAGCAGCAGGACGTCGCGCCACCGTCCCACCAGCCGGCCCAGGCGCTCGCGGCGGCCGATCACCCGGAATCCGCAGCGTACGTGGAGGGTCAAGCTCGCCTCGTTCTCCGGAAAGATCCCGGCCTGCAAGGTCCAGATGCCGGCGTCTTCCGAAGCCCGCACCAGCGCGTCGAGCAACCGGCGGCCCGCGCCCTGCCCACGGGCCGCTCCGGCGACGTACACGCTCACCTCCGCGACGCCGGCATAGACACAGCGGTCCGACACGCCCGACAGCGCGGCCCAGCCGATGATTGCTCCGTCGGCCACCAGCACCAGCCGGCCGGCCGGCAGATGTTTGGCGTCCCACCGTTCCCAGGCAGGAGCCTCCGGTTCGAAGGTCGCGTTGCCGGTCGCGATCCCCTCCAGGTAGATCGCCCGGACCGCGGCCCAGTCGGCGGGAAGCATCGTGCGTATTTCCATCGCTCGTCCTTGACCCCGATAGCGGGTTAGGCCGTCCGCCCTCTCACCTTCCCGATCGTGGGCTCTCGACCCCGGGCGACCGGCCGCAGTACCACGCCGAGCGCCCCAGGAACACCCGGAGTTGTCGGGGGCAGGTGAAGGCGCGGCCGGATGGTGAGCGGAAAGTACGCTTCCCGGAACAGCTGATCGACCAGCCCAGGCCGGGTTTCCGTGCCGAGCGAGGACGATTGGGGGCAGCGGACCGGCAGGTCAGCGACCGACTGGGCCCTTGCCGGGGAGGTTGGGTTCGGGCGGCATGAAGACCTCCACGGCCAGCGTGAAAGTCCGTTGTTCCGCCGGGTGCAGCGCTCCCACGTCCACGACCTGGCGGGCAATCTCCTCTCCGCGGTCGTTGCGGATCGACAGCATCACGGAGTACTCCCACGGCTCACCCACGGGCGGGTGGCGGATGGTACCTTCGACGCGCAACGGCGTGAGGCTCGGCACGGCGCGCGACGCCGCCCCGGGATCGAATCGCAAGTGGTGCCGGCAGGCCGGGCAGACACTCGCGCTTTCGAGGATGGCCGCCCGGCAGTGCGGACAGATCCGCGTCGTTCCCGGAGCCCCTTGGCGCGCGGTACTCATGTCCCGAAGCTGCTCTCCAATTTCAACCCGGCCTTGGCGGTCGCCCGGTCCTCCCACCCGAACTCGACCTGCCCCCGCATCCGCGACCCCGCGGCGACGGTCAGCGAGCCGGCCTTGAGATCCCCGTTCAGCACCCCCGACTCGAGCAGCTCCACCCGCGAAGCACCGTCGATGTTGCCTTCCAGCTCGCCCCCGATGACCACGGTGTTGGCGCGCACGCCGCCCGTCACCTTGGCCCCCGCCTCGATGGTGAGATTGCCCTGCACATGCACGTCGCCCTTGAATCGGCCGGCGATTCGGACATGGCCGGTTCCCTCGATTTTCCCTTCGATCGTGAGATCCGCCGCGATCAGCGATTCCTTTGTCTCACGCTCCGGCGTCCGCCGCGGCGACTCATAGTTGGATGAAAAATCGCTGCGCGCTTCGGGATCTTTTTTGGGGGTGGGATCCAGTGCCGTCGGGACCAACTCCCTCTTCGGTGGGGCCTGTTCTTTCCAGATTGCCATGGCTCGTTCCTGTCGTGGTGGCAGACGATGAGCGCGGCCCCCGGCCGGGCTCATCGCCGTGGTACCTGAAGTCCCGCGACATTGGGGGGATACGAAGATAGCTCCGGTTCCCCAGCCCCGTGTGGGTGGCTCGAAGACTAAGGACGTGTGTACGGGAATCGGACCCCCCGGGGCGAGGCGCTGGCGCATCTGTTGCCTTCTTAGACGTCTATCATCTGGAGGAGGCAACTATGCTCTTGAACTCTCGTGACGAAATTGTTGAAACGCGGACTTGGAGCAGCGGCACCGAGATCGTTGCACGGGTCAATTGGAGTCACATCGCCCGGGTGCGCGGAGCCCTCGGACTGGGCGGTGAGGAATTCAGCCGCAGTCAACTCGGACGGTCAGGACAGCCTGCGGGTCTAACGCTTCACGTCAAACCGCGTTGGCCCGCTGCAGCCTGGCGCGCGGCGTAGCGGTTGAAATCACCCGCTGTGAAGCGGTCGCAGAGCGCGCCGCCGCCGGCTCGGCCGCTTGGCTCAAGCGCACAATGGAGCACGCGCAATATTGCAGCTGCCAATGCAGCCGGACTCCGAAGCATTTGTTTGCAGTCGTGTGGGAGCGAGGCCGCAGCTGTTGCGTGGAAGCACGCCTGATCAGTTTCCCCGCTTGACCGCTTTCGCGTCATAGGCGGCCACCAGCCGCTTGCCGGCCAGCAGGCGCCAGCCCGCCTCGAGCAACTCGCTGAAGGCCTCGCGTAACTCCACACGCTTCTCAACGGCCCTTGGGAAGCGTGTACTCGAACTGGTAGGAATGCTTGCCGTCCGCGATCGTGATCATCATGGCCCCCGCCAGACCAGCCAGCTCCTCGGTGCCCGAGTCGGGCACCACCGTGATGACGAGCTGGGGAGCGCCACGCGTCATGGTGCCGCTGTGCTGGAGCACGAAGCTGCCCCGGCGCCCCCGTAGGGTTCCGCTGACCCGCTCGATCGCGACGTAACCCGCCGAACCTTTCACGCTGGTGCCGGCCGCCAGCATCTCGCCCTTGCTGGTCGCCTCGAGATCCCCATGGAATTGCTTGTCGATCGTGAGCCTGCTGACGGGTGAGCCCGGCAAGCTATCGCTGGTCGGCTGCGGGGTCAGCTTTACCTCGAAGGTTCCGCTCGCGTGCGCGCTCACCACTGCCTCCTTGGAAATGCCGATGGTCGCCTGCGCCTGGAGCGGCGTAAGCCGCACCCACGGTGCTCCTGCCAGAAGGAGTATCCAGCAGCATCTCATTTGCGCTCCTGTTGGCCTGCACTCCAAGGGTTTATGACGCCGGCGGACACCGCGGGCGTTGCTTGGTGACGACCGCCCTGATGACGACTCGCCGGGCTTGCCTGGTACTCGGCGTCCACCCCGCCCGTTCGAGCGTCTGAGCCATGAGCGCCTTGACCGCGGGCCGGCTCAACCCCTCGGGACCCGCCAGGACGATGTGCCGGACTTTGCTCCCCGACCCTTTCAGCAGGTGCGCGGGGTCGTCCAGCTCGGCGCCCCGCAGGAAGAACAGCGTCACCCAGCGGGGATAGAGTACGATCGAGAACGGCGCCTCCGAGGCGCGCTCCGAAGGCCCGAATCCAATGACGAGCCCATTGTAATTGTCGTACACCAGTTCGACCGCCCCGGGCAGCCTCGCGCGCATCGCTTGCAGCACCGCCCGGCCGCGCGCGGCTGCGGAGTGTACCGCGCGATGAACCCGGCCAGCTGGGCCGCGGGTGTCTTGGGCTTCGTCCCGGATACCTTGGCCGTCGGCATTGAATGTGCGCGGGTTAGGTCCGCAGTTCCGGGTGCGTGGCCGCAGCGGCGGCACGCCAGATCGACAACTGCCCCAGGTGATACCCAAGATGACCGGTGAGCAGGTATTCGACGAACGCCCCCGCGGTCGGAAAGGCCCCGCGGGCGGGCTCGAACGGATTGGGTAAGGCGAGCACGTCGGCCGAGGCGCCCGGAGCGTTGGCGGCCAGATCCGTGTACACCGCGCGAAAGCTCTCGATCAGCGCGCTCATCGGCGGATAGCTTCCGGCGTCAAGGCTCGGCAAGGTACCGGGGCTGAAAAGCGGGCGCCACTCCTTCGGGGCGATCGGCGGGAATCCGCACAGACGCCGGGCGAAGTCACCCGTGACGACGAGGTGGCCTAGCAGCCAGCCGGCCGTTTTGGCCCCCGGCGTCGGCTCATGGGCACGGTGCTGATCCTCGAGGTCTCTGAACCAGGGTTCGTACTGCTTGAGGAGGAATACTCCCTGCGTGGCGGCTGCCTGCATCGTGATCCTCCCCTCCGTCTTCGCGGCCGGTGCGCGTTAGACTGTGACCACCTGCGCGGGATCGCCCTGGGCCACCGGACCCTCCTCGAGCACCCGGGCATACCAGCCCCGGCGGCCATGCATGGTCCGGATGAACTCGGGGCCACGATTCGTGCCGACGTACGGGAGCAGGTACAGCTCGGTGCAGGGGTCGCAGGCGCGGGTCACCTCGACGCGGGCATCGCCAAGCCGGACCTGCCGACCCGGCGCGAGCGCCGCAGCAGGAATCCCGGCCAGCAGCACGTTTTCTCCCAAGTCGCCGGCCGCGACCGGCCACCCCTCTCCCCTGAGCTTCACCAGAATGTCCTCAGTGAGGAGGAGAACGGCCGACTCGGGGTCTCCATGCAGTTCACGGGTGCGATACCGGTTGAAGTCCCCACTGGCCCCCGTGGTAGTGAGCTGCACCAACGCAACCACTCGTTTGGGGAGGCCGGCCGCCCCCGCTGTTTCCGGCTTCACGCTCAGGCTGGCAACGCGGCCCGTCATTTCGAAAGCCTTCCCCGGGAAGGGCCGGGCCGCCGCGGGGCTGGTCGCCGGGAGCGCGCCCGACTGGAGGGCGGACCCTTCGAAGGAACCAGGAGCCGCTTGGGAGCCGTCAGGCGATAGGCGTCGTCGAGCAGCTCCGCCAGCTCCGCCCAGTCTGTGCTCTGGTCGAGATAGACCCCGATCCAGCCTCCCGGCCCCACGTAAGGAGGCACGAAGAAGCGGTCGGGAGCCGCCTCGACCATGAGGGCCTGATTTCCCGGCCCCGCCTTGCACCAGACGGCTTCGCGCCCGGCCCCATGATGGTTGCCCGCCGAGGCGTGCATGGCGAACAGTTTGTTGCGGACCCGGAACGTCGGCGTGCCCCACGCTTCCACCTCGTGGGCTTCAGGAAGGGCAAAGCAAAGACGGCGCAACCGCTCGAGCGGCTTCGGTGGCATTCGACTCTCCTAGTTCAGTGGCGTCCGTCAGGATGGCACGCCATGTCGATCACGACGGTGCTGGCCAGGACAAGCACCGCATCCTCGTCGTTTTCGATCTCGACCCCGTACCTGTCGGCCCACGCCAGCCAGCGCTTTGACACCGTGGCGACTGGACGAGTCCCCCGCCGGAAAACGTATTCATGGTCCGTGAAGTCGCCCTCGGCGAGCAGATCGTCAGGCCCGGGCACATCGACCGCGAAGGTGCAATGGAACAGCGTGAAGAGTGACATCTTGACCAGCTCACGGCCTTGCCGTCGACAAGATAGGCATCCCTTCCGGTGCCGTCGCGGATGACGAAATCGTCACCCCGGGAGAACAGCCGTTGCTTCATCTGATATTGCACGAATCGTGTCGCCTTTCCTGAATCATTGCTCCGGCAGCGGCTCACCCGGCCGGTAAGTCTTGAGGGCCCCCGAAGGACAGCGGGCCACCTGCGCCGCCACTGCTTCCGCCGACGCCGCTTCCGGGCGTACCCAACGCTTGCGGCGCAGGTCGAAGACCTCCGGCAACCCACGCACACAATTGCCGGAATGGATGCACAACGCCGGTTCGAAGGTGACGGTGATTACCGGCGTCTCATAGACTTGGAGTCGTTTGCCCATGGCGGATTCCGGGAGGTGAACGCCTCAATGGTGCTCGCTCGAGCCCCTCGGGTCAATTCCGGGTCGAGCTCCGGGCGGGTCATGCTTGCGCACGACCCAAGTCGTCATGCAACGCTGTTGCTGCACGACGGTGGTCTTGAGGGGATCGAGAAACTCGCCACCCAGATCCCTGGTCAACTCGCCGAGCATCGCCGCATCCACCAGATAGCGCTCCGTGCCGTCGGGGAGCCGATGCCGCCGGCCCGCAATGCGTCTGACCTCCTGCTCCATGCCGATAGAAGAAGCCAACCGGGCAAACAGGAGACCGCCGGGCTTGAGCACCCTCCAGGTACCCCGCAGCATCGCCGCAAACTGCTCGTCGTCCCGCGCGAAGTGGAGCACCGCACTGCTGAGCACGACCTCCGCAAAGTGGTCCGGAAAGCTCAGCTGCTCGATCCGTTCCACCCGGAAATTATCCGCCGGCAGGTTCGGAGCGAGCGCCGCGGCGACCCGCCGAACCGACTCGATCGAGATGCGATCCGAATCGGCGCCGAACACTTCGTACCCGGCGCGGAGGAGATAGACCAAGTTTCTCCCCGAGCCGCAACCGGCGTCGATGACGCGCATGCCGGGGCTGATCCGGCCCCGCAGTAGCTGATCGAAGAGATAGATGTCGATCTCGCCGAATTGATCCTGGAGCTCAGTCATCGACCCCGACCCACATCCTGTAGACCCGGAGTGGCACCCTCGAAGATGAGACTGCAACAGGTGACCGCCCCCTCGGCCTTCGCGAGCTCGCTGCAATCAATCGGCACAACCTCGAGACCGCGGCGAACCAGCAGCTCGTGGGTCCGGGGGCACTGCGCCGGATACACCACCGAATTGGCTACCCGAAGGGCATTGGCGGCGTAGGGCTCTCTCGCATCAATCGGAAGGGTGTCGCACGCGGAAAAGGCGGTTGCCGACACCCAGACCGGGTTCAGCAGCAGCAGCCCATCGCCCACCGCCGTGACCGCGCTCTTCAAATGAAGGCACCCGCTGAATGCGACTGGAACCACATCGTAGTCGAACGGTGCCATGAAGCTTTTGAGCTGCTCGATTCCCTTCTGATTCGTACGGCGCGAGCGCCCCACATAGAGGGTGCGGCCGAGTCGCAGTACGTCGCCGCCGTCGAGCGTTGCGGGAGGGCTCAGGGAGAGGACCTGCCGGTATCGGGCGAGCACCGCGGCCACACCCGGCAATTCGCCCTGCCGGGTCGGTGCGCCGGGTCGTGTGAGGATGGCCACTTCGTCCAGCACGACGGCCGTATCCTCGACGAAGACCGCATCCGGGAGCTCGGGTGCCGGGGCGACGCGAACCACGGTCGCGCCGAGCGCGCCGAGCAGCCGCTCGTACGTGGCGTGCTGGGCGGCGGCGCGCGCGGCATCGATAGGCTCGCGCGCAAGATGCGTGAGCTCGCAGTGCGCGAGCGTGGGGCTGACGGGCCGGGTAACGGCGATCACCATCGAAGCTTGAACAACCAGCGCGGTACCCGGGCGCGATAGCGCTTCCAGGCTTCCCCGTGCGTCCGAACCAGCCACGGTTCCTCGAAGAGGACTACCCGCAGATGGAACCCGACCAGTACCGCCCCGGCATAAATCCCGAGGGCGCGGGACCGGAACCCCAGGGCCCAGCCGCAAAGAATCAGGAAGACAGCGACATACATCGGGTTTCGCGAGAACCGGTAGAGACCGACGGCCACCAGATTTCGGGGTGGAGCCCAGGGTGCCAGCGTGCCCCTCCCGGCGACGTAGAAGTCCCGCACGCACCAGAGCAGGGCAGCCACACCGATCGTGAGCGGGATGCTTCCCAGCACGTTGAAGGAGCGGCCATCGGAGCGCGCCAGCAACAGCGGAACCAGGAAGGCCACGGTGCCCGGCAGGATCAGGAACGCAAGCAGGGCACGCCCGAACATCCGGTCAGCTCACTCCCGTGTGCCGCATTGAGACCAGCATTCGGCTCGCGAGCTCCTTGACCAGCTTGGCGGCGACTGCCGCGGTCATGCCGGAGCGATCCCGGCGCGGGTTGAATTCGACGATGTCGGCTCCGATGACCAGTCCCCCGCACTCCTGCACCAGTCCCACGACCTCCCGAACCGTGAGGCCGCCCGGCTCCCAATGCGACACGCCGGGGGCAAACGCGGGATCCAGAGAATCGAGATCGATCGAGAGGTATACCGGCCCCTCGATAGTCGGTCGCGCTCCGGCGGACCAGGCGCGCATGTCGATGACCTCCACTCCGAATCGAGTCGCCTGCTCGCGCTGGTGACCGTTCATGGTGCGAATCCCCACCTGTACCAAGCGCCCGGCGAGCCCCTCCTCCATGATCCTCGCAAATGGGCAGGCATGGGAAAAGCGATCGCCTTCAAACTCGTCCTAAAGGTCGGGGTGCGCATCCAGGTGCAGAATGGTTAGTCTGGGATACACCTGATGGACAGCCCGGAGAATCGGATAGGTCACGGAATGGTCGCCACCCAGGGCAAGCGGACGCGCTCGCCCCAGGAGGTCCGCGATTCCGGCCTCGATCTGAGACCGCGCCGCGGCGCTCGCCTGAAGCGGCAGGTCGCCAGCATCCGTGAGGCCGCCGGAATCCGAAAGGTCGCAGAGATGCTCGGTCCAGCTATTGCCCGCGGCGGAATAGAGGGCTTCGCGAATCAAAGGGGGAGCCTCCGCCGGACCGCGGAGGTAGGAGGAACTGGCGTCGTACGGCAACCCGATCAGTCGCGGGGGTGGCAGGGGCACGACCAGCCCTCAATCGCTCGGGTTCTTCAGGTAGGAGGCAGGGATCGGATTATCGGGACGCTCCCCTTCCCAGTAGATCGTGACGATCCACCAGCGACGACCGTCGAACCAGAGCTGAATGCTGTTGATCCCTCTGGCAAAGGGAGCCGGATCGGAGAGCGCCCGCCGACTTTCGTAAGTGCTGAAGACGTGCACAACTCCGCCATATCGTTCGGTGCGGTGCGCGATCTCTCGCTCGAAGAATCCTCCGGATTCGAGTCGGGGGCCAACCAGCGTGATGTACTGCTCGACATCCCAAATTCGCAGGCTGGGGACGCTGTCAGCCCGATAGACGGCGGGAATGAGCCGGGCACCGGGCGCGAACAGGTGCGCATCCGATTCCAGTCGCGGTGCTGTCCCGCCGGCCCTGAAATGACGTCGTACAGCGCCGCGAGAATCGCCTCGAACGACCCGACGTCGTCCGGGCGAGCACCGACGGTTTGTCTCGAAGCGGGGACCTCGGGGCGGGTGGAAGCATGCAGCGGCCGCCTGGCAAACAACGTGGCGGCGATGAGGTAGAAGGCGGTGAGCATCATTGCACTCGCACCCACGTGATCGAGTCCCCTAGAACTCCCTTACGACGTACATAATCGACCAGGAAACGCCGCAGCGCCGCTGTGGGGGCGGTGAGCACGATGGCGTCGTCGACGATGGCGTGGGCCACGGCGTCCGGGGCGCGTTCGAGATACTGCTTCAATGAGTCGGGGTCGAGCAATCGGAATTGAACCGTGCTGCCGAGGCTGTCGATGAATACGGCGGCATGCAATGGAAGCAACAGGCTCTTGTAGGCGTCGTTCGCGTCGAGCTGCAGCTCGGCGGGACGGACATCGAGCACGCGATAGCCGCCGAGCCTGCCCAAGCGCCCCTCGAATCGGCCGCCTTTGCCGTCCGCGTCGGTGTACACTATCGTGTACCCCTTCGAGGCGTCGCCGCTGATCAAGGCGGACTCGTGGTCCGCACCGCCGCTCCAGCTTCCCACCAGGCGCGGATCAAACTGTTGATCGGGAGCGAGGAGGATCGGTGAGACCGAGCCGATCCCGCATCCACTTGCGCACAGGAGACCGAGGCCGAGCACGGCGTGGTGAGCGTTCATCTCAGCAGAGCCGCTCCGCGACACGACCCCACCCGGCGCTTCGCATCAGCTCGGTGCCGATGAGAATGAAATCTGCCCTCGTGGACACTCGAGGATCACCCGAAGGGCAGCCACGGAATCTGCTCGAACCGAGGCTGCAAAACCCGCGGCAAGAAAAAACTGGATCAGGGGTTGTGGCTCAGGATGTTCCAGTTCGAGGGCAACCAGACGGCAGCCGGCGGGAGCAGTGATGCTCGGATGCGGGGTAGTTTCAGCCCACTGGATGAAGAAAGGAGCGAGCTCCAGTCCCGTCTCGCTGACGAACGCGGTCTGCCACTCCAGCATCGCGCCATCGGGCCTCCGGCGGGAACCAGGAACCGGGCCGAGGACGCTGAATCCTGCGGCGCGGAGCCGCGTGACGAGCCCGGCAAGGTCGTGGGTGTGGAGTGCCCAGCCGGCGGGACTGAGTGTCGGGCGAGCACCAGCCGAGCGCGAAGCGGAGTCAGGCGGAGGAGTGATGGGCGCCAGAATCTCGAGATAGCTCCCGCCGCCAAGGCTCACGAGAGCATTCTCGGTTCCCCGCCCCGGGTGTTGGCCGCCACGCTGCGGCTCGACCCCGGTTAACCGGGCAAACTCGTCGATCCCGCGGGCCAGGTTGTCGATGGCGAGGATGATGTGATCGAGCCCGATATCCTCGGGCTTCGCGCCTCGAGTTTGCCCCGTCGAGCTGACGCAGGCGAGGAACAGCATCAGGTACCCGGCTCCACAAGTCACTGCACCCTTTGTGGTATTAGCCCCCTGCCCCCGAACTCCTGGCACGACAACTCATACCGAATAACCCGCTCCCCTTCCGGCGCGTGCGGATCGTGCCCGTTGCCGGCAAAACGAAACCCCGCCTTCCGCAGCACGCCGACTGAGGGCGTGAGCTGAGGCAGCGTTTGGCCCACCACGGTCTGCACGGTCGGAGGGGCAAAAGCGAACTCGACCCACCCCAGGATGGCCTCGCTCGCGAAACCTTGGCGCTGGTGGTCGGGAACAATACCGTAGCCGAGCTCGACCATCCCTGAAGGGTCAGGCGGATGCTCCCAAACCCAACGCAGGCTGTAGCGAACAGCGGCCTCCGCGAACGCGGTGCGGCTCTCGAGTTCCGCCTGAAGTTGGGCTGCCGTGGCGGGAATCAGACCACGACGGTCGGTGGCAATGACGCCCTTCTTGCTCACGGCGAACGAGGCGCTCCGCTCACCCGCGTCGCCGCGAACTCGTCTTCCGCCATCCCGCCGAAGTCCACCATCCCCTTCATGGAATCGCCGGCGACGGTCGCTGTGACCGTCAGCACCAGAGGGTTGCCCTCATAGTTTATCGTGTAGCTGAACTTCACCGCATTTCCCTTGATCGTTCCCACCAGGGGCACGTCACCCGCCGGGCGTTTGACAGTACCTGTAAGCGTGTCGCCATTTACCTGGAACACCATTTTGACAGTCCGGACACCGCCCGGCGTCTGCAGCGTGGCATCCCATTCGCCGGCTATCGACTGCGCGGCGACCGTGGCGGTGAATGCGAAAACGCCCCCCACAATCGACAGCAGTAAGGATTTCATGCGCTCATCCTCTCGAGGCTTTGGTCAGATATCTCACGGCAACCTGCTCCAGCCGCTCATCCTGTTTGTCGCGGGCCCATGCAGGAATTCCTCGACATAGCCGCGCAGCAGCGACTCGCTCCATAGGGGCGCTGTTCGTCAGCATCTTCCCGGATGAAGGCGCGGCTCATCGCGAGAAGATGTCTTCCCCACCGGCATCGCGCCACCTTCTCCCCGGTCGCCTCTCAGAACGTGCTAGCTCCTTGCTGGCGGCTTCTTGAGGTTTACGGCTTGGCCCGGACCCAGGTCGAAAGAATCCTCCCGTCGCCAACGGTTGTGGTGAAATCGGTTGGCCGGGACGCATGCTCTTGACGTACTCCGACGGAGACTGGGCGACGAGTTCCTTCGCCTGCAGACTGAGGAGCCCAACAAGCACAATAACAACGCCAATGTTCATCGACCAGCTCCGGCAAGGGCGTTAAGCTTCATCACGGTATTCCAGTTCCGGGCGGTGACGGCGTCGCCGAGGATCCGGCCGACGACCGCGGCCAGACGGCTCTCGATGATGCCCAGTGGGCACCAGAGATATGCGACCCGGCTTCCGAGCGCCAAGGCTTCGGGAGCCCACGTTTGCTCCGTCAACGGTCTCAATTTTGCACGGTCAGCCGGATTGCTCAACACGAATACCTGCAGCCGGCTCGGATTGTCGGCAATCGCACCGAGCGGGTTATCGGCGACCGCCGCGGCCAGATCGGCCGCGGTCAGCACCGTCACGCGTGCCGAGAGGCCCAGCCGGCTGGCGAGCGCCACTTCGATCCGCGCCGCGGCGTCGCCGCCAGCCCTGGGCGGGGCCGTAAAGACGATGTTGCCGCTATTGAGTAGGGTGCGCACATCCCGGTAGCCCAGTTCGGTCATCAGGACGCGCAGGTCGGCCATGGCGACGCGCTTGGCCCGACCGATGTTGATCCCGCGGATCAGGGCGACGTGGCGCGCCGGCAGGTGGCGCGGGTTAGGCGGCAAGCTAATGTCCTCCGGGCGGACAGCTATTTTTTGTTCTTGGTCAGCGAGCCGAGGGGACCGAGGCTCAGCGTACCATCCCGCTCGATGCCAAAGGTCATCTGATCCGCCATGCCCCGCCGCGGATCGTGAATGACCAGACTGTCTCCGCGGACCTCGTAGGTCGTCGCCCGCCCCTCCTGGCCCTGTATGGTCAGGACCTTCCCGCCCTGGAGCTCCATCGCGAACTCGCCGGACATGCTGTTGTAGTACTTGCCTTCGATCCCTCCGCCACCAGAGGAGCACGCGATCACGAGGGCGGCGAGCAAGGCGAGCATTGGAGTGCGCCGTGGAGCGGGTGGGCGAACCGGCATCGACTACTCCTTGGATGGAATAACCATCTGGGGCACCCATGGGCTTTTAGATCGCATTGCGCCGAATCGGGCGGATTCCCGTCATCGCGGACGGGCGGTTACCTCCCGGACCCTCCATCCCAGGGAAACCGAGGGCCCGGATCCGGCCATTCGGCGGTACAAGAGCTCGGGGGACAGCCTCCCGTGGGACTCGTTGGCCGGGCGCTCTAGGGTTGTTCCTGCCCCGCTCCCTCCGTCGTCCGCCGGCTCACGTGAAGCGTCTTCTCGACCACTGCGTGCAGCGTGCCCGCCGCATCCCGTAACTCCACCGTGAAGACCCGGTCGAGCCTCGGAACCTTAGCCAACTCCTCCCGAATGCCGGCCAGCCTGTCCGGCCCAAGCTGAAACGTGGCGTACAGCGTGGAGCGACCGGGGCGCCGAAACCGGATGGAGGCGGCCTTGTCCCAAACGATGTAGTCGGGGCCGAGGCACTTGATGAGCATGAGCATGTAGATGGGATCCACGGCCCCATAGATACTGCCCCCGTAGATCGTGCCGACGTAGTTCCGGGTCCGCCGGGAGAGCGGGACACGGACCCGGATCTCCGTCCAGTCGTGGCGAATGTAGGTGACGCGGCCCCCGGTTCCGCGATACGCCGGGAACAGATTGAATTGCCAACGTGCCAGGCGGGTCCGCCAGGATTCGGACATGGACTCGGCGAAGGAGATCTGAACCTAGCATTCAAACTCGGGTCAGGAGGCGAGCGCCACCCAGGACGCCAGAGTAGCGAGTTGTTCGTCCCGCCGCCATGGACGTCCCGCAGCCTCCCCAAGCCGGGCCAAGGCCTCTTTGAGCTGAGCCGGGCCGCAAGTCAGCAGCCGACCTGCCGTCTCGAACGCTTCCCGTTCGAGCAACATGATGCTGCGCATGCCCGCGCCAGCCGCGGCCGCTTCGAGGACCTCCCGATAGAAACGCCCTTCAAGCGCGTGGGCGCGAATGTGAGGATTGCCGAGGCTGCGGGGATCGACATCGCTCCCGACGACCAGCCCGATCGACCGCGGCTCTGACCCGCTCCGAGTTGCCGCCAGGACAAGATCATGGAGCGCCGCTGCCGCCCGGCCTTCTGCATCCCGGCGGGCTTTCTTGACGACCGCTGCCCCAACGCGTTCACCCCGCTCCAACGCCGCATGGTAGGGCTGGCGGGAGTCGTCGTCGTCGAGGTCCGAGAGCAGTACCTGTTGTCGAACGAAAAACTCCGGGCCAGTTGCCCGAGCGGTCAAGACGATGGCGGTGGCATACCCTGTCTTGACCCGAAAGCCGATCCCTGCTCGCCCGGTGGTCATCAATTGGTGTGAGGTTAGACTGCCACGCGCGAGCTGATCGCTCGGAGGAACGCACTCACGAGGGGTGGAGCCTTCCCCGCTAACGCCGCCCGCTCCGGCTGGAATAGTGTGGCCACGAAGAACGGATGGTCATCGAGCTCCACGGCACGAACGTCCCCCGCTCGATCCCATGCGGTGGCGTGCAGCGCCCCGGTGGTGAGATGATGCGCGTAAAGCGGATTCAGCCCGTAGCGACAATGGTATTGCTCCTCGGCTTCCAGCCGGCCGTAGGCGGCGGCAAGACGGGATCTGGGCGCGAACCGGATATGTCCGGAAACCTCGACGAGCGAGCAGCTTAGCGCGACGACGACGGGATTCACCGCGTCGGGATCCAGCTCCGCGTGACTCGGAGAATCGAGGTGCCAGAGGGAAGCTGCCGCTTCCAACACGGCATGTTGGAACCCGCCGCACGTACCTAGAAATGGAATGCCCGCTTCGCGAGCCATTCGGATGACCGCCAAGACGCCCGCGGTGTTCGTGTAGGGGCTTGCCGGCACACACCAGACGCCATCGGCTTCCGAGAGGAGGTCGGTATTCGCAAGCAGGGTGGTATGGATCCAACGGGGATGAACGGCTAGAGCCCCATGCCTTGCTGCGAGCGTTAGCGCCTGCGGTATCGCTTGGTGGGCAATCACCGCAGGGTCATAATCGCCGATGAGGGCAATCTGAAGCTTGCGCATGTCGGGATTATGAGTCAGCTCGGCGCGGCGTCCGAGTCATGGGATCGTACTCCGGCTGGCCCGGAGGGGAACCGCCCTCACGTCACAGACCAAACTGCCGGAGGTGATGATCTACGTGCTTGTATGCCCATCGGTGCCAGTCCTTACGGGACATCGGTCCAACCATGAAATGGACAGCTGCCAGACGCTCTGCGGGCGCGGCGGCCAACTCGGCCAGGCCGTTAATGACACGGCCCCGGTCCTGCTCAAATTGGCCTGGGCGCGTACCGTCCCGGCGAGGATCCACGCCTGGGCGCGTTCGTGCACCCTTCGGCCACGGCATCGGCGAGTACAGAATAAGCCATTTGAGGACCGGCTTGGCCTTGCCTGACGCGGGCGGTCCCGGAGGAACTCGGACCCCAAGAACCGAGTCGCAGGTGTCGCCGAGGTGGCAGAGCATCTCGGCCGCGGTCAGTGATCCCCAGCGGCGCTCGGTGTGGGGAGTAAGGCGCCGAAGTCGGCTGATCAGTCGAGCGCGTGATCCATCTTGAGCAAGAGTATCCACAGTAGCTGTTCTCTGAAGGGAGAAGCACTGCTCAGTTATGTCGCCGCGCGAGACTGCCTCAGAACACTGCGATTGGGTTGAGGAGGGAACCGGAGGCGCCCCGAATGGGCGACGGAGCCGCGACAAAGAAGATGCCGGCGTCGGCACGCCGTAGCGCGGGGTGTCACGGGCCACGGGCTGGGCAGTCAGGGGGCCATGCCTCGGGGCCGTGCTCATACCACACAAAAAACTCCCCGGAATCCCCACCCTTCGTGTCCCGGGCAAATAGCAGCGACCATCCACTGGGGGAGAACAAGGCCCCGATCTCCGTTCCATTCTGGTTGACCTCGGGGCCGAGTTTGGTTCGCGGGGTCCACCCCGTCGCGGTCCTGTGCGTTTCATAGAGGCCTCCCTCCGCCATGAGGATCATCCGCGATCCGTCGGGGGCGGGCAGCGGCTCGTAATCGTCGCCGGGTGTATTCACCGCCGCACCGAGATTCTCCACGGTCCACCGCCCAGCCGGTTCGGGGCGCGCCCGCCAGATATCAGTCCCTCCGAATCCGCCGGGTCGGGCCGATCCAAAGTAGAGCCAGCCGTCGGCCCCAGGCCTCGGGAACCACTCGGCCCCGGGGGAGTTCACCGGCTCGGGCAGGCGCGTGGGAGCGCCCCAAGAGCCCGCGTCGTCACGATCCACCCGCCAGATGTCGAGATCCCTGCGCTTCACTCCGTCCACCGAGCGCGTGGAGATGAAATACAGGCTGCGGCCATCTGGAGTGAAGTAAGGGTCGGCTTCTACGCCATCTCCGGCAAAAGCAGGAGGCTGGGGGGCGGACCATCCCATTCCGGTGCATCGACTGACCAGGATTCGCCAGCCGGTGAACTGGGGCGAGCTGCGCACGAAATAGAGATCGCCCGTTCTGGGATCGAAGGCGGGATGCGATTCGAACTGGGGACTCGAGATGCCTGCCGGCTTCCACGGCCGGACGTCGGTGCCGACCGCTGCGATGAGGGTCCCGCCCCCAAGAACCGCCACAACCGCCGACACCTGGAAGGGCCTCATACGGCCTCCCTCCCGGGTCGCCTCAAGGTCCCCCACAGCGCTCACGGACGGTGCGGATGTCTTCGCCGGTCTGCGACCCCGACGGCGGCATCAGGACCGGCCCCGGCTGCCCGTCAGGGATTGGCGCCGGCGACGATTGATTCCAGCTCGTGGGCCGAAAGTCAAGCCATGGAGTTCGTAGGCTGTCCTCCACAAGCCGGATCCATATCTCGTCGCCACCAGCCTCTCTCGAGCGAGACGCTTGGTACCACGGCGAGCCAGGCGGACTCATGCTGACCACATAGCCCATGCGTCCAAGCTCGTTGAGTACACAGGCCAGGGAGCGTGGACTGGCGGGTGGGGGAAGCGGAAATGGGTGGTTGAAGCAACCAGCCATGCCGAGTCCGAAATAGCACCCGAGGGAGAGGCCTGCATAGCGCGCGAGCCTTCCGAAACGGGGACCCAGTGGACCATCCTTTCGTCCGGCCGGACGCGGATGCCAGGCACAACGTGCACGGCGCGAACGCGATCTTACGCCCGGTCAGGTTCAAGCGCGGGTGTCCGCCTCGAGTGCGGCGGGTCTCTCTTGGCGGCCAATCGGATGCCACCTGACGCCCTGCGCCTCAAGCACTCCCTCGGTTGCTGGCTGCGGGCTAGATACAGTACACGATGCGTGAGCGCCAGAGTGCTCGGAAACGCCCACCGCGGATCGGACCATTATCCCCCTGGACTTTGAGCTCGCCGGCCAGCGCGCTGTCTGGCCCCATGGGCTCGAAGCGAACGCGCCAGTCGTGAAGTGGAGCACAGGTGGTGGAGTCGGCGCACTCGTAGCCTCCACCAACACTCGGGCGATCGGCGGATGAGAATGTCTGGCCCGGGAGGGAGCGGAGCTCTCGCCAAACCGCGATCCGGAGCTGTGGCCCGATTGCGTCGAAGGAATCGGGCTCGGGCCGGAAGACCAGGGAAACCGCGCGGCCACCAGCTGGTGGGCAGTCCGGGCCGGCAAGTATGTGGACGTAACCGGGAAACGGCTCCGATGTGCCGGGGCGTGGCTGGCAACTTGGCACCAAAAGGACCACGAGGGAGACGAGGCCGAGTGCAGGGATCCCTGGGTCCGTCAGGAAGCGATGGGGCATAGGGGCGAGGGGAAGGAAGGTGCTATCAATGTCGCTCAAGGTCAAAAGGGAGGGACCAGACACGGGCGCTCCTCAGAAAGACATTGGGGGACGCTTTGGCGACGGACAATCGTATGGGACTGCGACCGTCAGTGGGTCGCCCGCGCGGCGCCAAACTCAAGGAGATAACCGTCCGGGTCATATACCAGGATGTCACGCTCACCCCAAGGTCGCGTTGTTGGGCCGTCCGCCGCGATCCCGAGCTCCCGCAATGCCGTCGCTGCAGCGTCGAGATCCGAAACCTCCAACTCCACGTGGAACTGGCGCTTCTGATCAGCAAGGAGTCCGAGTCGACTGGTCCCGAACTTCAGCATCGCAAAGCGGTCGGGCATATGGAACAGCAGGGTGGCACCGGGCAACTGGCGGTAAAACGCGAGCGAGCGTTCGACATCGGCAACGTGCAGCGTCACGCCCGCGAGTGCAACGGTCATCATTTGATCGCTCCCTTCTTGCGCGGTCCGCCACCTAACTCGTGCTTGACCCGCACCCTGTCCCGCCAATCCTACCCCTCCCTTATCCCCACCGCCAACCATCCTGCCCCGCCGCCATCCCCCCCATATTCCAGCCGGTCCCGTTCCCCCGCGCGTCGAGGCAATCCTGAAGCTCGAAATCCGCTGCACTTGCGGCCAGCTCTATTTCGCCGACCCTACCCACGCCGGCCAGGCCATCCGCTGCCGCTGCGGAAGAATCCTTCCGATCGCCGCCGCGGCGAAACCGCCCTCCTCCCCCACCCCAGCCCGCCCGCGCCGCCGCTTCCGGTTTCCACGACTACGCTTCCGCCGACTGGAGGTCTCTCCCCGCGTAGCGAGGCTGCTCGCCCTCCTGGCCTGGGGGTATCTAGCCCTCACCGTCGCCTACACCGCGCTGCTCTGGCTGGGCGGAGATTCCTGGTGGCTCGCCACGGTCCTGCTCTTCATCCCGCGCTGGCCCCTGCTGCTGCCCGCGCCCCTGCTCGCTATCGTCGTGTCGCTGACCCGCCCCCGCCTGCTGCTGCCTCTCAGCCTCGGCGTTCTCGTGAGCCTCGGCCCGGCGATGGGCTACCGGGTCGGCTGGCGCGGCTGGCTGGCTGGCTCGACACCCCACGACCTGCGCCTCATCACCTTCAACGTGCGCGGCGCCGAAAACCCGCGGCTGCTGGCCATTCCCCAGGGGGTCGAGCCCTACCAGCCCGACATCGTCGTGTTCCAGGAATGCGCCGCGGGGCTGCTGGATCCGACGTATTGGCCTGGGGGATGGACCCTGCGATCCGAACAGGGCCTCTGTCTGGCCAGTCGCTTCCCCGTCCTCCAGGTCAAAACGCTCGAGCGGGTGCTGACCGGCGAACAGGGCGGCACTGGAAGCGCGGTCTTCTACCGCCTGGCGACCGCGGCCGGCCCGATCGATCTCGGAATCATTCATCTCGAGACGCCCCGTAAGGGCCTCGAGCCCCTGCGCTACGGCAACCAGATTGCCGCGATGGAGCGCAACGTGCTCGTGCGCGAGGTCGGCTCTCGCCGCCTGAGCCGCTGGCTCCGACAGCAAAGCACTTCGGTCATCATTGCGGGGGACTTCAACATGCCGGTCGAGAGCACCATCTACCGCACCCACTGGGGAAGCTGTCGCAACGCGTTCTCCAGCGTGGGCCACGGCTTCGGCTGGACCCGCGTCCTGCCGCACTTCTCCCTCCGTATCGATCACGTACTGAGCTGCGGCGGCTGGCGCCCGCTCCGCGCGATCGTGGGACCCGATCTGGGATCGGATCACCTCCCGTTGATCGTGGATCTGGCCCGAAAGGAATGAATCGAACAATGAACCGACTGCTGCTCGCGCTCGCGGCCCTCGCCGCCTGCGCGCCGAGCCCGGTCCCCACGCCGGCAACCGCCGCCGAGGGAACCATGCACGTCACCCTGCTTCACATCAACGACGTCTATGAAATCACCCCGGTCGAGGGCGGCAGGGCCGGCGGGCTCGCCCGTGTTGCCACCGTGCTGGAGCGGCTGAAGCGGGAAAACCCCAATACGCGCATGCTGCTGGGCGGTGACTTCGTTTCCCCCTCGGCGATCGGTACGGCGCGCGTCAACGGCGAGCGGCTGGCTGGCCGCCAGATGATCGCGGTGCTCAACGCCGCTGGTCTCGACGTCGCCACCCTCGGCAACCACGAGTTCGATCTTTCCGATGCGGAGCTGGCCAAGCGGGTGGCCGAGTCCCGCTTTGCCTACGTCACCAGCAACGTCACTGATTCGCTAGGCCGGCCCCTGCTCGACATGCCGCGGCACCTGATCCTCCGGCTCAGTGATGCCAGGGGGCGCGTCGCACGGCTCGGCATCGTCGCGGCTACGATCGATCAGGTGCGGCGCCCGACCCTGCGCTATCGCCCGGCCCTCGACGCGCTGCGTGAAGAGATCGCGCGCATCCGGGACAGTGCGGACGTGATCGTGGCGCTCACCCATCTTACCCTGCAAACCGACGCCACTCTCGCGGAGGAGCTCCCTGAGCTCGACCTGATTCTCGGCGGTCACGAGCACGAGAACTGGGTGATCCGCCGCGGTTCCCGGCTGACGCCGGTCATCAAGGCGGACGCGAACGTGCGCACTGTGGCAATCGTGGATCTCGCGGTGCGGTCCGGAGCTCGGCCGGTCGCGAGCTGGCGGCTCCTGCCTATTACCGACTCGATTCCCGAGAGCCCCGCGGTCGCCGCAGAGGTGAAGCATTGGACCGAACTGGGCTATGCGGCGTTTCGCGGCGACGGCCTGGAGCCCGATCGCGCGGTGGCGACGGTGCCGCTCGCGCTCGACGCCCGAGCCGTGATCATCCGCGTGCGGGAGAACGAGCTCACCCAGCTGCTGACCCGCGCCCTGCTGGCCGAGGCGCCTGACGCCGACCTGGCCCTGCTCAACAGCGGCGCGGTGCGTCTCGACGATGTACTGCCGCCGGGACCGATCACCGAATACGACGTGATTCGCCTGCTGCCGTTCGGCGGGCACCTGCTCGAGGTGGAGATGACCGGCAACCTGCTGGAACTGGTACTCGAACAGGGAGACGCGAACCGCGGTATCGGAGGCTTCCTGCTTCGCGCGAACGTCGCGCCCACCGCAGCGGGCTGGCGAATCGGCGGTAAGCCGCTCGACCCCGCGGGGCATTACAATGTCGTGCTACCCGATTTCCTGGTGAGCGGCGGGGAGCAGAATCTGAGCTACTTGAATCTCCAGAACTCCGGCCTCAAAGTGTTGCGGACTCTGCGCGATGTGCGGCTAACGGTGATCGATGAGCTGAAGCGGCGCTGGGGGTCGGCTCAGCGACCGAGCCCTGACGGCGCTCTCGCTTTCCCCACCGCGCCGGCTAGGGCCAGCAGAGCGATGGCGTACGGCATGGCCAGGAACAACTGATAGGGTACCGCGAGCCCCATCGCCTGGAAAGCAAACTGCAACGCGCTCGCTCCCCCAAAAAGCAGTGCGGCCAGTAACACGCCTCCCGGGCGCCAGCGTCCTAGTACCACGATCGCGATCGCGATGAATCCCCGGCCGGCGGTCATCTTTTCGGCGAAGGTTCCGACCTGCGCGAGCACCAGGGTGGCGCCCGCCAGCCCGGCCAGCGCTCCACCTGTCAGCGTCGCCAGCAACTGAAGCTTGCGCACCGGCACCCCCGAAGCGCGCGCCGCCTCCGCGGATTCTCCCGTCGCGCGGAGCGCGAGTCCCCACCAGCTACGGAACAGGAACCACGCCGCGAGCGGTACCAGGAGCCAAGCCAGGTAGGTAAGCGCCGATTGCTCGAACAATGCTGGTCCAAGGACTGGAATCGTGCGGAGCCCGGGCACCGGCCAGGCCGCGAAGGTGGGAATGGAGAGACCTGGCCCGCTCGCGCCGAATACCGTCCTATATAGTGCGCCGGTCAGACCAACGGAGCCGAGGGTGACGGCGGTGCCAGTGATGATCTGATCGGCCCTGGCTCCAATCGCGACTGCACTGAAAACCAGTGCGATGAGCACCCCGGCTCCCACGGCTGCGAGCACGCCGACCCAGGGCCCGCCCGTGGCGGCTCCGATGGCCGAGGCCAGCGCCCCGGCCAGCATGGCGCCTTCGATACCGAGGTTGATCACTCCGGCGCGCTCGTTGATGAGCTCTCCGGTGGCCGCCAGCAGCAAGGGCGTGGAGATCCGGATCGCCGCGGCCAGAAAGCCGGTGAGAATCGCGAGGGCCTCGCTCACGCCGCCTGCCTTGCTGCCGCTGCGCGCCGGCGACTGAGCGCTTCCGCCAGCAAAACAGCCAGGATGATCACCGCCTCCGCCACCGCCACGGTGACAGCGGGTACTCCTGCTTCGCGCTGCATGCCCTGTGCGCCGGCTTCCAGCGCACCGAACAGCAGCCCCGTCGCCATGACCCCGAGGGGGTGCAGCCGGGCGAGCAGGGCGACCGCGATCGCCGTGAATCCATATCCGGGCGAGAGGTTCTGGTAGAGACTGTAGGTGACGCCGGAGATCTCGAGCCCGCCGGCCAGCCCGGCAAATGCCCCCGACCAGAGCAGCGCAAAGCCGAGAACTCGCTTCACCGGGATTCTGCCGCTGATCTCCGCGGCATGAGGTCCGAGTCCTGTGGCCCGCAGCTGGAATCCCCAGATGGTCTTGCTGAAGATGAGCCAGAGCCCCACCGCGAGCAGTACGGCCAGCACGATCCCGACATGCAGGCGCGAACCGGGGAACAACGGGAGCCGCGCCACGCCCGCGATAGGGTCGCTCTGGGGATAGACCTGCTTCGCTTCCTGCAGCGGCCCGGTCACGGCATAGCTCACCGCCGCTTCCGCGACGAAATTGAGCAGCAGGGTCGAGATGACCTCCAACACCCCAAAGCGCAGTTTGAGCAGCACGGGAACAGCGATCCATAGCACCCCGGCGATCGACGCCGCGAGCCACACGCTGCCGATAGCCAAGGGCGCCGGCCAGCCGAAGACATGTAACCCGACCCAGGTGGCCGCCATCGCGCCGGCATAGAACTGCCCTTCGCCGCCGATGTTGAGCGCGCCGGCGCGAAAGGCCAAGGCCACACCGAGGCCGAGAACGATGAGCGGCACCGAGCGCACCAGCGTGGCGGAGACCAGCGCGTCCCACGACCCGAACGCTCCGCGCCACAAGGCGCCGAGCGCAAGTGACGCGTCGTAACCCGCAGCCGCGAGCCCCAGCGCGAGCACCAGGAATCCGGCGGTGAGCGCCGCCGCCGCGGTGAATAGCGGCCGGAGCCGCTCAGCGATCACGCTGGATCCCGAGCATGAGCTCACCGACCGCACGGCGGTCCGCGCCTCGGGAAGCTTCCGTAACCTGCCCTCGATGAACCACCAGTACCCGCTCTCCCAGCTCAAGCACCTCATCCAGGTCGGTCGAGTACACGATTACGGCCACCCCCGCCCGCGCCGCGCCCCGCAGCCGGTCGTGCACCTCGGCCGTCGCACGGATATCGAGACCTCGCGTAGGGTTCTCCGCCACCAGAAGGCGCGGCCCCCCTTCGAGCGCCCGCGCCAGCATCACCTTTTGCTGATTGCCGCCGGAGAGCGTCGCGGCAGGTACATCCGGTCCCGCAGCGCGAATCCCGAAGCTGTGGATCAGCCGGGTCGTGTGCGCACGTGCCGCGGCCCAATCGAGCCAGGGACCGCGGGACCAGCGAGGGTCCTCGCTCAGGCCGAGCACCATGTTTTCTGTGAGCGACAGCGCCGGAATGAGACCTTCCGTCGTGCGATCCTCCGGCACAAAGGCAGCGGGGGCGATCCGGCGCAACAACTCCCGCTGGCCGTTGCCTTCGATAGCCGCGATGCCGATGAGCTCGCCCGGGTGGATCGTGACGTCGCCGATTGCTAGCAAGTCGGGAAGTCGGGAAGTCGGGAGGGTCCCTGGCCAAACCTCCCGACCTCCCAGCCTCCCGACTTCCCGACTTCCCGCGCTCCCAATCATCGCCTCTGCCAGCCCCTCCGCGCTCTGCTCCGCGACCCATCCGCTCAATCTGGTCGTCCCATCCCGGAGTACCGTCACCCGGTCCGCGGCGGCCAACACCTCGGGAAGTTTGTGGGTGACCAGGGCCACGGTGCCGCCCTCCCGTGCGAACCGGCGAAGCAGGGCGAGCAGCTCATCGACCTCGCGCGGCGCCAGCACCGCGCTGGGCTCGTCGAGCAGTAGGACCCTGGCGTCCGTCGCCAGGGCTTTGACGATCTCGAGGCGCTGCCGGAGCGCCACTCCCAGCGACTCCACCCGGACGCGCGGATCCAGACCCTGCATCAGCTCCCCGGTCATCGCGCCCTTGAGGCCCGCGCCGTATCTCCCTATCGCGAGCGCGATGTTCTCGCGGACCGTGAGCGCTCCGATGCTGGTAAAGTGCTGATGCACCATGCCGATCCCTGCGGCCCGCGCGGCGCGCGGCGAGCGGAACCTCACTGGGTGGCCATGAAGGCTCAGCGTCCCGCCGTCGGGAGGAATCATGCCGTAGGCGACCTGCAGCAGCGTAGACTTCCCCGCTCCGTTCTCACCCAGGAGCGCGTGAACTTCCCCGGGAGTCAGAACGAAATCGGCTCCGCGGAGCGCCTGCACGGAGCCGAAGGACTTGACGATGCCGCGCAGCTCCAGAGCCGGCGCGGTTGCCGTGCTCACCCGTTCACCTCCTCAGAGCCCCGTTGGATGGTCGTGAAACTCCCACGGCAGTCCAAATCGCTCGCTGAGATGCGCCGCCAGGGCCTTGACGCCCACTGTCTCAGTTGCGTAGTGACCCGCGTAGATCACGTTCACCCCCAGCTCCATCGCGTCAAAGTAAGTGTGGTGGGCCCCTTCGCCCGTCAGATAGGTGTCGAGGCCTGCTGCGTGCGCCGCGCCGATTCTTCCCCCTGCGCCCCCGGTGATGATCCCGACCCGTCGCGACAAGGCTGGGCCACCAGGAATCAAACGCGCCCGCGCGCCCAGCAGCCGCTCCACCCGTGCAACGAGGGCCTCGCGCGACTCGGCTGGCTCCAGCACCCCCTGGACGCCGAGCGGAACGCCCCGATAGGTATCGAACGGCTCGGGTGAGCCGAGCCCGAGCTGACGGGCCAGCACGGAGTTGTTGCCAACCTCGGGGTGAACATCGAGCGGGATATGCGCCGCGTACAGGGCGAGGTCATATTGAAGCAGAGCAAAGACGCGCTGGTAGCGCCGACCGGTGATCGGGACGTTACCGTCCCAGAGCAGCCCGTGATGTACGAGGAGGAGCGGGGAGTCGGTAGATGGCACTCCCCTTACCGACTTGATTGTCTCCAGGCTCCCATCCACCGCTGCGATGACCCGGCTCACCTGCCCCGACGCGTTCTCCACCTGCAGCCCGTTCACGGCGTTGGCCTCGTCGGGAACCTCGTGCACCCGCAGATACCGATCGAGGTATTCCGTGACAACTCGCAGGGGCTGGGGCGGCATCGGGGCGACTCAGTGCGCCGCGAGGGGCTTGAGGGTGCCCGCAAGAATGGAATCCTTCGCTGCCCGTACCCGGGCCCGCAGGTCGACGGGTACCAGAGTGTCGAGCGCCGGGTTAGGCTCGTAGCGCAACACGCCTCCACCCAGTCCAAAGGTCTCGACCCGCGGTACGAAGTGTCCTTCCTTCACCTCGCGGGCGATGGCGAGAAAGGCCTTGGGTAGATCGATCACCACCGAGCCCAGAACCCGTTCGGGTGCCAGTGCACTCTGCTCGGCGTTGGCGCCGAAGGCGTAGACTCCCCGGCTGTCCTTCACCGCTTGGAACAGCCCCAGCGCGGCTTGGTCGGCGTTGTGGTGCAGCATGTCGACGCCCACCCGGATCATCGCCAGGGCAGCTTCCCGGCCGGCGGCCACATCATCGAAGGTGTTGAGATAAGCGATCCGGCTGTCGACCCTGGGATCAACGGCCTTCGCTCCATTGAGCCATCCCTGGTAGCCGCGCACAATAGGTGGCAACTCCATCCCGCCGACGAAGCCGATCTTGTGCGATCGGGTCATGCCGCCGGCCACCATCCCCGCGAGATAGGTTCCCTCCTCGATCCCGAACACCAGCGGCACGACGTTGCCGGCCGCGGAGACCCGCTCGCCCGAGGTGACCACGAACACCGTCTTGGGGTAGTCGGCCCCGATCCGCTCGGCTGGAGCCTGGAACTCGAAGCCGTGTCCGAACACGAGGTTGTATCCCTGCGCGGCATACGTGCGCAAGGCTTCGGTCTGCTCGCCCGGAGTGCGAGCCTCGACATGGCTGATTGCCGCAGCGGTGGAATCACGGATTTGCAGCAAGCCGGCGTAAGCGCCGGAGTTCCAGGCGGCATCCGCGATGGAGCCGGGGGTGATGAGCGCGACGCGGAACCCGACTTCGCGGCTTGCGGGCTTTGCGCATCCGGCGAGGATGCCGAAGAGCACGACGCTGAGGCTACGCGCGCTTGCCATGCCTCCGCCGTGTGCTGTTAACTGCTCGCCGCCAGCCGCAGTCCCTCCACCGCCGGCTTCTGGGCTTCCACGCCGTCCATCCGGACGGCGCCGTTGACCCTGCCGCCCTCCTGGATGAGCAACCGTCGCGTTACGATGTCGCCGTGCACAATCGCTGTGGACTGCAGCTCCACACGCTCCTCGCTCGAGATGCAGCCGTGTACCCGGCCGCCGATGACCGCCTCGCGGGCCACCACGTCGCCCTCGATGATGCCGCCGTCACAGAGCAGCACCTGGTCGCCCGCGTGGACATTGCCCACTACGCGTCCTTCGATACGGATGACGCCTTCGGCCTGGAGATCTCCCGTGATGGTGAGATCCTTGGCCACGATCGAGAGCCCGCCTTGCGGATCGCGATTGCGCCGGCGTTCGCCGGTCGCAGGTACGGTAGACTTGGCCGGGCTGGCCGCGGGTTGCACCGAGAAGAATCCCATTAGTGCTCCTCCTTCACCATCGTGCCAGGGTCAATCGATACGCCGTTGAGCCGGATCTCGAAATGGAGATGCGGAGCCGACGATCTGCCGGTGTTTCCACTCAGGGCAATTACCTCGCCCGCGCGCGCGCGCATCCCTTGCACCGCCAGAATGCGCGACAGATGCCCATACATGGACTGGTATCCCTCGGGGTGCTCGAGCAGTACGAAGTTGCCGTATGCTTTGTGCGCGCCGGTTTGTAACACCACACCCCCTCCCGCCGCGCGCACCACACTCCCGACCGGCACAGCAATGTCGATGCCGGGATGTTCTTCGTCATCGCCGGACGCCGGCGCTTGACCCCGGGTCACGTATCCCCGCTCATCGAGGGGCCAGTGCCGGGGAAGTGACGGCTCGGATTCGTATTGTGGCGCGGCGCCTGGAGTTGCGGCATAGATCGGCGGTGCCAGCGGGAGCGTACTGCCGAGCGCCACGCGGTCGGGCACGATGTCCGCTCCCACCATCCGGCGCAGTCGCTCGTAGTTGGATTCGACGCTGTCGAGCGCGGCGGCAAGCTCCCGGATCCGCTGGTTATCGATGCGCAGCCGGTCGACCTCGCGGGTCAGCGAAGGGACGCGTGCCGCGTGCCGCACAATCGGCCCGTAAAACGCCACGCCCAGCACCGCCGCTACCGCGAGCGCGACGCCCAGGACCAGGGCCGTACGGAGGGCCCAGATCGGAATCCGGTAGTTCCGCGACTGCAGCGCGCCATCCCGCTGGACAATGACGGAAACACCGCGCTTCCCGGCGCTCATCCTCCGAACGGCTCACCCAGGATCAGCTCGAGCAGCCGGGCCAGATCGTCGTTGGAGTAATAGTGAATGGTCAAGGCACCCCGTCCCCGCCGACGCGCGGTGATGCGGACATCGGTCTGCAAGCGCTTGCGCAGAGTGTCTTCCACCCGCCGGATGTCGGCGCTGGGATTGCGGACTTCCGGCCGGGGCCGCCGGATCCGGGTGCGCGCCGGCGCCGCGTCCTGCAGCTGCTCGCCGCGCACCCGCGCTTCGAGATCCCGGACTGACCACTCCGCCGTCGCGCACTCGCGGGCCAGCCGCGTAATCTCCTTGGGGTCAGAGAGCGCGAGCAGCGCCCGCGCGTGGCCTTCGGAAAGGGTGCGCTTCGATACCAGTTGCTGCACTTCGGCCGGAAGCCGGAGCAGCCGCAGCGTGTTACTCACGGTGGAGCGATCCTTGCCGACCAGCCGGGCCACTTCCTGCTGCGGGATCGAGAACTCCTGCATCAGCTGCTGGTAGCCGTGCGCCGCGTCGATCGCCGAGAGATCGTCGCGCTGGAGATTCTCGATCAGGGCCAGGGTCAGCAGGGAGCGGTCGTCCACGTCCTTGATGACCGCGGGAATCTTCTGCCAGCCCAGCCGCTGCACCGCGCGCCAGCGCCGCTCACCGGCGATGAGCTCGTAGCGCCCATTGGGCCGCGGGCGCACCACAACGGGTTGCAGCAGCCCGGATACCTCGATGGAATCGGCCAGCTCCTTGAGCTGGGACTCGGCGAACTCTCGGCGCGGCTGGTAGGGGTTCGGGCTGATCGCCGACAAGGGGAGCTCCTTGAGTCCCCCACTCGCCTGGGCCTCTTCCCGTGACATCGGTCCGAGCAGCGCTTCGAGTCCCCGCCCCAACCGCCTGGTCTCGGTCACGTGCGTACCTCCCCTGCGTTGCGAGTGGCGTGCGGCAGCTCGATCTCCCCGCTGAGTTCACCGGATTCCGCGCGGCGCAGCAGCTCCTGCGCGACACCGAGATAGCTTTTGGCACCCACCGACTGCACGTCGTACATCAGGATCGGCTTGCCAAAGCTCGGCGCTTCGGCCAGCCGCACGTTACGCGGGATCACGGTGCGAAACATCTTGGGGCCGAAGTATTCCTTGGCATCCTTCGCGACTTGGCGGCAGAGATTGAGCCGCGAGTCGTACATGGTAAGCAGCACGCCGTCGAGCGCGAGTTCGGGGTTGAAATTCTGTTGCACCAGTCGAATGGTATTGAGCAGCTGCGAGATTCCCTCCAGCGCGTAGTACTCGCATTGGATCGGGATGATCACGCCGTGCGCGGCCGTCAGCACATTCAGCGTGATCAGCCCGAGCGAAGGCGGGCAATCGACGATGATGTAATCGAAGGCCGGCAGCAGTGGCCGCAACGCTTCGCGGAGACGCACCTCGCGATTGTCGACGTTGACCAGCTCGAGCTCCGCGCCCACCAGGTCCTGCGTCGCCGGGAGAATGGCAAGAAACGGCAGCTCGGCATCCTGTTGCACCACACTGTCGGCCGGCCGCTGGTCGACCAGCAAATCGTAGACTGAGCCACGCGCGGGGTCCTTGGGCACCCCTACGCCACTGGTGGCGTTGCCCTGCGGGTCGGCATCCACCAGCAGGGTGCGCCGCTCGGCCGTGGCGAGCGACGCGGCGAGGTTCACCGCGGTCGTCGTCTTGCCGACGCCACCCTTCTGATTGGCAATCGCGATGGTGCGCGCCATCAGGTCCATTTCATATAAGTCATTGTATTATAACAGATTACAGTTGAACATACTGTGGAGCCTTGGTACCATACCACCAATAATATACGATTGAACCTCCAATCTGTCAGGCACGTTTTCACGTGAAACTAGGCCGATATTCAGCAGATCGGGTCCAAGTCGACGGTTGGGGAAGGGTCGGCTCGGGCGGAAAACGGGGAACAGGTCCGGATCTGAACGGCGGGGTTTCACGTGAAACCGGTGGAAGCAACTCTCCGCCAGGCCTACTTTCTCTGCCCCCGCTGCTTGATGACCTCGAATACCAGGTTCTGAAGATCGCTCGGCGACACGCCGGGAATCCGCCCAGCCGCCCCCAGACTCCGCGGGCGCTGACGGGTGAGCTTCTCACGCGCTTCGAAGGAGAGGGTCGTGACCCCAGCAAACTCAAGGTCCTCGGGGATCGCAAACTCTTCGAGTTCGCTCAGCCGCGCTGCGGCGAGCCGCTCCCGTTCGATGTAGCCGCAGTAGCGCAACTCGATCGAAGCCCATTCCGCCTCGGCCGTCTCCGTCGGGTGGCCGGCTGCACGGAGTAGCTCCTCAAGGGGGACTTCCGGACGCCTAGCCAGTTCCGCAACTCGCACTGGTTCCTCGATTTCCGCGGCTCCTGCGCCTACCAGGATTGGGTTCGCCAGCGTCGGGGAGATCGCGGTATTCCTGGCCAGCACCATGACCAGCGCCTCCGCCTCGAGTCGGCGGCTGGCAACTCGGCGTTCCCCCTCGCTCAGCAACCCCAACCGTTCCGCAGTCGGGAACAGTCGGCGGAGCGCGTTGTCCTGGCGAAGCAGCAGCCGAAACTCTGCCCGGGATGTAAAGAGCCGGTATGGTTCATCGACCCCCCGGCTGACCAGATCATCCACTAGGACACCCAGGAAGGCCTCATCGCGCCGGAACGAGACCGGCTCCTCTTGGAGGGCCCACGCAGCGGCGTTGAGCCCCGCCACAGCGCCCTGCCCGGCTGCCTCCTCATATCCTGTCGTACCATTGACTTGGCCAGCGAAATAAAGTCCCTCCACCCCGCGGACCTGCAGGGTCAGGTCCAACTGCGTTGGCGGGAAATAGTCGTACTCAATCGCGTAGCCGGGTCGAGTCATCTCCACTCGCTCCAGCCCGGGTACCGAGCGGAGATAGGCGATCTGGACTGCGGGCGGCAACGAGGTCGAGAGCCCATTTACGTAGAGCTCCGAGGTGTCCAGACCCTCTGGTTCAAGGAACACTTGGTGCCGAACCGCATGAGGAAAGCGTACGATCTTGTCCTCAATCGAGGGGCAATAGCGCGGCCCTCTAGCGCTGATCGCGCCCCCGTACATCGCGGATTCCCCCAGGTGCGACCTGACGATATCCCGCAGCCGCTCCGTGGTATGGGTCAGATAACAGGGAAGTTGCGCCGGGTGCGCGGCGCGCTCATAGAAGGAGAACCAGTAGGGCGGAAGTTCTCCATCTTGGCGCTGTAGCCGCTCCAGATCCACAGTTCGCCCATCTATTCTTGGCGGGGTCCCAGTCTTGAAGCGTTCTATCGTAATACCAAGTGCTGCAATAGCTTGGGATATCTCAACCGCAGGTGCTTCACCCGCCCGCCCTGCCGGAATCCTCGTCTCCAGCCCGAGCCGGATCTCTCCTCGGAGGAAGGTGCCGGCCGTGAGCACCACCGCTCGGGCGCTATAGCGGCGGCCGTCGCTCGTCTCCACGCCCCGGACCCGCGTGCCCTCCAGCAGGAATCGCGCGACCGTCCCCTGCGAGAAGCTCAAGCCCGGCAGCCGCTCGAGCAGGGAGCGTACCGCGCGCCGATAGAGCCCGCGATCGCACTGCGCCCTCGGCGACCACACCGCCGGGCCCTTCGAGCGATTCAGCATGCGGAACTGAATCCGGGCAAGATCGGTGGCTCGGCCCATAATCCCACCTAGCGCATCGACTTCGCGCACGACCGTCCCCTTGGCGATGCCCCCGATCGCCGGGTTGCACGACATCTGCCCGATGGTCTCGAGATTCTGGGTGAGCAGCAGCGTGCGCGCACCCGAACGCGCCGCTAGTGCCGACGCTTCGGCACCGGCATGCCCCCCACCGATAACCAGAACATCAAAGTCGTGCATGCCTGTAAGCTAAGAGAAGAGGGCCGTTGGCTGTCAGCCCTATCAATAGCCAGCAACCCAGAGCTGGAGTATCTCGCCTTCAGGAATCTTTGAATCCCCAATCCTGACCTTCGAGGAGAACCTGATCATGGCCATTCGACTTGGCGACGAGGCGCCCAACTTCACCGCCGACACGACAATGGGACAGCTGAGCTTTCACGAGTGGAAAGGCAACTCCTGGGCGGTGCTCTTCAGCCATCCCAAGGATTTCACCCGGTCTGCACCACTGAGCTTGGCCGAGCCGCGCAGCTCAAGGGAGAGTTCGAGAAACGCAATGCGAAGATCATCGGCTTGAGCGTAGACCCGGTGGATTCGCACCGCAAATGGGAGAGTGACATCAAGGATGTGACCGGCCACGCGGTCAACTTCCCGATGATCGGTGACCCCGACCGCAAAGTGGCCGTGCTCTACGACATGATTCACCCCAACGCCAGCGAGAACTTCACCGTCCGCTCCGTTTTCATCGTCGGTCCGGACAACAAGGTCAAGCTCACGCTCACGTATCCCGCCAGCACCGGGCGTAACTTCGACGAACTGCTGCGGGTGCTCGACTCACTGCAGCTCACCGCGGGTTACTCGGTGGCCACGCCGGTCGACTGGAAACCTGGCGAGGACGTGATCATCGTCCCCGCGGTATCCGACGAGGACGCGAAGCAGAAGTTCCCCAAGGGATTCGTGGCGAAGAAGCCCTATCTGCGTGTGACGCCGCAACCCAACCGTTAGCGGAATCGCGTGCGCATTCGGCGAGGGGTGTCCCTGCCGCCCGCTGTCGCCCTTCTCGTCGGATGCGCCTCTGGCACGGCTGAATCGCTCAAGCGGGCGGCTTTCCTGGGACCTTGGCTTCAGGGACGCGGATTCATCCCGCTCCGGCGTCAGCTTCAATCCGGCGCGCTGGCCAGATGGGCTGACCGGCATGGCAATGCCCCCACGCGGCGCTCTTTGTGCCCTAAAACGGGGCTTTGGTGCTTCGCTTTCATCCACTTTTCACGAAATAGTGCCCGTAATCC
>CAZYPO010000005.1:29038-77179 GCA_964649225.1 uncultured Gemmatimonas sp. | reverse complement strand
CTCGATGCATGCTGCCCAAGAATTAAACGGTGTCGTTTTTCTCGGATCTTGCGAACCGTTGCAGTTTTCCCAATACTAGCAACCCTAGCCTGTCCCCTCAGGTGAAAGCCATGGCCATCATGCAAGCGTGTCTCAGACCCGAGTTCGCACCACGCTACCCCCGGCTCAACAGCAGCATCTGGTACGAGGTCGCGCCGATCTTTCCCGGCGTGACGATCCGGCGCGTCGACATGTTCGGCCGGAGAGTTGCGCGGCTCAAGACCGCCCGCGATTTCGAGACGGTGCAGGCCGCCCACTTCGAGTTTCGTCTGCGCTCGGATACGGCCGACGAGCTCGCGCCGGCCTGAGCACGCTCACAGCTGCAAAACCAGCAGGACGTCGGGGTCGATTGCCGCTGCCCTGCTCCGAGTCAGGCGCGAGACCCCGACGTAGGTCAGCAGCGCCAGGATCAGCGCCAATCCAGAAACAGTGACCCCGTGCGGTAACGCGTAGACGCGCAGGAACGCAAGGGTCTCGCCCAGCAGGGTCACGCCCAGGCCCACCGTGATCGAGGCGATTGCTCCGACGCGGGTGCCTCCTGTCCAGTTGAGCCCGATCGCGAGCGAGGGCACCAGCGTCGCGGCGAACAGTCCCCAGCCGAAGATCCCCAGGAAAGCCACCAGCGTTCCCGAGGCCTGCGCCACGCCGGCCGCAAGGACCCCTATAGCCAGCGTGGCCAGGCGGCCCGTGCGCAGTTCGTTGCCGGTACGCCTCCCGAAGGCCCGCGGCAGGTCGTGGGAGATCGCGGCCGCCCCCACGTTCAGGAACGAATTCACCGTGCTCATGATGGCCGCTGCGACGCCGGCAAAGAGAATCCCCGCGACGGCAGGCGAGACGAATCGCAACAGAAAGACCGGCGTGGCGTCGTCGGGCCGCCCGAGCGGCGGCAGCCCACCCCGGACAACTTCGGCTTTCATGACGAGCCCGACGCCAAAAAGCAGCAGCAACGTCACCACCATTGCCAGGGTCATGATCAGCGGGTACCAGCGCAGCCGAAGCGGGTCTTTCAGCATGTAAAACTTGTGCAATACGTGCGGCTGGCCCAGTACGCCCACCCCGAAGACGAGGAAAAAGGAAAGCCCGGCCAGCGGGCCGAGGGTTCCCCACGGGGACAGAAAGCCGGGTTCTCGCGCCAGGATCGTGGTGGACATGTGGCCGAGTCCGCCCCCGACTCGCAGCGCCGCCAGGAACACCAGGCTCGAGGCCACCGCCATAACCATGCCTTGGAACACATCCGTGTAGACGCCGGCCAGGATCCCGCCGCCGATCGAATACGCGAGCACGGCCGCGGTGCCGATCCAGATTCCCAGTCCCAGCCCGGTGTCGAACAGCGCGTCGATCACCAGCCCGAGCGCCAGAAGATTGGTGGCGAGATAACCGACGATTGCGACCAGCATCGCGACGGCGGCCAGCCCTTGCGCCGCCGGGCTGCGGTAACGGGCTCCGATGGCGTCGGGAATCGTCAGCAGGCCCCTTGCCTCTCCCAGCATTCGGAGCCGCTTGGCAAGGACCCACGCCGAGAGACAGTTGGAAAGGGAGGCCGGGATGAAGATCAGCAGCGCGCCGAGCCCGACCGAATAGAGCAACCCCGGGCCCCCGATGAAGGTGAAGCCCGACAGGGTCGAGGCCATCGCCGCGAGCGCAAGGGCAAAGGGGCCCAGCCGCCGGCCGGCCGTGAAGAAGTCGCCGGCGCTTCGGGTGCGGCGCGAGGCCCAGATTCCAATCGCGGCGGTGATCAGCGCATACAGCGCCGCGACCAGCAGCACCGTCGGCTGGCGAAGCGTAGCCAAAGGCGCCGTCTGCAGCGCGAGCAAGCTCACCTGGTGGGCTCGCGGTCCAGGTCCGCCAGCCGGGCTCGCAGCTCCCGCAGCTCAGACTCGCTCAGCACCGTCGCCTCAAAGCTGAGCGCGTAGCTCAAGGGCAGAAACAACACCGGCGCCAGCCCCACGCCGTAGATCAGCAGCGCCGCTCGCCGCGGCAGCCCGAAGAGGAGCGGCGACGCGGCGGTCTCGGGCGGCAATATGAGGGCCGCACCGATTCCTCCCACCAGCACGAGACCCAGCAGCATAAAACCCAGCACCAGCACCGCGGGCCTGCGACGTCCGCGCCGCCGGGTTCCCAGCACCAATAACGAGAGGACGAGGACGGTGATGCCTCCCGCCATGAGCCACGGCCCCGCCGCCGCGATCGGGGCGGGGAGGAACGCGGTGGCATAGGCCAGCGCGATGCCAAGTGCGCCGAGCAGCGTACCACGCATCAATCAGCCCACCCGGAAGAGGGCTTCAGCGTTAGGATAGCGAAGCAACGCCCGGGCTTTGAGTGCTGCGTGCTGCGGATGCTCCAGCCCAGGATCGGCGTCCAATACTTGACGGGCCATGTCCCGGGCCTGTGCCAGCAGGTCGGTGTCCTCGGGAAACCGCGCCACCCGGATGTCCGCGCTCCCGGATTGCCGCTGGCCCAGCAGATCGCCTTGGCTCCGCTCCGCCAGATCCAGCTCGGCGATCTTGAAGCCGTCATTGGTCCCCGCGAAGATTCGCAGGCGCTCCGACTCGCGCTCCGCCAGGAGAATGCAGTGGCTCTCCCCCGCGCCCCGCCCGACCCGGCCCCGCAGCTGGTGCAGCTGGGCCAGGCCGAACCGCTCGGGATGCTCCACCACCATGATGGTGGCGTTGGGAACATCGATGCCGACCTCGATGACCGTGGTCGCCACCAGCACCTGGACCTCGCCCGCCCGAAACGCCTGCATCACCCGGTCGCGCTCCTCAGGCTTGAGCCTTCCATGCACCAGGCCAACCGCTAGATCGGACCAGGTGCCCCGCAGCGACTCCGCCATGGTGGTGGCCGCGCGGAGATCGGCTTTCTCGGTTTCCTCGATCACCGGCAGAACGATGTACGCCTGGCGGCCAGCCCGGCACTGCTCCTCCACGAAGGCCATGACGCGCTCGCGCTGTCGGCCGGTACGGACGCCGGTGCGCACCTCGCCCCGGCCGGGCGGCTTCTCCCGCAACACGGAGACATCGAGATCACCATAGCGGGTGAGCGCCAGCGAGCGCGGGATCGGCGTCGCGCTGAGCAACAGGACGTCGGGCGCGGCGCCTTTGCCGATCAGCGCCGCGCGCTGCTCGACGCCGAAGCGGTGCTGCTCGTCGATCACCACCAGCCCCAGCCGGCGAAACGCCACCTGGTCCTGCATCAACGCGTGGGTACCGATGGTGATCCGCGCCGCCCCGCTCTTGAGCCGTTCGCGCACCGCGGCCTTGTCTCCCGCCGAGAGCCGGCCGATCAGCAGCTCCGGCTCCAGCTTGAGCGGCGCCAGCAGCCCGCTGAGCGTAGCCTGGTGCTGCTCCGCCAGGAGCTCGGTGGGCGCCATGAGCGCCGCCTGGTAGTCGTTCTCCACGGCCAGCAGCATCGCGAAGAGTGCCACCACGGTCTTCCCGGTGCCGACGTCGCCCATGAGCAGCCGGTGCATGCGCTCCGGCGCCGTCATGTCGGCGGTGATTTCCCGCACCGCCTGGCGCTGATCCGCCGTGAGCGCCCAGGGCAGGCCTTGCTTCAGCGCGGTGGTGAGCTGGCGCTTGATCTCGAAGCGGACGCCGGCCCGGCCCCGTTTGGCCAGATGCCGCGCCCGTCCCAGCATGAGCTGCAGGTCGAGCAGCTCATCCAGCGCCAGCCGGCGGCGGCCCCGCTCCGCCTCGGCAACGGTGGCGGGTCGATGCACCGAGCGCAGCGCGTCGGGGAGCGCGGGAAGCTCGAAACGGGCACGCAGCTCGGCGGGAAGGATCTCCTGGCAGAGGGCGATCAGCCCGTCGAGGTGCCGCTCGATCAGGGCGCGGATGATCTTGTGACTCAGGCCCGCCGTCGCCGGATAGACCGGGAGGACCTTGCCGCGGTCCCAGCTCTTCGCGTCCGGTTCTCCCGCTTCTTCCAGGATGAGGAATTCCCGCGGAACCATCTGCCGGCCGTGGTAGAAACGAATCGGGCCGGCCACCAGCAGTGTTTGTCCCACCTCGATCGAGCGATCGAGAAAGGCTTGCCCCGGCCAGGCGCACTCGAGCGCCCCGCTGTCGTCGCGCAGCACCGCGTGAAAGATTCGGAGTCCCCGGCGGGTGGGCAGCACCCCTTTGGCCACCACGCGTCCCACACAGGCGACGTCTGCGCCGACCGCCGCTTTGACCAGCGGCGTCACCGTGGAGGCATCCACGTAGCGATGCGGCAGATGCCAGAGCAGGTCCTGCGCGGTGCAGATGCCAAGGCGCTCCAGCGCCTCGGCCCGGCGCTCGCCGATGCCCTTGAGGAATTTGACCGGGGTGTCGAGGTGGAGGGGTGGCAAACTAGGAGTCAGGACCGACCAGATCCTCCGCGAAGGCCTTGGCGTCGAAGACGTCGAGGTCCTCCGCGTCCTCACCGGTACCAAGGAAGCGAATCGGCAGCGCGAGCTCGCGGCGGAGCGCGACCACGGCCCCACCCCGCGCCGTCCCGTCGAGCTTGGTCACGATCAGGCCGGTGGGGCGCACCGCCGCGGTGAACAGCTTCCCCTGCTGTACGGCGTTCTGCCCCACGGTGCCATCGAGCACCAACAGTGTTTCGTGAGGAGCGCCGGGCGCTTTGCGGCCGATCACCCGCACCACTTTGCGCAGCTCTTCCATCAGACCTTCCTGAGTGTGCAGCCGTCCGGCGGTGTCCACGATCACCACGGTTGCCCCGCGAGACTCCGCGGCGGTGACGGCGTCGAACGCAACCGCCGCGGGATCGCCTCCCGCAGCTCCGGAAATGCAGGGAAGTCCGAGCCGCTGCGCCCAGATCTCGAGCTGGGCGACCGCGCCGGCGCGATAGGTGTCCGCCGCGGCGAGCAGAACGTTGTCGCCCTGGGCGGTGAGCCGGCGCGCCAGCTTCGCGATGGTGGTGGTCTTCCCCACCCCGTTGACTCCGACCAACAGGATCACCGTGGGTCCCGAGGCCGCCCGGGCGATTTGCCCCGGATCGCCCGGGCTCGCGAGCAGCTCGGCGATGCGTGCCGCGAGCGCGCCCCGCAAATCCTCCTCCGTCTTCAACCGCCCGCGCCGCACGCCCTCTTCCAGCAGCTCCACCAGATCCGTCGTCGCGGAGATGCCGAAATCAGACTCGAGCAGCAGCCGTTCCATGGCCTCGACATCGGCCGCCTTGAAGCCCCGCGCGAGGGCGCCCACGTCGGTAAGGGCGACGCGCTTGAGCCGCGCCCAGAGCCCGAGCCGCTTCCGTTCAGTGACGCGATCGGCCCTGCTCATCGCAAGCCCATCCGCCGCCGGGCAAACCATTCCCCCGCGAACGCGGCGACGGCCAGCCCAAAGAGCCAGACCCAACTTCGCAGGGGAAAGCGGGCTCCGCTCAGATTCGCGGCACCCGGCCGCTCCGCCAGCGTGGCGCGGCTGGGGAGCCATTCATCCGAGTATTCTTCCACGGCCAGCGTGCCCTCACCACCTCCGCCCAGCCGGTAACGCCATACACCGGGAGACAGCAGCACTTCGGCCTTCCCCGCCCCGTCGAAAACCAGCGTGTCTTTGCGAGGACCGGTTCCACCGATCCACTCGACGGGAATCGCTTCGGGCCGACCGCCGCCGTTCCAGTCGAATACCGCCGGGCGGCCACGTTGCACCACCTCGCGCTGCAAGCGGGCCTTTCCGGTCAGCGAATCGGCTCCCCCCAGCAGCCACGACGTCGCCGAGGCGACCAGCGAGCGATAGCCCTGCTCGCTGCTCCCGCCCCGAAACGTCCAACGCCAGAGTCCGTCGATGCCGGTGACCATCCGGCGCACCCGGGCCGAGTCCCTGCCGAGCAGCACCGGCCGCACGGTGCCGCGCCGACTGGATTGCGCGGTGAGGCCGATCCAGTCGCCCGGCGCCACCGTCAGGTCCGCCACCGCTGTCCCCGGCGGAAAGGAATCGAGCGCCAGGCCGCTGAAGGCCCCGCTCACTGGAGAAGCCGAAGGCGCCGAGACGTACCAGTCGCCCGCGATCCCGAGGCGCGCGGCGCCGGGCCAGCTCCAGCGGCCGCGCGCCCGCGCGCTCCGGGCTGCCTCGATCCCCGTGCCGAAGGTCACCAGCAGATCGGCCCGGCGCGCGGCCTCGCTCACTTCGCTCGAGGCGACGGGGTGAAGGTCGCCGGCCCGGCGCCAGACCCCGCGCTCGGCTTCGAGATAGCCGCGCACCGGCAGTGCGGCGGTGGCGCGAAGGGTTTCGAGCAGGAACCGGCTTTCCCAAGTGGGCGGGCTCGCCAGCAGCACGATGCCAGGGGTCGGAATGACCGTCACGACCAGAAGGCGCGCGTCGTCGCGCGGCTCGGAATCGGCGGCATTGCGGAGCGCGACCGTCAGTACGTGCGCTCCGGGAGCGACGGGCGGGAGCGGGCCATACAGTATCGTCCGGGCCCGCGCGCCGGCGTCGAGCTGAAGGTTGCCGCGCAGCCAGACCCGGTTGCCTTCGCGCACCTCGAGCTCGAGCCGCTTTGCCGCGGTGGCGGGCGAGCCGCTCGCCTCGATCTCGATCCTGAGACTGTCGGAAGGCGTGAGTCGCGTGGTTGCTTCGACCCGCGTCAGGGCCACGTCATTCACCACGCGTCTCGGCAAGACCCGGATCTCCGGCCCTTGCAGCGATTCGGTTGACAACTCGTCCGCGTCCTCGACCTCTCCGTCGGTCACCACCAGCACCGGCCTCCCCGTGCCCCGGGCGGCGGCAACCGCGGCCGCGAGCCGTGAGCGCCCCGCCGAGGGAGTCGTATCGCCCGGCGGAGGACCGACCAGCCGCACCTCTCCTGAGCGACGGGCCAGGACCACCGCCTCGCTCCAGCGCCCGCCGGCGGCCTGCATGCTGAGGGAGGCGTCGAGCAAGACGGTCGCACGGGCGGACGGTCGGACCGTGGGACAGGAGGCGTTGAGGAGCAGCAGCGTGAGAGTCCCCCACCCCGTGGCGCGGAGCGCGGCCGGGAGCCAGGTCCGGCGGTTCCAGGCTTCGAGAAATCGATAGGAGAACAGCGCCGCGACAGCGACGAGAAGAGCGACGATGGCGGCCATTGGGGGGAATTATAGGTCGGTAGAACGACTCACTTCACTCCGCCCGCAGTCCACCACCCTGCAGCGCTCCCGCCAGCGCCTGCGTCAGCCGCCCACGCTGCTGCGCGAACAGCTCGCGGAGGGCCGGCGCCAGGGCTTCGCCACGGCCCAGCTCGACCCTGCGGGAATCGCGCGCGACGCCGTTTACCCGGAACTCATAGTGCAGATGGGGACCGCTGGCCAGGCCGCTGGAGCCGACGTAGCCCACCACGTCGCCCTGCCGCACCCGGGCGTCGGGACGAACCCCGCGGGCAAACTTGCTCAGGTGCCCGTAGCGGGTGGTGATGCCGTTCAGGTGCCGGAGCTCGACCAGGTTGCCGTAGCCGCCGTCCCAGCCGGCGTGAAGCACCACCCCGTCGCCGGCGGCGAGCACCGGCGTGCCTCGCGCGGCGGCATAGTCGGTGCCCTCGTGCCGGCGCCAGATGCCGAGGATCGGATGGAGGCGCGAGCGGCTGAAGCTCGAAGCGATGCGACGGAACTCGAGCGGAGCGCGCAGGAATGCCCGCCGCAACGAGTTCCCTTCGGCATCATAGAAGCCGGTCGGCCCTTCGGGGGCCACGAAGCGGAAAGCGTTGAGGTGCTTTCCCGAGGCCAGCAGGTCGGCGGCGAGAATCGCGCCGCTCCGCACCTCGCCCTCCTCCGAGATTTCCCGCTCGACCAGCACCGTGAAGCGGTCGCCCGGCTGAATGTCACGGTTGAAGTCGAGCGACCAGGCGTAGACGTCGGCCAGGTCCCAGGCGAGCCGGATCCGGCTCTCGGCGTCGAACAAGTCGTCCGGAATCCGCGCATCCAGCGCTTCATAGAGGGAATTGTCGATCGGGCCCTCGATCCGGACCACCTCGGTGCGCCAGGCCACCGGGCGCCGCTCGGCACTCCAGGCGCCGCTCAGCAGCCGCGCGGCGACCCGTTCCCCGGCACCGGTTCGGATGCTGATCTCGCTCGGGCCGGAGTCCTCGCCACGGCGGCGGAATTGCACCACCAGGCCGCTGCGTAGCCGGCGCGGGTCGAGGCCCGCGCGCTCGAGGATCCGCGCCAGATCGTAACCGCCGAGCCCCTGACGACCGAGCAGGTCGGTGAGACTTTCGCCGGAGCGCAGGGTGTCGCTGTGTTCTCGAAAGGGAATGACTGCTTGCACCGGCGGAACGACCGCTTCGAGGCGCCGCCAAGGCCAGCGGCCGCTCAGCGCGAACAGCGCGGCGGCCGCAAGGACACCGAGAGCCAGGAAGAGACGAACCCGCCGCATCAATCCATTTGCCGCCGGATGAAAGTCGGGATCTCCATGTCCGACACCTCCGGCAGCGCGGTGGCGCTCCTCGGGGAGGCCGAGTTACGCGGGGTGACGGTACGAGGACTCGAAGCTACCGCGCCCTGACTCCCGCCGATACCCCCGCCCACGGGGCCGCCGCCCGCCACCGCCCGCTTCTTCTCGGGGAACTGCAGCACCCCCGGCGCGCGAGAGGGGGTGTGTTCGCCGGTGATGGCGCGGTCGAATCCGGTGGCGATGACGGTGACGCGGATCTCGCCCCCGAGCGTGCCGTCGGTGCAGGAGCCGAAGATGATCTCCGCCTGGTCGCCCGCCGCATCGTGGATGATCTCGCTGATCTGGGTCACCTCACCCATGGTGATGTCGCTGCTGGAGATGTTGATCAGCACGCCCGTCGCCCCGGCGATGGAGATGTTGTCCAGCAGCGGGCTCGAGATGGCCTGCTGGGCCGCCTCGAGGGCGCGGTTCTCTCCCTTGCCGATCCCGGTGCCCATCAGCGCCGAGCCGCCGTTCTGCATCACGGTGCGCACGTCGGCGAAATCCACGTTGATGAGTCCAGTGCGGGTGATCAGGTCGGCGATGCCCTGGGTCGCGTTGAGCAGCACCTCGTCGGCTTTCTTGAGCGCATCCTCGAACTTGAATCCCTTGCCGACCACCGCCATGAGCCGCTCGTTGGGCACCACGATCATGGTGTCGACGCTGTGGCGCATTTCCATGATGCCGGTCTCCGCCTGCTTCATGCGCCTCTGCCCCTCGAACAGGAAGGGCTTGGTCACGATGCCGACGGTCAGGGCCCCGATGTCGCGCGCCATCTGTGCGATGAGCGGCGCGGCCCCCGTTCCGGTACCGCCTCCCATGCCGCAGGTCACGAACACGAGGTCCGCTCCCTGCATCGCGGCGAGCACCTCGTCGCGGTTCTCCTCGATGGCCTGGCGGCCGATCTCCGGCCGCGCGCCGGCACCGAGCCCGCGGGTGAGTTTCTTGCCAATCTGCACCTTCATGTCGGATTTGGATTTCGAGAGCGCCTGCGCGTCGGTATTGACGGAGATGAATTCCACCCCGACCAGCCGCTCCTCGATCATGCGGTTGACGGCGTTGCTGCCGCCGCCCCCGATGCCGATGACCTTCATGCGGGCGTGCTGCGCGACGCTCTCGTCGAGTTCGAAGATCATTGGACCAGCCCTCGCGATCTCAGAAGAAGTCCTGGAGCCATCGTTTGACCGGACCGAACACCTTTTCAACGGCCGGGGAGCGCCTGCCGGCGGCAAAGCCCCCGCTCGCCATCACTTCCTTCGCGCCATACAGCAACAGGCCCGCGGGCACCGCCATCCGCGGCGAGTCCACGCTGTCCACCAGCCCGGAGAGTCCTTCGCCCGGGGCGCCGACCCGCACCGGCAGGGCACACACCTCGCGCGCGAGCTCCACGATACCGGGAGCCTGGGCTCCGCCACCGGTCAGGATGATGCCGGCGGGCAGCCGCTGCCGATATCCGGTGCGCGAGATCTCATCGAGCGCCAGCTCGAGGACTTCCTGCAGCCGCATGTGCATGATGTGGGCGAGCACCCGGCGATGCGCGGTGCGATTGCCCTGCCCCGGCGTGCTGGGAAGCTGGAACAGGTCGTGGTCTCCCGCCAACGGCTCATAGGCGACCCCGAAGCGCTCCTTGAGCCGCTCGGCTTCCTGCTGGGTGACCTGGAGGCCATGCACGATGTCGTTGCTCACGTGCCCACCCGCGAACACCGAGCTCGCGGTGTGGCGGATCTTGCCGGCCTGGAAAATCGATACGTTGGTCGAGCCGCCGCCCAGCTCCACGATGGCGCAGCCCAGCTCGCGCTCGTCCGGTGTCAGCACGGCCAGCGACGCGGCCAGGGGCTCGAGCACGAACTCACCGATGCTGAACCCGGCCTTCTCGACGCACTTGCGCAGGTTCTGAATCGCGCTCGAGAGCACGGTCACCACGTACACCTCGGCCTCGAGTCGGGAGCCGGTCATCCCGATCGGCTCGGTGATGCCTTCTTGCTGGTCGATCAGGTAGTCCTGGGGGATGGCGTGCAGCATCTCGTGATCGCGGCCAAAGCTCACATTGCTGGCCACGTCGTTGACCCGGGCGACGTCGCCGGTGCGGATCTCGCTGCCGGTGACCGAAACCACCCCGTGCGAGCTGCGCGCCGCGATGTGCTCCCCGGCGACGCCGCAGTAGACGGTGCCCACCTCGACCCCGGCCATGACCTGGGCATCGTGCATCACCTTGCTGATGGCGCGGGTGGTCTCCTCGATGTCACGAACCACCCCGCGCCGGATGCCTCCCGTGCGCTCGGTGGCGACGCCCAGCACCCGCACCCGCGGGTCGCGCGCCTCGCCGAGGACTTCCCCGATGAGCCCGACGACCTTGGTCGAGCCCAGATCGAGGGCGGCGACGAGGTGCTGGGGCTTTTCGCTCACGCGCCGCTCTTGCGGACGATGACCCGCGGGGGAAAGCGGGCGTCGAGCTCTTTCCAGGACTGTCCCTGCCGGGCCAGGACATCGGCGACCAGCGAGAGATCTCGAATCTCGTCGCTGGACGCGCCGGAGCGGAACAGGATGCGCCCCGCGTCGAGATCGAGCGCGACGTCCTGCCGGAAGCGCGCGCCGCGCTGCACCCGGGCAAACAGCTCAGGGTCACTCTCCCGCACCCGCGCCAGCAGGCCGGCGACGCCGGAATCCGCGTCGGCCAAGGGGAGATCCGCCGGCGAGCGCGTGGGATCGAACGGCAGCACCCGCCCGGCGGCATCGAGCGGCACCAGCCGCCCCCCGCGTTCCACCAGCGCGATCGGCTCGGCCTCCCGCAGCACGACGCGCAGCGTACCCGGAAGCCGGCGGACGACCCGGGCCTCCAGCACCCCGGCCAGTGCCGCGGCGCGGCGGGCCAGCGGCGCGGTCGCGTCGAACACGCTCGCGCCGGGACGAAGGCGCAGCGCCCGGGTTACTTCGCTGACGCTCAGATAGCGCGCCCCGACCAGCTCCACCCGCCGCACCGAGAAAAACGAGAGCCGCTTGAGCAGCGCGCCCATCCCCGCGGTGCCGGCGACGAGGAGCACCAGGACCGAGGCCGTCAGCAGCAGCCGGCGCTTCACGCCGCCCCCAGGAGCAAGCGCACTTCGCGCCCGAGCTGGGTGATGTCGCCCGCGCCGAGGGTGAGCAGCACGTCCCCCCGCCGGATCAGGCCGGCCACCCGCGAGCCCAGCATCGCGCGCGAGGGCTCGTAAACGATCTCGGCGGCCCGGCGGCGCGCCGCGTCGGCCACGAGCTGCCCGGTGACCCCGGGAATCGGCTGCTCACGAGCGGCATAGACGTCGGTCACCACCGCGAGATCCGCGGCCGCCAGCGCCTCGCCCATGGCATCGGAGTGCGACGCGGTGCGGGAGAACAGGTGGGGCTGAAACACGGCGACCAGCCGCCGACCGGGAAAGGCCTGGCGGGCCGCGGCCAGCGTGGCGCGCAGCTCGGTGGGGTGATGGGCGTAATCATCCACGATCGCGATGCCCGCGAACTCTCCCAGCCGATCGAAGCGGCGTCCCACGCCACGAAAGGCCGCGAGCGCGGCGAGCGCCGGGGCGGGATCTCCGCCCAGCGCCACCACGACGCCAAGGGCCGCGGTGGCATTGCGCAGATTGTGCACGCCGGGGATTTGCACCTCGAGGGCGACGCTACCGCGCCCCGGAAGGGTCAGCACCGCGCGAGTCCGCGACGTCGCGGTTTCGATGGCGTCGAGCCGAAGCTCGGCGGCGCCGGGTCCGAAGCGCCACACCCGCGCCGCCACCAGCCGAGCCGCGACGCGATCCGCTCCGGCGGAGTCGTTCCCCACGAGAGTGCGCTCCGCGCGGCTCGCAAACGTCACGAACGCGTCCTCCAGCGCCTCAAGAGAGCCGTAGCACTCGAGATGGTCGGCCTCGATGTTGTTTACCACCGCGATGGCAGGATGCAGCGAAAGAAATGCTTGGTCGTATTCGTCGGCTTCGACGACGTAGAGCTCATCGCCGCCGATCCTGGCGTTGCCACCCCACGCGTCGACTCGCCCGCCCGCGATGCCGGTGACCGCGAACCCCGCCGCCGCGACCGCCTCGGTGGTCATCGCGGTGGTGGTCGTCTTCCCGTGCGTTCCCGCGATGCCGACGCAGCGCGCGCTGCCGATCAGGCCGGCCAGCGCTTCCTTGCGAGGAACGACCGGGATGCCCTTTACCGCCGCGGCCAGGACTTCCACGTGGTCGGGCGGGATCGCGGCGCTCACCACCACCGCGCGCGCATTGCCCACCTGTTCGGCGGAGTGTCCCGAGAAGACCTGCGCTCCAGCCGCGAGCAGATCGCCACAGCCTGAGGTGTCCACGTCGGACCCGCTGACCGGGAGCCCCTTGCGCAGCGCGATCAAGGCCAGCGCGCTCATCCCGGCCCCCCCGATTCCGACGAAGTGCAGCGGCCGCGGACCCGAGGGGAGAAAGAGGTTCATGGCCAATGACCTAATCTACAACCCCACCGTAACTTGGAAAAGAGCCACCCTACCCCGAAAGAACCCCGATACGAGCCACGATGCGACCCAGCGCGTCGGGACGCGCCCGGGCCAGGGCCGCCTCTCGCATTGCGGCCAGGCGCTCGACAGGAGCCAGCAGCGAGCCGACCAGCTCCGCGAGCCGGGCTACGGTCAGCTCGGACTGCGGTACGAAAACCCCTGCTCCCGCCTGCTCCATGGCCCGCGCATTGGGGGTCTGATGGTCCGCGGCGGCGGTGGGTAGCGGTACCAGGATTGCGGGAATGCCCCAGGCGCACAGCTCGGAAAGCGTCATCATCCCCGCCCGGGCCAGCGCAAGAGTGGCCACTGCATAGGCGGGACCAATGGGATCGAGGAAGTCGTACACCTGAACGGCCGGCGGCCGGTGCAAGCCCTCGAAACGGCCGAATGTGGCGCTCCCGGTGGCCCAGAGAATCTGCACCCCACCGGCGCCACCGGATTCGATCCATTCCGCAACGACCTGGTTGAGCGCCAGGGCACCCTGGCTTCCCCCTGTCACTAGGAAGACGGGCCGGGTTGGGTCGAGTCCGAAGCGCCGCAGCGCTTCCGGGCGCCGCGCTGGCTCCGGGGGAGCAATGGGCGCCCCAGTGTCCACGATCTCGGTGCGGGATCCGGGCCGGAGGTGGTGCCGCGCCTCGGGGGAGCCTAGCCAGACCTCTCGAACCGTCCGCGCCAGCCAGCGCACGGCCAGACCAGGGAAAGCGTTCAGCTCCAGCATGGTGGTGGGAATGCCCCGCCGCGCCGCTCGCCAAATCACCGGGCCGGACGCATACCCACCGGTACCGACGACCACGGCGGGCTGCTCCCGCTCGAGCAGGCGGTCCACTTCGCGCCGCAGCCGGAGCGCTAACAGCGGCCAGCGAAGGTTCTTCCACCATTGCCTGCGGTAGATCGGCTCGGCCGGGAGGAGCTGATAGGGAAAGTCGCGGGAGGGGAGCAGTCTTGCTTCGATGCCCCGCTCGGCGCCCACCAATAGGATTCGCCATTCGGGATGTGCGCGCCGCAGCGCGGCGGCGATGGCCAGGGCCGGCATCAGATGGCCGCCGGTACCGCCTCCGGCGATCAGGACAGTTACCGGTGACCGGTCACCGGTCACGCGGTACCGGCTTCCCTCGCGACCTCCCGATGTTGATCAGCACGCCCACCGACACGAGGGCGATGACCAGTCCGGAGCGGCCGTACGACATGAAGGGAAAAGCGAGCCCCGTGGTCGGCATCAGGCCAAGGGTAACCGACATGTGCAGCAGCGCGGCGAGCGCCACCGTGGCGGTGAGGCCGGTCGCGAGGTATTGGCCGAACGCGTCGGCTGCCGTCTTGGCAATCCGGAATCCCAGCCAGCAGAAGACGCCGAACAGACTCACAACGACGACGACACCCAGGAAGCCCCATTCTTCCCCGATGGTGCTGAAGAGAAAGTCGGAGTAGGCGTAGGGCAAATAATGGAGTTTGAGCTGCCCGTGCCCGAAGCCCACGCCGAGGGGGCCGCCGGAACCGAAGCCAAGCAGCGCCTGGTTGAGCTGGAAGCTGCCCTCCGCGCAGGGCTCGAGGAAGCAGCGCAACCGGGTGAGCCGGTACGGCTCGGCCCAGATCATGGAGACCGCGCCGAATACACCGGCGACCCCGAGCAAGAGGAAGTGTCCGATCTTGGCGCCTGCGGTGAACACAACGACGCCCCCGATCAGGGCCACCAGCACAGCCATCGAAAGGTTGGGCTCCAGCAGGATCAGCAGCGACACCGCGCCAAGCACCACCAGGAACGGGGCGACTCCCTTCTTGAAACCGCGCACCAGCTCGCCCTTCTTGGCGGCGAGCATCGCGGTCCACACCGCGATGACGAAGCGGGCAACCTCCGAGGGCTGCAGGTTGAGCGGCCCGAGCGTAATCCAGCGGCGGGCACCGTTAACCGGCTGGCTGATCCCGCGGGTGAAGGGCAGCAACGGAATGAGGAGCAGCGCGGCCGCCCCGAACAGCAGCGGCCAGGCGAGCTTCTGCCAGCGGTGGTAGTCCACCCGGGACACGATCACCATCGCGATAGTGCCGCCGATCGCACCGACCATCTGCTTGGTGAAGAGTCCCCAGGCGTCTCGCTCCATCGCTCCTGCGGCGTACAGGCTCGCGATCCCAAAAACGGTGAGCACGGCGCTGACCACGGCAAGCAGCCGGGTTTCCCAGCGCAGCTCGTGAGAGCGCATGCTGGCGGGCGGATTCACCATGACTGGACGATCTCGCGGAAGCGCGTGCCCCGCTCCTCATAGTTGTGGAACATGTCGTAGCTCGAGCAGGCCGGAGAGAGCAGCACCGCGTCGCCCGGCGTGGCGAGCTGGCGGGCGCGCGCCATGACCTCGTCGAAGCTCCCCGCTTCGATCAGCGGAACCCCGGCGCCGGCGAGCTCCCGAATCACGATCGGCCGCGCCTCACCGTAGGCGATCACCGCGCGGCAGCGCCCGCGTAGCAGGGCACCCAGCCTGGTGTAAGGCTCACCCTTGTGGCGTCCGCCGAGCAGCAGCACAAACGGCCGCGCTAGCGCAACGACCGCCACCTCGGTCGACGCGATGTTGGTGGCCTTTGAATCGTTGATCCAGAGCACCCCGTCGACCTCCGCGACCGGCTCCATCCGGTGGGGCAGCGCCGCAAAGCTGCGCACCCCGTCGCCCAGGTCGGCCAGATCGGCGCCCGTCGCGTGCACCGCGAGCACGGCGGCGAGCGCATTCGCGACGTTGTGATCGCCGAGCAACATCAGCTCCGCGCGCGGCAGCAGCGGCGACTCGCCGATCCGCAACAGGTCCGCGGTCCGGTCGTACCAGCCGTCGGCCCGGCCGGCCACCGAGAAGTGCAGCTGCCGGCCGGCCACCCCAATCAGCATGGCGCGGGAGGCCGGATCATCCGCATTGGCCACCCAGAGCGACTCGGGCCCGGCGTGCTGGAACAGCCGTCGCTTGTCGGCATAGTAGTCGGCCAGTGTCGCGTATCGGTCCAGGTGGTCGGGCGCGAGATTGGTGAGCACACCAACCGCCGGGCGCAGCTCCTTCATGTCGTGCAGCTGGAAGGAAGACAGCTCCACCGCCAGCCATTCGGGTTTGACCGGCTCGAGCGCGACCTCCGAAAGCGGGGTACCCAGGTTTCCGGCCGCCAGGGCACGATGGCCGACCCGCCCCAGCAGGTGAGCCACCAGCGCGGTGGTCGTACTCTTCCCGTTGGTCCCGGTGATCGCGATGTAGCGCACGCCCGGCATCGCCATCAGGCCGAGCTCCGCCTCGGCTCGGATCGGGACGTGTGCCCCGCGCGCCGCCGCGATGGGCGGTGCATCCGGCGGGACCCCGGGCGACACCACGCACAAGGCCGCCCGCTCGATGCGGGCGAGGTCGTGCCCGCCCAGCTCCACGGTCGCTCCGAGCGCGCGAAGCGCCGCGGCGGACGCCGTGAGCGCCGGCGAGCGACCCGCATCGGAGGCGTAGACCGGGGCCGCGGCCTGGCGCAGCAGTCGGGTCGCGGCCACTCCGCTCCGGCCCAGCCCGATCACCGCGATCTCGCCGCCGCTCACCGGAGCTTGAGCGTCGCGAGCGCGAGCAGTGCGCAGAGAATCCCGAGGATATAGAACCGGGTGACGACGGTCGTCTCCGCCCACCCCTTCTTCTCGAAGTGGTGATGCAGCGGGGCCATCCGGAACACCCGATGGGCATCGGCGTATTCCCGGCCGCGAGTCCGCTTGTACCACTTGTAGGTGCCCACCTGCAGGATCACGGAAACCTGCTCGGCCACGAATACGCCGCCGATGATTACGAGGAGGAACTCGGCCTTGAGGAGGATGCTCACGGTACCCAGCGCACCGCCGATCGAGAGGCTCCCCGTATCACCCATGATGACCTGCGCCGGGTGCGCGTTGAACCAGAGAAAGCCCAGGGCGCCCCCCATCAGCGCGGCGCAGAACACCGTGAGCTCCCCCGCGCCGGGCAGGTAATAGAATTGCAGGTAACTCGTCGCATCGACCCGGCCAAGCACGTAGGCAAAGAACGCGAACGCGGCCGCGGCGATGGCGGTGAGACCCGTGGCCAGGCCATCCAGTCCATCCGCCATGTTGACCGCGTTGCTGCTTCCGGTCACCACGAAGGTGACGAACAGCACGTAAAGCACGGGCGCGAACTGCACGAACGTGTTCTTGAAGAACGGCAAGGTCGTGGCGGTGGCCGGCAACGTCGTGGGCGTGACGACCGGCCAGTTGAGCAGATAGATGCCGAGCGCCAGTCCGAACATGCACTGCGCGGCCAGCTTCCACTTGGCCACCAGCCCGCGCGATTTGCCCTCCACGATCTTGAGATAATCGTCCAGAAAGCCGATCCCTCCGGTCCAGAGCGTCGCCAGGATCGCCACCACCACGAAGCGATTGGTCAGCGGAGCCCAGAGCAGCGTGGGGATGATGGTCGCGAGCAGAATGATCAGGCCGCCCATCGTGGGCGTTCCCCGCTTGCCCTGGTGACTCGCCAGCGTCTCCGCGCGGATGACCTGACCGATTTTCTTTGCGCGCAGCCGCGCGATGACCGGCGGTCCCACCACGAACGCGAGCAGCAGCGCCGTCAGCATCGCGCCGGCGGCGCGAAAGCTGATGTACGTGAAAAGGTTGAAGAGGATGTGATCCCGCCCGAGGGGAGCCAGCAAGTGGTACAGCATCGGGCCTCAGGTCGTGGAGGAGGCGCGCGCCACAAGATCAGGGAGCAAACGTTCCAATGCAACGCCCCTGCTTCCCTTCAGGACGATGAATTCGTCTCCGTGCAGCCGCTCGGCGAGGAGCGGCGCGAGCGCGGCGGCATCCGGGGCGGTCAGCAGCCGATCGCCGAGGCTGCCACGATGCGCTTCCAGGGCCGGGACGAACTCGCCCACCGCCGCCAGCAGCTCGGGATGCAGCCCCAGCAGGAGCGCGGCGATCTCGCCGTGGTGCGCGGCGGAGCTCTCGCCCAGCTCCCGCATGGTTCCCGCGACGAAGACCAGCCGCCGCTTGCCGCGCAGCGCGCGGGCCAGCTCGATCGCGGCCCGAAAGGAGGCGGGGTTGGCGTTGTAGGCGTCGTTCAGGACCGTGAGGTCGCCGTACTGCTGCAGCTCGCCGCGTCCTCCGGGCAGCAGCAGCGCCTCAAGACTGCGCGCAACGCTCGCCGCGTCGAGGCCGAGCGCTTCCGCCACCGTCCACGCCAGCATCGCATTGGCTGCTTGATGCCTGCCTCGCGCGTCCAGCAGGAAGCTCTGCTGACCGATAGTGACGCGGGGCCTTCCATCCGGAGTCAACTCTACTTTGGCGGGAGTCCGGTCCGCCCCCGCCAGACCCGCGGAGAGCACCTTGCGCGCGCGCTGTCGGGCAAGCTCGGCCAGGGCCGGCGGGTCGGTGCCCACGACGGCCAGCGGCGCTCCGTCGCTGAGCGAAAGCTTCTCGCGAAGCACCTGCTCTCCGCTCCCGAACCCCTCCAGGTGTCCGGCGGCGGCATTGGTGATCACCGCGATGCTGGGGGCGATCACCTCGCGATGGCGCGTCATTTCTCCCGGCAGGTTGGCGCCCGCTTCCAGCACCATGGCCTCGGTGTCGTCCGGCGCCTCGAGAATCGTGAGCGGAACTCCGACCAGATTGTTCAGGTTGTCGCGGGTCGCGTGGGTGCGATACCGGGTCCGCAGCACCGCCGCGAGCATCTCCTTGGTGGAGGTCTTCCCATTGGTTCCGGTGATCGCCACCACCGGTCCCGGCACCGTCTTCCGGCGGGCGTGGGCCAGCTCCCCCAGCGCGCGCAGCGTATCCGGCACCCGGTAGAGGGTGAGACCGGGGAGGTCCGGCGTGCCGCTCCGGACCACGGCGCCTCGCGCGCCGGCCTCCACCGCGGCAGCAAGAAAGGCGTGGGCATCGAAGTGCTCGCCCTGGAGAGCGACGAACAAGGAGCCGGGTGGCAGGTGGCGAGTATCGGTGGAGACGGAGGTGTAGGCCGGGGCGGTCGCAGTGGCAGTGGCCGGGAGGGCAAGCACGCGCCGCAGCAGCGAATCAGTCCACTGCATCACTGACTACTCCGACCCAGCAGCTCCCTCACGATTTCCCGCTCATCGAACGGCAGTTTCTCGGTTCCGATCACCTGATACGTCTCATGGCCCTTGCCGGCCAGCAATACGGTGTCTCCGGGTTGCGCCGTTTCGAGCGCGGTCCGGATCGCTTCGCGCCGGTCGGCCAGCCGGACGTGGGGAGCGGCCGGCGGGAGACCGGTCATGATCTCGTCGATGATCGTCTCGGGATTCTCGGTGCGCGGGTTATCCGAGGTAACCACCGTAAAGTCCGCGCGCGCACCCGCAAGGCGTCCCATGATGGGCCGCTTGGCCCGGTCGCGGTCGCCGCCGCAGCCGAAGAGCACGATCAGCCGCCCGGAGGTCAGCGGGCGCAGCGCGCCCAAGGCGCGCTCCAGGGCGTCGGGAGTATGGGCGTAGTCGCGCAGCACGGTGAAGGGCGACGAGGCGATCCGCTCCATCCGTCCGGAGACCTGCGGGGCCGCCGCGAGGCGTTCCACGACGTCGTCGAGGTGCTGGCCCAGCCCGAGCGCCACGGCTGCCGCGCCGAGCGCGTTGGCGATGTTGAACTCGCCCGGGAGCGGAAGCGCGACCTCGCGGACGCCGAACCGCCCTTCGACCCGAAAGCGGCTCCCGCTCGCGCCGAGCGCCGGCTGCACCGCGCGCAGATCGGCCCCGGCCGAGAACCCGAAGCTCACCGTGCCGCTGCTGCGGGGAATGGCCGCCCAGGCGGGGTCGTCGGCGTTCACCGCCACCACGGCGTCTGGGCCGAGCAGCCCGAGCAGCTTGAGCTTCGCGGCGCGGTAGTGCTCCATCGTCAGGTGATAATCCAGGTGATCGAGCGTGAGGTTGGTGAACACCGCCCCGGCAAAGACCAGGCCGTCCAGCCGTCCCTGGTCGAGGCTGTGCGAGGAAGTCTCCATCGCCACCGTCCGGACTCCGCGATCGCGCAGGCCGGCAAACGTCGCTTGGAGGTCGACCGGCCCCGGCGTGGTGAGCGAGCCCGCGGCCGAGGCAACACTGCCGCCGGATCCGTCGAACGCCCCCAGCGTGCCGATCGAGCCGGCAGCACCACCTCGATTGAGCAGGTGGCAGGTGAGTCCGGTGGTGGTCGTCTTGCCGTTGGTGCCGGTAATGCCGATGAGCTGCAGCTCCGCCGCGGGGTCGTCGAACCACGCGCGCGCCAAGGCGATGGCCGCGAGCCGTCCATCGCGCACCACGATCTGCGGAGTGGCGGCGTCGACGCGGTTCTCCACCACGACCGCGGCGGCACCCCGCTCGAGCGCGGCCGCCACGAAGCGGTGTCCATCCGCCTGCGTCCCGCGGACCGCGACGAAGAGTCCGCCCGGGACCACGCTGCGGCTGTCGGTCGTGAGGGCGGTAAAGTCCGGCAGCGCCTCTGGCGCGTAACGCAGCAGACCCTCGCGGCGGAGCGTCGCGAGCAGGCCGGACGCGGTATTCATGGCGAGCGCGGCTCGATGCTGGCATAAAGCACCACGGTCTTCCCTGCCGGCAGCGAATCCCCCGCGGCCGGAAGGCTGCGCACCACGCGACCACTGCCCTCCACCCGGACCCGCAGGCCGCGCTGGTGCAGCGCGAAGACGGCGGCGCGCACCGGGCGCCCCGCCACGTCCGGTACCAGCACGGGAACCGGAGGCCGCTCGACCGTGGCGCGGAGCGGCAACCGAACGACCGTGGCGGGAAGCTCCGGCTCGCTGCTGGTCCGTCCCGCGGGTGCCCTCGCCGCAACGCTCTCGTCCGTAGCGCTGCTCCGCGCGATGGAGCTCCGCCGCGCCGAGAGCGCCTGGCGCAGCATGTCCGCCGTCATCGGGGCCGCGGTCAACCCGCCGTAATAGGCGCCCTGCGGATGCTCGATGGTGACCACAGCCACGAGCTGCGGGTCCTTTGCGGGATAGATCGCCGCGAAGGAAGCGCGATAGGCGCCCTCCACGTAACGACCCTTTTCCACCATCTGCGCGGTGCCGGTCTTGCCCAGGAGGCCGCCGCGCACCTGGGCGCGGCCCCCCGTGCCCGAATCACTCGCGGCTTCCGCCAGAAAGCTCCGGATCTTGGTGGCCACCTCCGCCGTCACCACCCGGCGTACCACCTCGGGCTCGTGGCGGTAGCTGACCTCCCCGCTGGGCGAGCGGATTTCCTTGACCAGGGTGGGCGCGAGAAGCAGCCCTTCGTCGGCAAGCGCACCGTACGCCGCGGCGAGTTGCAGCGGGGTGATCATGAAGCTGTAGCCGGTCGCCATGCTCTGGGCGTCGTAGCCATAGCGCCAGTGCTGGGGCTTACTCAGCGCACCGCTTGCCTCCGAGGGAAATTCGACGCCGGTCGGCGCGCCGAAGCCGAAGGCGCGCAGCATTTCGTACTGCTCCTCGTTCCGCAATTTGAAGGCGAATTTGGCCATCGCGATGTTGCTGGATTTCTGGATGGCGCGCGCGAGGGTGAATTCGCCCGGATCAGGATGGCTGTCTTCGATCTTGCGGGTGGCGTGCGCGGAGGTCGCGAAGATCCAGGTGCCATTCTCCCCGGACACCGTCTCCGCTTCGCCCACCCGGCTGAGCGTAAGCAGCGCGGCCGCGGTAAAGGGTTTGGCGGTCGAGCCCGGCTCGAACGGACTGGTCAGCGCCGACGGGGTGGCCGCCTGACCGGAGCCCGAAAGGGACGCGAGCGCGAGGATCTCGCCGCTCCGCGGGTCCAGGAAGACGACGTCACCGCCATCCGCCTTGTATTCCCTGAGCGCCTTGGCAAGCGAGTATTCGGCGATGGCCTGAAGCTCGGCGTCGAGCGTGAGCACCACGTCGTTGCCCGCGACCGGCTCGCGCACCAGCCGCCCGGGGGATTCGAATTGCCGGCCCGAGGGATCGCGCAGGTCCGTCGTCAGGCCCGGGATTCCTCCCAACAGCGAATCCAGCGATCGCTCCAGTCCCGACATGCCGTGGCGGCCATCCGGCGCCAACGCGCCGATGATCGGCTCCGCCAGCATCCCTTGCGGATAAGCGCGACTGTAGGTCGTCTCCAGGTGCACTCCCCGCATCCGGCGCAACCGGCCCACCTGCGAGCCGGTGAAGGGGCCGTAAAAATAGGGATAGCGCGGAGTGCCGCGGCGAAACGAACGGACCAGAGAATCGGAGCGGATATGGAGGTCGGCGGCGGCGATGCTGATGAGCCTGGCCGTGTCCTTGACCTCGTTGAGCGCGAGCTGGACCCGATACTTCGGCATCGAAACAACCAGCGGCATCCGGTTGCGATCGTAAATGGTTCCGCGCCGGGCATCGAGCTCGCGCCGCGCGGTTCGCTGCTGCTGGGCCTGCTTCGCCAGCTCGCTTCCGCGCACCAGCTGGAGCCAGCCCGCCCGTGCCACCACCAGAACGAGCCCGGCGGCGAGTGCCACCTGGAGCGCCACGATCCGGGTGACCGGCTTGGCCATCAACGGCTCCGCCGCGAGTCAGGTGGGGTGCTGTCCACCGAGAGTCGCGTGTTTTCGGAATCGCTTGGCAGGTGCAGTCCGGCGCGCTCCATCCGGGGCACCAGCACGTCGCGGCTCGCGGCGCGGCCAATCCGCCGCACCAGTTCCGCGCGAGTGGCCTCCAGCCCGATGCGGCGATCGCGCAGCTCGGCCAGCCGCCGGGCGGTCAGGATGGCCGCACGCTGGCGGGTGACGACGACCGCGGCTGCGCTCAAGAAGAGCAGGAGCCAGAGTACCAGCCAGTGGCGGCCCTTAAGCTTCACCCGCGACATGGAAGACTCGCAGCCGCGCGCTGCGGGCGCGGGGATTGGCGGCCAGCTCCACCGCATCGGGAACGATCCCTCCGCGCGGAATCGCCTGGCCGAGCGAACGCCCCCGGCAGGTGCAAACGGGTTGCGCGGGCGGGCAGATGCAGGAGCGGCTCCATTCGTGGAAGGCGTGCTTGGCGAGGCGGTCCTCTCCGGAATGATAACTGATTACCGCAAGGGCTCCGCCCGGTTTCAAGGCAGCGAGGAAGCGCGGGAGGGCGACGGCCAGCCCGGCCAGCTCGTCGTTCACCGCGATCCGCATTGCCTGGAAGAGCCGCGCGAACTCGGCGGGGCCTGAACGCGGCCCCAGGACCGCGCGGATTGCATTCACCAGATCGTCGCTCACCCGGAAAGGCGCTCGCTCTCGCCGCCGCACGATCTCCGCGGCCAGCCGGCGGGCCCGGCGCTCATCCCCGTACTCCGCAAACCAGGCCCGCAGGGATTCCGCGGGCGCGGAATTGAGCAGCTCCGCCGCGGTCGGACCCGCGGCCGCCATCCGCATATCCAGTGGCGCACCTGGCCGGAAGGTGAACCCGCGCTCCGTGTCGTCGAGCTGCCGGGAGGACACCCCAAGATCGAGCAGGATGAAGTCGGGTCGGAAGGCGGCGATCGCCGTCAGCGCGGCGTCGCTCGCATAAGACGCTTCGAGATAGCTGACGCCCTGCTCCCCGAGTCGCTCGCTGGCAGTGCGGATGGCGGCGGGATCGCGGTCGATCACGAGGAGCTCGGCGCCCGCCGCGCGCAGCGCCTCGGCGTGGCCGCCGTCGCCGACGGTCGCATCGACTGCGCGGCGCGCACCCCGGGCCGTCTCAAGCACCGCTGGGAGAAGCACCGGCTGGTGGTACAGCCTGGTCACTGGTCACCTGCCACAGGTCACGCCACGAAAAACTTCACCCCGTCCGGAGACCGAACGGGGTGAACCCGCAACTTGAGCGGGGCTGACGGGGCTCGAACCCGCGACCTCCGCAGTGACAGTGCGGCACTCTAACCAAGCTGAGCTACAGCCCCTGTTGCGAAGCCCCGGAATGTAGGGGCGCCTACCGTCACTTGCAATACGCTTTGATCAGCGAATCGATGTGCTTGCCGAACTGGTCAAGGCTGTCGATGCGCGGTTTCATGAATGCTTCGTTGATCGAGCGGCCCGCTTCGAGCGCCGGGCCGGCCTCGGTCAGCAGCGTCTTCATCTGCTGCGCGGCGGGACACGACTTGCCCTTCACCGCCGTATCGTCCAGCGCCAGCATCTGCTGGAAGAGCGAGAGCCCGAGGACGAAGTTCGCGAACCGCAGGGTCGGCGTGCCGGCCGGCGCCAGCTTGAGCGCGGCCCGGGCCAGGTCGGCCGCGAGCACGTAATCGGGCGGTGGTTGTACGAAGCCGAAGCCGGCGGTGGCGAGGATCGAGCCCATGTTCTGCTTGTCTTCCGGGCTTCCCAGCCGCTCGATGTAGGGCGTGAACTCGAGCGCTTCCTTGCCGCGCTTGGCGTCGCCGAGAGCTTTGGCGACGCGCAGCACCGGCGTGACGTCCGAGGAATCCACGGCCATCAGGCGCCGGGTGACCGCGACCGCGCTGTCGAGTGGCCCCGCGACGCTGTAGGCCTGGGCGAGCTGCCCGACGAGAATGGCATTGTTGGGATACTTCGCCACGCCCATCCGTGACCATTTCACGAAGCGCTCGTTATCCGGGACGCCCACGATGGAATCGTGCGCCGGCCGGGTGCCCGCGGAATCGCCCGGGATATGGAGCGTATCGAGCCGGACAGGGCGGGATGCCGCGAAGGTGATCTTGGTGAAGAACGTGGTGTCGGCCTTGGTGCTATCCAGCGTGAAGACCTGTTCCAGCGCTTCCACGGCGCATTTGTTTTTCTGCGGAGTATCCTGGAAGAGGCAGGCGCTGCTCTTGAGATCCCACAAGTCGGCGTTGGCCGGATCGAGCTGCAAGCCCTCGTCGGCCACGTTCTCCGCGGTCTCCGTCCTGCCATAGTTGAGGAACAGGCGGAAGGCTTCCTTGCGCAGCGGCTCGTTGGTCGGCGCCACGCGCAGCAGCTGCTTGAAGGTCTCGATGGTCGCGGTGCTGTCACCCTTGGCCTGGTACTGCACGGCCAGCATCGTCCAGGCGGGGAGCGAAAGCGGATCGCCCTGGGTCGCGACCTTGAGGTGGGAGATGACGCTGTCCACCGGCGCCTTCTTGTCGGACGCGATCCGCGCCTGGCAGTAGTGGGCCAATCCGGAATTCGGCAGATTCTTGATGGCCTTGAGGGCGGCTTCCGTCGCCTTGGCCGCGGCCGACTGGCGAAGGCTCTCGCAACTCCTGGCGTCGGGCAGAGCCCGGAACGCCGCCGCGAACGCATCGGCGACGCGGGACCCGAAGTCTTCGTACGATTCGTTCGGATTCTGGGTCAGCCGCACCATCTGGCCCGCGTCGTCGTTCATCCCGGCCAGCCGCGCCTCCACCACATAGCGCCCGGCTTCACCCTTGAGCATGGTCGAGATAACCATCACCCGGGCGCTGAGCGACGAGGCCAGTTGCCGAGCCACCATGGGCGGCAGCACCGCGTCGACCGGATAGGCGTACTGTTGCAGCGCCTCGTTCATCTGCGTCCTGAGCAGCGTCTTGTACCAGCGATCCGCAATGCCCCCGATCCGGTTTCGCAAGCCCTGCCCCACGCGAACCGACGCGGTGGAATCCTGCGCCGAGAAGCTGTGCGGATTGGCCACCATCAGGCGCGGGAGGTTGTTGGCCTGCGGTGGAGGCCGGCTGGAGCGCAACTGGGCCGACAGCGGGGCCGCGGCGAACGCTACGCATACGCCGGCAGCAAGCAACTGATTCACGCGCATTCCAAACGACCTCCCTACGGAAACCGCCCCAGGGGGCGGAAGACTCGCGCCCGAACTGAGCGCGAGATATGGGCGAAGAGGGATTCGAACCCCCGACATCCTGCGTGTAAGGCAGGCGCTCTGAACCGCTGAGCTATTCGCCCGGGCGAACGGCACGGCGGTCGCACCCTTACAAGGGGGACGCGTGGCACCACTGGCCGCGCACGGACGGCCCGATTCGGCGGTCCTCAGAGCGCGATAGCCAAGGGGAAGAGCACGCAGTACCCGACCACCAGCAACACCGCAGCCAAACTTGCCGCCCCGGCATGGAGCACGAGGTAGCCCGCCACAAGGCACCCCGTCGCCGCGGCGAGCACGACGACATTTCGGGGCCCCAGGAGCCCGCGCCGAGCACCACGCTTCACGTCGCCGGACGGCATAAGGCCTTGAAAGCTATGGCCCTGGACCGGCTTCATCAAGCGGCGGCTGCGACTCCGGCTCCGCCTCCACGATCCACCCCTCGTCGAGCGCTCGCCGCCGTGGCCGGTCCCGCTTGCGCCGGAGCCAGACGGACACCAGCAGCAGCACCGCCATGACGACCCAGAGTCCTCCCGCCATCGCCCATCCCAGGATACCAAAGCGCTTGCGCACGTCCTTCTGCCATTCGAGCTCGAAGCGGCCCAGCGGAGAGCCCGTGGTCGCCAGGACCGCCGCGTCGAATCCTTCCCCCGCGCTCAGCCGCTGCAGCAGCGGGGTCAGGCTGCGGGTGGGGTGGCGGCGCGCCAACAAGGACACCGCCGACGCCGCCAGGGCGTAGGCGGCCTCCGCCGTGCTCTGGTTGGCTCGCAGGGCCCGGTCGAGCTCGAAAAAGCCGGGGACTCTGCCCCGCGCCACCGAGAGATTGAGCCGCAGCGCGTCGAGCCGGTCGAGCTCACCCGCCGCGAGCGCGGCGTAGCCCTCGTCGAACCAGAGCGGGACGCGCACCCGGATCACGTCGTGCAGGGCAAGGTGCGCCAGCTCGTGGCGGAGAATGCGATAGGGGTCACCGGCGTCGGCGCGAACCAGGATGGTGCGTGAGCCGGGAAAGGTGAATCCAGCGCCCCACGATGGCGCTGCGTCGCGCACGATCCGGGCGACGCGTTCGTCGCCGCGGGCTACGATCAGCCGGATCGGCCCGGGTAACCGTCGCCCCAGCCCGTACCACTCCCGGGGCGCCCCCGCGGCTTCGGCCAGACCCATCGCGAGAGTCAGCTCCGGCTTGCGGGCGATCACCAGAACCTCGCCCAGCCGCACCCACTGCAGGTCGGGCGGCGGCCCGGCCTGCTGCAGGGCGAGACCTAGGAGGAGGCGGAGCGCGGGACCTCCTCGCCCCTCGCCACCCGGTCGAGAAGCTCCTGACAGGCCTTGGACCAGGGCCCGAATCGGCTGGCTGCCGCCCCGGTTGCCCAGGTTGCCCGTGCCTCGTCGCGCTGGCCGGCCCACCACTGGGCGCGACCGAGGTCGTGGTAGGCCTCGATCAGATTGGGCCCCAGGGCGATGGCCTGGCGGAGAAAGGACTGGGCATCCCCGAACATGCCCCGCTCCAGATAGACCAGGCCCAGATAGTAGTGGGCATACAGACTGGCCTTAGGATCGCTGTCGAGCTTGATCACCCGGGAGAGGTGCTCGATCGCCTCCCCGAAGACCCGTTTCTTCAAGCAGATGTAGCCGACGTTGACCCGCGCCAGGGCGTTGCCGGGCTCGCGGGCCAGCACGCGGGAAAAGGTCAGCAGGGCGTCATCGAGCCGGCCGCTCTGCATTTCGGCCCAGCCCAGCAGCGACTGAGCCTGCGGGTCTCCGGGAGAAAGTTCCAGGGCGCGGTTGAGGGCCTGGATCGCACCGCCAGGATCGCCCAGCGAGATCAGGCTCCAACCCTTCTCCACGAAGGTGGAGGCGCCGAGATGATCGCGGTGAATCGGCGGCTCGGCGCCGGCTTCGGCGCTGAGCTGCTTGTAGCGATCCACCAGGCCCCGAATCTCCCCTTTGAGCTGGGCGAGCTCGCCAAGGGTCGCGTCCACGCGTTTGAAGAGGGTGACGATTCGCCGTTTGGCGGCTTCGCGCGTCGCCCCGTCCGGCGTTCCCTCCAGGAGCGTCGCAATACCCAGGAGCTCGGCACGAAGCTCCGCAGCGAGGGCCTCGGGCACCGGCGCGGTCACAACTCGACCGACCCCTTTTCGTAGGACGTCACCACCACGCGCCCGGTCGCAATCTCGAAGTCCACCGAACGGCCAAAGTTTCCGCCCACGACCTCCCCGATCAACCGGAGCCCGTGGCGGTGCAGCGCCTCGCGCGAGGCGGTGACGTTGCGCTCACCCATTTGCATGGTGCCCGGAGGCTGCAGGGCCGTGAACATGCTCGCCCCCCCGACCAGCCGTGCGGTGAGCCGGGAGCGCTCCGCGCCGAGGGCCAGGAGTCCCTCCAACAGGGCGGCCACCGCGCTCGACGCGAAGCGGGCGGGCTGGTCGGGGCGGGGCCGCCCGACGCTCGGCGAGGGCAGCAACACGTGCGCTAACCCGCCGACCTGCGCGACCTCGTCGTGCAGGATCACCGCGACGCAGCTTCCCAGCGCGAGGGCGTGCAGCCGGGCCGGGGCACGCGCCACCTCGAGCTCAGCGATACCGACGTGCAACCGTGGCCCGGTCACGAAGCCTTCCGATAGACGCGATGGGTGATATCGGCGGGCACCAGGTCGGCCTGGGGCAGCGAGATCAAGGATTCGGTACGGCCCAGCACCAGCAGACCGCCGGGACGGAGCGCCTGGACCGCGGCCTGGAGCACGCGGCGCTGGCCTTCCCGGCCCAGGAAAATCAGCACATTCCGGCAACAAATCAGGTCCTGCTGCTCCGGTCGCGCCAGCGGCACCGTCAGATCCTCCCTGCGAAACCTGAGGATGGTGCGCAGCCTCTCGGCGACCTCGAAGCGCACTTCCTGGAGCGTCCCCACCGTGTCATCCGGGAGGACCTCGCGGATCGCCGCCATCGCCGCGGCGGCGGGATAGACTCCAGCCTCCGCGAGGCCGAGCGCTTCGGCGTCCACGTCGGAACCGTAGACGCGAATCGCCTCCGGGGGCGGCACACCACCGGAGCGCCGACAGTGCGCCAATAGCAGCATCGCGAGCGACCAGGCCTCCTCACCCGTGGAGCAGCCCATGCTCCACGCATTGATCCGTCCGGAAGACCCCAGCCGGTCCGCCGCGATCAGCTGGTCCAGCCGGCGCCAGGTGTCTGGATTGCGGAAAAACCCGGTGACGCGAATGGAGAGCGAGCGGAGCAGACGATCCATTTCTTCCGGATCGCCGGCCAGCAGGCCGGCATAACCGGTCAGGGTACCCACGCCCCGCGCACGCATGCGGATCTCGAGGCGGCGCAGGAGACAGGACTCCTTGTACCACTCGAATCCACCGGCGCCACGCCCGCTGAGCTGGCGGATCACCTCACTGAGCCCGAAATCAGCCGAGCCGCTCATCGGGCGACTCGCAGCGTATCCAGGTTGGCCCGCGCAAGCTGGTGTCCCGGGTTGAGCACGAGGGCGCGCTCCCAGCATTGTCTGGCGCGCGCGACGTCGCGCTCGCGGAAGGCCAGATTGCCCAGCTTGAAATACAGGTCGTCGCCCAGGTCAGGGGCGAGCGCGGCCGACCGCGTGTAGTGCGATGCGGCCTCTTCGTACCGGCCGGCGCGATAGCACAGATCGCCCAGATTCTTGAACGACTGCGGCAGGGCCGTCCCGTCAGCCAGCAACTGGCGCAAGCAGGCCTCGGCTTCGGCCATCGCTCCGGTGGCCTCCAGCAGCACCGCGAGATTGTTGCGCAGCACCGCGTGGACGGGATGGCGCTCCACCCCCTCCTTCGCGAGATCGAGCGCGGCGTCGAGATCGTCCGCTTCGGCGCTGGCGCGCGTCGCGGCCCAGTACCAGAGCGCGGGCGGAGGCTCCTCTCGATACAACTCGCGCGCGCGCAGCAGCCGCTGCCGGGCAACGACGGGCTCCGCGCGCTCCAGCGCCAGGACGCCCCACCCGGTTTGAATGGCCGGGTCTGCGCCGGCTCGGCTCGCGGCTTCCGCGAGCACGGTCTCCGCCTGATCGAGCCGGCCGCGGCGTTCCAGCGCGACCGCCAAGTTGAGCAACAAGGCCGGGCGCGGACCGCTGCGATCGATCGATTGCCGGAACAGATCGGCGGCCTCATCCCAGCGGTCTTCCCGCCCGGCGATCAGCCCGAGGAAGAACGGCGCGGTCCCTTCCGAGGGGCGTAGCTCGGCGACCCGGCGGAACTCCCGGCGCGCCTCCTCCAGCATACCGGTCCGATAGAACGCGACCCCCAGATTGCGGTGCTCCTCGATCCGCGCCTCCAACACCCGGGAAGGCGCCGCCGTCGAAGAGGCGCCGACCTTGTGGGCCAGGCCCGCCGTGACCAATCCATAGAGCGCCTGGGCCGCCTCGAATTCGGAAAGCCCGGATGAATCGATCAGCTGGCGGACATCGCGCTTTGCGTCCAGCAGCGGCAGCAATCGCCGCTGCGCCTCGGTGAAGGAGGACTGGTGGCTTTCCACCTGGCCCAGCAGCACGGCAAAGACCAAGTCGAAGCTGGGGATCTTGGCCTCGATCAGGCTCCATTCGTCCACCCGGCGGGCGCCCTCGAGCAGCAGCGACTCCGGGTTGATCCGGTCGAGTTGCTCCTCAACCTGGGGTCGGAGTCCCGCCTCGAAGCTGAAGCTGCCCGTGGTCCAGCTGAAGAGCGCGTAAACCGCTTCCTCGATCTGCAGCCGTACGAACCGGCGCAGCTCTTCCGGTGAGAGGAGCCCGAGGTTGACCAGCAGCTCCCCGATCCGGCGGCCCGGCGCGCTCCCCTGCAGCGCGAGCGCCTGGTCGAGCTGGGCACGGGTCACCGCGCCGCTGGCCAGCAGCATGTCGCCCAAACGGTCGCGGCGGTTGACGATGGCGGCGTAGATGATCCAGCCTTCCTCGAAGTAGATGGAGCCGTGGCGCTGGCGATCCGCCACCGAGAGGCAACCGGAGCGGCGGCCCAGGAAGAGCAGCTGGATCACATCGGGGAGGCTGGCCTCCTTGAGACTGCCGCGGATGGCCATTCAGCGCAGCTCCGCGATCAGCCGGTCGGTGATCGTGGGCCACTGATCCACGATCTTCTCCTTGCTGCGGACCATTCCAAGGCCGGGGGCGACGATCCCGCTGGCGCGCGCGCCACCGCTGCGCCGGCCGCCGCGCCCGGCGCCCAGGAGCACGACTTCGAGCACCTCTCGCGCAAGCGCGGGGCTCGGCTCCACCTGCTGCGCCGCGGCCGCGTTCAGCACGCGCTGCACGATGCCGTGCACCTCGCGAATCGATTCCGCGGGACGGCTGGCCAGATAGTCGGCCAGCGCGGCGTCCTGCGCGGCGGGGCCGCCGGCCAGCAATCGTTTGACCACCGTCAGACGCACCTCGCGATCGGGCGGCGGCAGCTCTACCAGCAGTCCTCCATGCAGGCGCGCGGCCAGCCGCGGATCGAGTCCGGCCAGGTCTTCGAGGGGGCGCCCGCTGGCGAAGACCATCTGGCGCTGCCCTTCGAGCAGCTCCCCGACCAGCTGGGACAGCTCCTCCTGCGCGCGGCGATCCTCGACCAGCAGATGCAGATCGTCGAGCAGCAGCGCACCCACCCAGCGGTAGCGCTGCCGCCAGGCCGCGAGGGATTCCGCGTCGGTCAAGCCGCGGACTTCGGCGGCGAACGCGGTGCTGCCGAGACAGGCGATCGGAGTGACTCCCCGCGCCGCGAGCGCGTTGCCGAGGGCGTGCAGCAGATGGCTCTTGCCGCTGCCGGGCCCGCCGATCACCAGCAGCGGCGAGTAGCGACGGCCCGGCTCCCCGATGATGTCGCGCGCGGCGAGCATCACCAGCCGGCTGGCGGGACCCTCGGCGAGATCTTCCCAGCGGTAATGGGCGAGCGGTGCCGAGAGCGGCGCGGCCCGCGAGCGCGCCTGGGCGGCCAGGGTTCGGGCCCCCGCCACCTGGTCGGGATCGTGAAAGACTTCCACTCCGGCCAGGTCGGGTGCATGGGCGGCGGCCTCGGCGGCGAGCGCGAGGATTTCCCGCGCGTCCCGCTCGTACTCCGCGAGCACGGGCTCGGGGTCGATCGCCGCTTCCTGCTCGAGCAGGAGCTCCAGTCGCCGGGTGCGGAGACCCTGCCCCGCCCAGTGGAGCACCGCCTCTCCGACCCGCCGCCTCCAGCGGTCGACCTGCTCCGAGACGCCCGCGGTGATGTCCGAGAGGAACTCGGCGAACTCGTCGGGCGCGCCCGGGGCGGACGGGCGGATGGGCGGACGGGCGGCCGATGGGGAGTCCGCCAGGCCGTCGGACTGTCCGACCGTCCGACTGTCCGACTCTATCGTCGCTCCAATCAGCAGCAGCCCGTCCTCCGGAGAGAGCGGCACCGCGCTCGCCGCTTGAAAAGCGATCAGGCGGGAAAGCGCCCCGGTGTAGTCGCGCATCGAGGAGAACTCGGCGGCCGCCACGGCCCGCACGACCTCGCCGGGGAGCTGCCCCGGCAGCAAGGCGAGTCGGCGGCGCAAGATGGCCAGCCGTGCCTCGGGACCGGGAAGGGTCAAAGCGACGCTGGTACCCTCGGCGAGCCGGCGCACCAGGCGAGCATCGAGCCCTTCGAGCCGAGCCAGCGGCATCGACAGCGCCACGACGACTTCGCGGCCGGCGGCGCGCCGCGCGTCCAGCAGATCCGCCACGAGGCCCTGGCAATCCCGGTGGCGCGACAGGCGCTCGAGGTCATCGAGCAGCAACAGATCCGCCGCGATCAGCTGCTCGCGCACCTCTTCGCCCTGGCCTGCCAGCAACGCGCCCCGGTAGCGCTCGACCAGCGCTCCGGGATCGAGCAGCTCGACGCTGGCGCGCGGATGGGTGGCCTTCAGCCGCTCGGCGATGGCGTTGAGCAGCTCGGTCTTGCCGGTTCCGCCCGCCCCGATCACCACCAGGGGCGCGTAGGGGACGCCACTCGCATCCGCCACCGCCTTCGCGGCGGCGGCGGCCGCGCGGTTGGCGGGCTCGAGGGTGAAGGTCTCTAGATCGCTCACGACGCCGCCGCCGGTCGCGCCGCCAGGCGCTGCAGGATGAGAGCGGAGAGTGCTTTCAGCGTCTCGAAAACACCACTGCCATGGAGCGCATCGGCGGGAAGGCTGGGCACCGCGCGGAAATTCAGCGCGTCGTCAAGATCGGCGGGCGCCAGGATCAGGTCGGGTGGCAAATCCTGCTTGTTGTACTGCAGCACGAGAGGAATCTGGCGCACGTCCACGCCCTGATCGAGCAGGTTCTCCTGCAGGTTCTGGAAGCTCTCGAGATTGTCTTCGAAGCGGCGGGCCTGGCTGTCCGCCACGAACACCACGCCGTCGGCGCCCTGCAGCACCAGCCGCCGGGTGGCGTTGTAGTAGACCTGTCCCGGCACCGTATACAACTGGAAGCGCGTGGTGAAGCCCGAGATCACCCCGAGCTCGAGCGGCAGAAAATCGAAGAAGAGGGTCCGGTCGGACTGGGTCGCCAGGGAGATCATGTTGCCCCGGCGGTCTTCCGGAACCCGGCCGTGGATATACAGCAGGTTGGTGGTCTTCCCCGACCGCCCCGGTCCGTAATAGACCAGTTTGCAGGTGATTTCCCGGCTCGTGAAGTTCACCAGCGGCATTCGCTCACCGTCCGAAGAGTGACCGCAAACTGCGGTTGAGCTCGTGCTCGAAATCCTCGGCCAACACCGGGCGCGACGGCTGCTCGGGCGGGGCCGCGCGACCCAGATCCTCCACCATCCGCCCGAAGAAAAGCTGGACCAGGCCGAGGGAGGTTTCCTTCCCATAGACCACCAGACCGAGCCAGCGGCCGCGCGGCGTGTCGAATGCGGCAAGGTGGATGCCGAGCGCGTTGCCCTGGTGGACCACCGCTTCGAGGGGTGGGCTGCCCATCACGCGGGAGAGCTCGAACGTGGCCGCCATGATTCCGGCTCCCAGCGCCGCGGCGGACATCACGTCGAGCGAATGGATGAAGCCGTGCTGCGCCACCACCTGCCCCGCGCTGGTCATGAGCAGCGTGATGCGCGCCCCGGACTCCGCGAGAAAGGTCGACAGCGGAGCTTCCACCCAGGGCTCGAGGGAGCGCATCAGGCCGCGCGCCCCGCGACGCGCAGCAGCCTGAGCCGGAGCTCTCCGGCATTCACCTCGGCATCCGCAACCGCCACGATCAGCAAGCCTTCATGTCCCGGCGCCGCGAACAGCATTCCGTCGCTTCCCTGCAACTGCCACGCGACCGGCTCGGGCTGCCCAAGCGCCGCGGTCACTCCGGTCATCCGACCGGTGAGGCTCGCCGCCAGGGCCGCGACCGCTTTGCCGTCCACGTTCTCCATCAGCGCGTCCGCCACGACAAGGCCATCCTCGCGCGACACCACCAGCGCGCCGCGAACGCCCGGGATTCGGGTGAGCTCGTCGAGCAACTGGCGCAGACTCATCGCAGCTCCTCGAGCCAGCGGCGCGCGGCGGAGGCCGCGCGGTCGGCGAGAAGGGCAAGCCGGCCGGCCGGCACCGCGCGCGGGCGGGTGACCAGTAGGACTGAATCGATGGTCGGCGTGCGGAGCTCGAAATGGGCCGGCCCGCCTTCCAGCGAGAGCCGCCGCCAGGAGCCGAGGCCGAGCAGCCGGGTGGTCCGTTCGGCTTCCCGGGAAATCCCGGCGAGGGCCGCGCCCACTTCCTCCGAGGCGGTGGCCCCGCCGATGTCGCTCACGCCGCCCGCGAGCAGGCGGCCCTGCGGGTCGACCAGCAGGGCGAGTCCGGGCTCGGCTTCGAGCGCACGCAGCGGATCGGGCGCCGAGCGTTCGAAGCCCGGCACCGGCCGCACCCCGGCGGCCTCTTCCACGCGGCCCAGCGCCGCGCGCAGCGACTCATCCTTCGGGCGCAGCTCGACCGCGCGGCGCAAGTAGCGCAGGCTGCGCGCGGGATCCCCCGCCCGGAACGAGAGGAAAGCGAGGCCCTTGTGCGCTCCGATGTGCTCCGGATCCAGGCGGAGCACCGTCGTCCAGGCATCGAAGGCAAGATCGCCCTCGCCGCGGTCGCTCTGGATCCGCGCCAGCAGATCGTACGCCCCCGCCATTTCCGGATAGCGGGCCGCGCCACTCGTGGCGATGGCCAGCGCGGCCTCGAGCTGGCCGCGGCCGCGCAGCGCCTCGGCCAGGGGAAGAAACACCAGGCTCGAGGGATCCCGGGCCAACTGAGTCGTAAGCGCCTGAATCTCGTCCACCGTCATCGCACCGCTCTGAGCCGGTCCACCAGGTGACGCGCCGCGGGCAACACCCCGGCAACCTCGTCAGCGCAGGCGTCCTCCTCGGCGCCCTTGCCGCCGAGCGCGAGCCACCCATCGAAGCCGTGCACAGCTTCTTCGAGGCGGCCCGAGCCGAGCAGCGCCCAGGCGAGCAACCGCAGCGATTTGGCGGCAGCGGGATCCAGCCGCACCGCCTCACGCAAGGCACGCTCCGCGTCGCTGAACCGCCGCTCCGCGAGCAGGATCGCACCAGCCAGGAGATGCGCCCGAGGGTTCTCGGGGAACCCGTCGAGGGCGGCCTGCGCCGCCGCGCGTGCCGCCTCGGGATTGCCGCCGCGCAATTGTTCTTCTCCCTGGCGAAGCAAGGCGTCCGCATCGGCGCGCGGCGCGGCGCGCGCCGATTCGAGCGCGGGATCGCGCAGCAGGATGACGCTGGCGCTGGCGAGACCGAAGAGGGCGCGCGCCACGTCGAACTCCGGCTCCCCCAGCGAGACGGCGATGACCTGCACGTCCCGTTCGCCGTCCGCCGCGGCGAGCACCCGCCACTCGAACGGCGTCAGGCTGAGGGAGCCCGGCTCCTCGGAAACGGGGGGCGCCAGGCGCGGGATCAGGCCGAGGTGCGTGATGCGGGTCTGGATCCGCGACCATTCGTCGATCCGCCGCGCGCCCTCCAGCAGCAAGTGCTCGACGGAGATGCGCAGATCGGTCTCGCGCGGGATCGCCTCGGGCGCGCACTCCTCGAAGCTGAAGTAGCCCTCCGACCACCCGAGCATGGTGAACACGACCTCGTCGAGGTGCGCCCGCACCTGCGTCTTGAGCTCGCGCTCGCTGATGGCGCCCGAGGCAACCAGAATCTCACCGATGCGGCGGCCGTCGCCCTGTTCCTGGAGCGCCCGGGCCCGGGTCAGGTCTTCCTCCCTGATCTTGCCGGCTCGCAGCAGAGCGGTTCCCAGCGGATGCGGGTTCGAATGGATCGCGGCCGCCACCACCGCGGCCTCATGGAACCAGATGGTGCCCTCATTCTGCCGGAGCGCGGAGCTGATGCGCAGCATCCCGGTCTTGCGCCCCAGGTCGAGCAGCTGGAACACATCGTGGATCCCCAGCTCCCGCAGCGGGCCCTGGATGGCCATCAGGAACCCACCGGCTGAAGGATGTGAGCCAGCTCGCGCGCAGAGCGGGCCTGGGCCCGGGCGGCGGTGGCGAGCGAGCTGGTCGGCGCGAGCGCGATGACCCGCTCCCAGTCCGTGATGGCCGAACCGAAACGGCGCAGCTTGGCATGGACCTGTCCCCGGTGAAAGCAGGCGGCCTGGTGCTCGGGGTCGAAGCGCAGCACGCGATCGAACGCGGCCAGGGCTTCCGGGGCGCGCCCTTCATCCATGAGGGCGCGGCCGAGCAGCACGAGCGCGTCGAGCGCATAGGGCTGGGAGAGCAGTAGATCCACCAGCAGCTTGATGGCCTCGGCGGTGAGCCCGGAGCGGCGCAGCAGATCACCCAGGGCCAGCGCGGCGTCGAGAAACGTCGGCAGCAGCGCGAGGGCCCGCTGATACGCCGCGCGCGCGGCGGCCGGTCGCTGCAGCTCTTCCTCGACGATGCCCTTCTCGTACCATGCCTGCACCAATGAGGGATCGAGCTCCAGCGCAGCGGAGAGGGCGTCGAGGGCGGCCTCGCGGTCGCCCAGCACGCGCGCGATGCCCCCGCGCAACAAGAGCAGATCGGCGCGGCCCGGGGCCAGCCGAGCCGCCGCCGCCGCGTCGGCTCCCGCACCTTCGAGATCGCCGGTGAGCTGTCGCGCGCGCGCCCGGGTGACCAGTGCGTCGGGATGCCCCGGGGCCAGAGCGACCAGCCGGTCGGCCGCCACCAGCGCTTCCCGGCCGCGCTGCAGGCCCAGCAGCGCGCGCGCCTCGCCCAGCAGTATGTCGAGATCGTCGGGTTCGAGGGCCGCCGCCTCCCGGAAGCGCTCCAACGCCTCTCCCGTAAGTCCGCGCTTCAGGAACACCTCTCCCAGCAGAGCGGCACCTTGAGCCTTGGGCGCCCCGCGGCGGGCGGCCCGATGTACCTCGGCGGCCGCGCTGTCGAGCAGGCCCTTGCCGATCAGGTCGCGCGCCAGGGCGAAGGGATCGTCGCGCGGCGCCGGCACCACTTCGGGTGGCGCCAGCCTTCCGAACAACTCATCCAGCACGGCCGGATCGAAGCTGAAGCTCCCCCCGTGCTCCGCTGTCCCGAGCGAGCTGGACAGAGTGGGCGGGACCTGCAGCAGGGACTCCTCGAACTGCAACTGCACCGCGAGGGCGTAGGTCTGCGGGACGTAGAAGGGATCGAGCTCGAGCGCGCGCCGGGTCTGCTTGAGGGCCTCATCGAACGAGCCCAGCTGCCCCAGCGCGAAACCCAGGTTGTAGCGCGCCGGCGCCAGGTTCGGATCGCTGTCGACCGCGCGCGCAAAGGCGTTGCGCGCGTCCGGATAGCGCCGCAGCTCCATCAGGACAAGGCCGACGCCATTCCAGGCGGCCGCGTCGGCCGGCTGCCCCGCCAGAATCTGGCGGTACTGTTCGAGCGACGGTTGGAGCTCATGTCGCTGCAAATAAAGGAAGCCGAGGTTGAGCCGCGCGCCCACGAACTCCGGCCTCGCCTTCAGCGCCGCTTCGAAGCTGGACACCGCCTCCGCGCTGTCGGGATCCCCGGTCCCGGCAACGCCGAGATTGTTCCAGGCCAGCGCATAGGAAGGGTCGACATCCACCGCGCGTCGATAGGAGCCCCGCGCCTCTTCCCGTCGGCCCGCCTGCTGGAGGCACACGCCGCGCTCGTTCCACAGCTCGGCATTGCCGGGTTGCCGCTGCAGCATCCGGTCGTAGAGCTCGAGGGCGGCACCCAGATCGTGGCGCAGCAAATGGGTCTCCGCCATCCCTTCGAGCGCGGTCGGCTCGTCCTCCCCCGCCTCCAGCCCTAGCCGGTATTCACGCAGCGCTTCGGTCAGATAGCCGCGCTTGCGGAACGCCACGGCCAGGCTGAGATGCGGCTGCAGGGTGCCCGCGTCGGCGCCGGTTCCCCCGGTGCTGCCTCCCACCGGGCGGCGTGGCGCCGCGCCGCGCACGCCGCCGATCAGCAGGTTGGGCTGCGCGGTTCCCAGCGAAGGGTTGAGGACAATCGCGCGACGGGTCGCAGCCCGGGCCGCCTCATGATGGCCCAGGTCGCCATAGAGAAACCCAAGCAGATAATGCACCTCGGCGTGATCCGGGTTGAGCACACTCGCCTCGGTGAGCACCGTCAACGCCCGATCGTTGAGGCCCCGGTTGTAATACGCGCGCCCCAGGTAGAGCCGTGCGACCGAGCTGCCCGGGTCCATTTCGCAGGCTCGCTGAAACCACTCACAGGCGCGTTCCTGACGTCCCCGAGCCAGCTCCACCAGGCCGAGCTGGAGCAGCGCCGTGGCATCGCCGGGATTGGCGCGCAACAGAGCCTCGTATTGCTCCACCGCGCGGTCGTGCTGCCCGAGCGCCAGGTAGATGCGCGCCAGCTCGAGCCGCGCGCTTTCGGCGCCGGGATCCCGGGCCAGCCGCTCTCGCAGCTCACCGATCCGGGTGTCGTAGTAGCCCGACTCCCGCTGTACCGTTTCCAGGTTGTCCTGCGCGATGCGCATCTCGGAATCGAGCTCGAGCGCGCGCCCGAACGCGGCGATCGCCTCGGGAATCATTCCTCGCTCGTAGTAGAACACCCCGAGGTTGTTCTGCGCGCCCGGATCGGAGGGATCAATGCGCCGGGCCAGCGAGCGGAGAGCGTCGGCGTCCCGGCCGTTCGGAGCGGCCGCCGGCATGGAATCAGCTTGCGATGCGAATCGCGTCGAAGATGGCGGTCAGGGAGGGTGGATCGGGCAGCAGAAGGAACTGGCCGGTGAGCGCTTCGTTCGAGCCCTCGATCAGAAACCGAGTCTCGACGCAGAGGACGCTGTCGCGGTCGTGCCCGAAATTGAGATACGCGGTGGTGAGCACGGCGCCGGCCAGGTCCACCACCAGCGCGGGTACCGAAGGCAGCAGCATCATGCCGAGAAAATCGGAGAGCGCGTTCAGGTAGGCGGAGCAGAGGATGTTGCCCGTCTCCTTGATGGTGGACTGCTGCATGGCATCGAAACCGGTCGGGGAACTGGGCGGGCGGTGCAGCAGCAGAGTACAGAGCGAGCGCGCGGACTGCTCTCCCAGGACCACCAGGGTACGGCCCGTGAAATCGCCCATCACGTGCATCAGTACGCCCGCAATCACGGTGTCGGGAGGGCCGACCAGATTAGCCACATCCTCGAGCGCCCGGATGCTGACCTCGGGGACGCTGATCATGATGCGGCCCCCGGTCATCTGGGAGAGCGCCGTGGCGGCGTGACCGGCGCCGATATTGGCGACTTCGCGCAGCGCGTCCCGCTCCAGATCCGACAGCGACCGCAGGCTCACCATAGCATGCTCCTCCACCAGATCGGCGCTGGCCCGTCGGGGGCCTCGCAAGCACAGGTCAAAAGAGGCCGGCCGGGTCGAGGATCAGGGCCGGCGCTCCGTCGGGCAGGATGGTCGCTCCCCCCACCCAGGGCGGTAGTCCGATCGGCGCGGCGAACTGCTCGACGACGACATCTTGCTGGCCCAGCAGGGCGTCCACGATCAGGGCGGTGCGGCGGCCAGCGATGTCGAGCACCACGACGGGCCGGCGCCCCCGCGTGCCGTTTCCCGCGCCCAGCACGGTACGCAGATCGACCGTGAGCAGAGGCTCACCCCGTAAGGTAACCTCGCCCTCCATCGCGTTGTGGACCGCGGCTTCGGCGAGCAGGCCGAACGGAATGACATAGCGCTCCTCGGCCACCCCGACCACCAGCGCCCGCACGATCGCGCGGGTGACCGGCAAGTGTAGCAGGAACGTCGTCCCGCGCCCCAGCACGGTCTTGAGCTCCATCCGGCCCCCCAGCGAGCGGACCCGCGTCAACACCGCGTCGATGCCAACCCCCCGGCCGGAGACCGCCGTCACTTCTCGCCGGGTGGTGAAGCCGGGATGTGACAGGAGCCGCAGCAGTCCCGCCGCGTCCGGCATAGCGGCCTCGACATCGACGAGACCGCGCTCGATGGCGCGCCGACGAATCCCGGCGCGGTCGATGCCGCGTCCGTCATCGGCCAGCGTCACGATGACCCCGTCGCGAGCGCGCTCGGCCCGCAGCCGGATGGTTCCCTCCCGGCCTTTCCCGGCGGCAACGCGCTCCGCGGGGGTTTCCAGACCGTGGTCCGCCGCGTTGCGTATCAGATGCATGAGCGGATCGTTCAGGCCATCGAGCAACGAGCGATCCAGCTCGATCTCGCGGCCCTGGAGTTCGAGCCGGATTTCCTTGCCGAGCGCCCGGGCCAGATCGCGCACCGTGCGGGGAAAGCGATCGAACACCTCCTCGACCGGAGCCATCCGCGCCCGCAGGACCCCGGTCTGCAGGCCGCTCACCAGTCCGGAGATCCGGCCGCTCACCCGCTCGAGCTCGGACCCGATCTCACGATCGGCGATGGCGGCGAGCCGATTCCGTGCCACTACCAGCTCGCCGACATCGTTCATGAGCGAGTCGAGCCGCTCCAGCTCCACCCGAACCTGGCGGCCCGCGGGCCGGACAGCCGGGCTCGGTACCCGGGGGCGTTCCTGTAGCCGCCGCTCCACCACCGGCATCTCTCCGGTGCGCTCCAGCGGGAAGGGCGCGAGCTCGTGCAGCGTATCGAGCAGCGGACGATTGACCTCGGGAGGCTCGTGCCGCTCCACCGCCTCGACGCCGTCCGCCAGGCCGTCGACCGCCCGGAACAGGGCATCCAGCACTTCGGGGGAGCCGGACAACGCGCCGTCGCGAATCGCGGCCAGCATCTGCTCCCCGGCGTGGGCCAGCTCCGTGATGGGGGCGAGCCCTAGCGCCGAAGCGGAACCCTTGATGGAATGGAAGGCGCGAAACAGCTCGGCGACCGGCGCGTCGGCACCGGGCCGTCGCTCCCATTCCAGGAGCAGCTCATTGCAGCGCTGGAGATGGTCGCGACTGTCGGAGAGAAAGAGTTTGGTATAGCGGGCCAGATCCACCGGGGGTCACCCGAGCAGGCGCTGCACCGCTTCGAGTACCCGCGAAGGCTGGAACGGTTTGACGACGAAATCCTTCGCGCCGGCCTGGATGGCCTCGACCACCAGCGCCTGTTGGCCCATCGCGCTGCACATCAGGATTTTCGCCTCGGGATTCTTCTTGCAGATTTCCCGCACCGCCTCGATGCCGCCCATGTCCGGCATCACGATGTCCATCGTGACGAGGTCGGGCTTGAGCTGGCGGTACTTCTCGACCGCCTGGGCGCCGGTCTCCGCCTCGCCGACGACCTCGTATCCCGCCTGGGTGAGGATGTCGGTGATCATCGTCCGCATGAAGATTGCGTCGTCGCAGACTAGCACGGTGTGACTCAAGGAAGCCTCCCTCGGCTGCCCACTAGGTTGGCTGGCTCAGCAGCGGACGGATCAGCGCTTCCAGATCGAGCGCGCGATAATTCGGGCCGCTTCCCTCTTCCACGTCCTCGACCTCGTCCACCTCGATACCGACCCGCCCTTCGCACATCGACAGTACGATCAGCCACTCGCTTTTTTCGGCAATCGGAAGGCCGAGCAGGCGTGGTGCGCTGAGCGTGGTGACCAGGGTGCCGTGGACGTTGGCAATCCCCTGCACCGCCTCGGGCGCCCCCGGCAATCGACTGACCGGCGGCGCGGCGACCACCTGCCGGACCGCGGCGACCGGCAGTGCAAAACGTTGGCTGCCGACGCGACACACCACAACGCGCCCAGCGCCCAGCTCATGCATCGGATCGATACCTGAAGAAACCAAAATACGTAAGCCCTGGGGCCGGATCAACTTGGAGCTCCTCCCCCGAGGCCAGCCGGAGCGCGGGACGCAAGTCTTCCGGCCATTCGGATGCGAGGACCATGCGCGCGCCCGAGATCGGGTGCCGGAACCTCAGTTCGGCGGCGTGCAAAGCCTGGCGCGGCGTGGCGCGCTCCAGCCGCTCGGCGGGAACCCGGCCCGGCCCCGTGATCCGGCGGGATCCACCCGCCGCATAGACCGGGTCTCCCACGACCGGGTGTCCCGCGTGCGCCAGGTGGACGCGGATCTGATGGGTGCGCCCACTGTGGAGCTCGGCACGGATCAGATCGCAGACCGCGAACTTGGCCAGGAGATGGATGTCGGTGCGGGCCGCCCGTCCCTCGCTGCGCACCATCATCCGCTTGCGATCGGTCGGGCTGCGACCGATGGGCGCCTCGATCACCGTGGGGGAGGCATCGAAGTGTCCCCAGGACAGCGCCGCGTAGGCGCGCTTGATCTGCCGCGCCGCGAGCGCGGCGCCAAGCCGGCGGTGTGCCAGATCCGTCTTGGCCACCAGCATGAGTCCACTGGTGTCCCGGTCCAGCCGGTGCACGATCCCGGGCCGGCCCTCGGCGCCGCCCGAGAGGGTCGTGCCGCGCGCGACGAGGGCATTGACCAGGGTGTCATCCCAGTGGCCGGGAGCTGGATGCACGACGAGACCCGCCGGCTTGTCGATGACCATGAGGTCCTCGTCCTCGTGAATGACGGACACTGACGCCAGGGTGGAAGCGGAGGGCGAGAACTGGCGCACCGCCGCGGCTTCCGGCAGCTCGACTTCCACCAGCTCTTTGCGCTCGAGCAGCCGGGAAGCGCGCGCGACCTTGCCGTTGACCCGCACTCCCCCGGCCGCGACGATGCGGGCCGCCTGGGTGCGGGACAGACTGAGTTGATCGGCGAGAAACCGGTCCAGGCGCTCCGCGGCGGCGCTGCAGACGGAGAAGGCGATCGCGGGCAGGAGACGGCTCAGGCGGAGGGTGCGGCTTCCGCCCGACTGCGGCGCGCATCCTCGAGCCAGAGCGAGAGCGCGAGCACGATGGCGCCGCAGCTCACTCCCATGTCGGCGAGATTGAACGTGGGCCAGCGGTGAGCGCCGATGCCGACATCGATGAAATCGACGACGCCCTGCGCCCCGCGGACCCGATCGAGCAGGTTTCCCGCCGCCCCACCGGCCACCAGGCCGCAGGCGAGGTGGCGGAGCGCGTCCCCGGGGCTGCTGCTGCGGGAGAGCCGAAAGAGCAGCACGATCGCGATCAGGGCGATGACCAGAAAAATCCAGCGGGAGAACGGCCCCAGATCGAGTCCGAAGGCCGCCCCCTGGTTGTACACCAGCCGCAGCTGAATCCAGTCGCCCAGCACCGTGACGGGCGGAATCCCGAGCAGGACGCGCTCGACGATCTGCTTGCTGATCAGGTCGCCGACCAGGACGGCGAGCGCCACCCCCCGGAAGCGCCGCCTGGCCTCAGCGGCGTTTCTCATCCTCTTCCTTTTCCTTGCAGGTAATGCAGAGCCGCGCGTGCGGCAGCGCGTCGAGCCGCTCCAAGGAAATCTCCTGGCCGCATTGCTGGCACTTGCCGAAATTGTCCGGTTCGGCGTAGAGCCGCCGCAGAGCCTGGTTCACGTGCCAGAGGTAGCGGCCCTCCTGGGAGGCAAAGAGAAACTGCTTCTCCCGCTCCATGGTGTCGGTGCCCTGGTCCGCCATGTGGAACGAGTACGAGGAGAGGTCGCCGTCGGACGCCTGCAGCGTGTTATTGAAGGACTCGTCGTAGTAACCCAGCTCCTTCATCACCCGGCCTCGCTCGTCCAACAGGCGCTGTTCGAGATGCTGCAGCTGCTTTTTGTTCATGGCCGTTCCATGGTAGACAGACCGTTTCAGGGACGCTCCGCCGGATGGCGGGCGACCGCGACGATGACTTGGTGACCGTCGATTTCCGCTGCTTCTTCCCGATCGGCGGCGGCGGGCGCCTCGCCGAGGTGGAGCACCCGAGCCAGGGTTTCCCCCCGGATGAAACCGGCGTGCGCGTGCACTGCGTCGAGCACGGCTGGCGGGCCGCCTACCCAGAGCACGATCCGGTCGGTGTAGTCGTACCCCGCCTCCTTGCGAAGGCGCTGCACCCGGTTCACCACCTCGCGCGCCAACCCCTCCCGGGTGAGCTCCTCGGTCAGCGTGGGGTCCAGCGCGGCGACATAGCTGCCGCTGCTCTGGACCAGCCAGTCACTGACGACCTCGCGGTCCACCGCGACGTCCTCGGGACCGAACTCGAACCGCTCACCCTCTCCGTTCAGCGCCACCGTGCCGCCTTCCTCGAGCGCGCGAAGCTGGTCTGCCGACAAGCGGGCTGCCGCCTTGGCCGCCTCGGGTGTCCGCTTGCCGTAGCGCTTGCCCAGCGCGCGGAAATTGGGCCGGGCGCGGAGCCGGACCAGATCCGCATCAGAAGCCACGACCTCGACTTCGCGCACGTTGACCTCCTGCGCCAGAAGCAGGAGCATGCTACGGAAGCGATCCCCGTCCGCCGAGCGCGGCAGCGCCACACGCATCCGGCTGAGCGGCTGCCGCACTCGCAGATTCTTCTCCTCGCGGGCGGCACGACCCAGGGAAGCCAGCCGTCGTACGGCGGCCATCGCCGCCTCCAGCTCCAGGTCGCGCGGACCCTTTGGCTCAGGGAAGTGGGCCAGGTGCACCGAATCTCCCGTAAGCGCGCGGTGCAGCCAGTCGCTGCTGAAGGGAGCTGCGGGAGCCAGCAGGCGGGCGACGGTCACCAGGGTGTCGTGCAGCGCGCGTACCGCGGCGGGGTCGGCGTCTCCGTCCGGCGCCCAGAAGCGTCCCCGGCTCTGCCGGATCCACCACTGGGACAAGTCGTCCACCACGAAATCCATCAGGGCACGCACCCCCGCGGTGGGGTCGTAGCCTTCCCAAGCCAGCTGCACCGCCGCGACCGTCGCGGCCAGGCGGCTTTCCAGCCAGCGATCGAGCGGAATCGCGGCGGGCCCGGTCTCGAGCACGCCGGCGGTCGCGTACAAGTGCAGGAAGTTGTACGCGTTCCTGAGCGTGACGAGGAAACTGCCCGCGCTCTCGGCGATGAGCGCGCGATCGAAGCGTTTGGGCTTCCAGACGTCGCTCGAGCCCAGGAAATACAATCGCACGGCATCGGCACCGAACTCGCGAATCACCTCCCAGGGCTCCACGATATTGCCCCGGCTCTTCGACATTTTCTGGCCCGCCGGGTCCAGCACTTGTTCGTTGACCACCACGTTGCGATAGGGTGCGCGCTCGAAGACCGTGGCCCCGATCGCGAGCAGCGAGTAAAACCAGCCGCGGGTTTGATCCACCCCCTCGCAGATGAGATCCGCGGGGAAGTGGCGCTCGAACTCTTCGCGGTGCTCAAAGGGATAGTGCCACTGCGCTGCGGGCATCGCACCCGAGTCGAACCAGGTATCGATGACCTCGGGCGCCCGCCGCATCGTGCCGCCCCCGGTCGCCGGCCAGGTCAGGGCGTCGATCCCCGGCTTGTGGGGATCGAAACCGGGAGGGAGCGGCTCCGCGAGCTTGCTGCTCAGCTCCTCATAGCTCCCGATCACCTCGATGATTGCCGGATCCTCATCGGAGACCCAGACCGGCAACGGTGTGCCCCAATAGCGGTCGCGCGAGAGCGCCCAGTCGACGTTGTTGGCGAGCCAGTCGCCGAACCGTCCTGCTCCCATCTCGGGCGAATGCCACCCGATTTCGGCATTGAGCGCGAGCAGGCGCTCCTTGATCGCGGAGGTGCGCACGAACCAGGAGTCGCGCGCGTAATAAATCAGCTTGCTCTGGCAACGCCAGCAATGCGGATAGTCATGCAGATACTGTTCGGTGCGGAGGTGTCGTCCCTCCGCCTTGAGCCGGCGGATGAGCAGGTCGGTCGTCTCGTCGGCGGTGACCAGCTTGCCTTCGAGCTCGGGCCAGTCGGTCCCGCTGAAGGTGCCATCCGCCGCCACGGGCCGCACCATCGCGAGGTCGTACTGCTGGCCCATGGCAAAGTCGTCGGCCCCAAACGCCGGGGTGAGATGGACCAGGCCGGTCCCTTCCTCGGCGGAGACGAAGTCGCCGGTGACCACGACCTCATGGAGCTTGTCGGGCGGAAGCGGGACGACCCTCAGCGGGCGATGGTAGCGCAGGCCGGCGAGCGCGGTACCGGCCACCGGCCCAGCGACCAACTCCAACTCTTTGGCTCCAAGGATTTCCGCCAGCTTCGCAGCGCGGGAGACCGCCACGATGAAGCTGCGGGACGGCTCCGCCGGACTCCGGTACGTGCCATAGGCAAGCTTCGGATGCACCGCCACGCCCACGTTCGAGGGGAGGGTCCATGGAGCGGTAGTCCAGAGCACCAGCTCTCGGCCACTGCTGTCGGCGAGTGGAAAAGTGACGTACACCGATTTGTCCTGAATCCGTTCGTAGCCCTGTGCGAGCTCATGACTCGAGAGGACGGTGCCGCAGCGCGGGCAGTAGGGCAGGACCCGGTGCCCCTGCACCAGCAGACCTTTGCCATGCAACTGCTTGAGCAGCCACCAGACCGATTCGATGTATTCGGGAGTGCAGGTGACATAAGGATGCTGGTAGTCCAGCCAGTACCCGATCCGGTCGGAAAGCTCTTCCCAATCCTTCTGGTAGGTGAACACGCTCTCCCGGCAGAGCCGGTTGAACTCCGCGACGCCGAACGCCTCGATCTCCTTCTTGCCCGAGAGTGCCAGCCGCTTTTCTACCTCGATCTCGACCGGGAGTCCGTGGGTATCCCACCCCGCGATGCGGGTCACCGAGCGCCCCTGCATCACGCGGTGGCGGCAGAAGAGGTCCTTGATGGTGCGGGAGAAGACGTGGTGAATGCCCGGACGGCCGTTGGCGGTGGGCGGCCCCTCGTAAAACACCCAGGGCTGGCCGTCCCGGCGAGCCTCCTGCACCCGCGCGAAGAGCTGCTCCGCTTTCCAGCGCACCAGGAGCTCACCCTCCAGCGCATCAGGGCCTTGCTCGGGCCAGGCGGGAAAGCCGCGGGACGGTCCGCTCATCGCTTGCGCTGGTAGGCCTGGTCGGACGCCTGATCCGAGGCGCTCGAGCTCTCGACACTCAACGCCTCGACCTCGTGGAGCTGGCGCTCCAGCATCTGCCGGAAGCTCGCCAGGTATCCCATGAATTGCCGGCGTACCATCTCATTGCCCTGCAGGAGACGTTGCTCGTCGGCGCGGGCCTGCTGCAGCAACCGGTCGGCCTCGGCGCGGGCCTCCATCAGAATCCGCTCGGCCTGGGTCTGCGCCTCCCGCAGCGAGACTTCCCGTTCACGGTCGGCCTGGGTCTGCGCCTCGCTGCGCAGCTGCTGCGCGGAAACCAGCGCATCGTTCATGGCGCGCTCGCGGTCACGATAGGACCTGAGTTGCTCGCTCATTCCCTTGACCCGCTCATCGAGCTGGACGCGCTCGCGGACCAGGCGATCGATCTCCTCGGCCATCCGCTGCTTGAAATCGTCGACTTGGGTGGTATCGTAGCCGCGCAGCGAGCGCTGGAATTCCTGCGCGCGCACATCGTGAGAGGTGAGATGGAACGCGTCCTCGGTCATTGTGGGCGTTCTCCGAACAGCAGGGTTCCCAGCCGCACCAGCGTCGCACCTTCCTCGACCGCGATGGGAAAATCTCCCGACATTCCCATCGAGAGCTCCGGCAGTGGATAGCCGGCCGTCTGCATCCGATCGCGCAGCGAGCGCAGCAAGCCGAAGGCCTGGTGCTGCACCCGTTCATCCTCACTCAGGGCAGCCAGGGTCATGAGGCCGCGGAGCTCGAGCCGGGGCAAGGCGGCGATCGCCGCGAGCAAACCGGGCAGCTCGGCGGGTTCTACCCCGCCCTTCTGGGGCTCGCCGGAACAATTCACTTCCACGAGCACCGGCTGCCGCTGGCCCGCCTCCACCCGGCGGGCCAGCTCGGTGGCCAGCTCGACGCGGTCGACCGAATGAATCAGCGCAAAACGACCTACCACCTGCCGTGCCTTGTTGCGTTGCAGTGAGCCGATCAGATGCCAGCGTACCGCAACGTCGGTGAGTTGATCCTGCTTGGCCAACGCCTCCTGCACCCGATTCTCACCCACATCCTCCAGCCCGGCCGCCACTGCGGCTCGGACCGCCTCGGGGCCGTGGGACTTGGTGACCGCGACGATGCGAACCGGATGGGTCCAGCCGGCCCTCGCCTGGTGGAACCGGACCTTATCGCGGATCTCCGCCAGACGTCCCGAGAGGACCGGGAAATTCATAACCAACAAAGTTACAAGCCTTTAGGGCCTGGGTGAAGGGACGGGATCAAGAGGGCAGGGGGCGAGCGCCCGGGCCATGCTCCTCTAATTCTTCCCGGGGCTGTCGAAGATCAATTTCA
>CAZYPO010000005.1:0-28938 GCA_964649225.1 uncultured Gemmatimonas sp. | reverse complement strand
AGCGCCCGGGCCATGCTCCTCTAATTCTTCCCGGGGCTGTCGAAGATCAATTTCAGGGCCGGGTTGCCGGAGAGCCGAGCCGCGCGCTCGAGGTAATGAGCCATGCGGGCACTGTCGCCGCGGACTCGCATGGCGAAGGCCAATTGGGTGAAAGGCAGGCCAAGGGTGCTCGCGATGCCCTTTGAGGTCGTTTCCAGCTCCCGCGCAGGCGCTTCGAGCAATCGGGCATAGCGGTAGGTCTCGTCCAGGAGCCGGGCCGTCATTCGCACGTCGAGCGGCACGCCCATGAGGCGGCGAAAATCATAGTTCGCGTTGGTCGTATCGATCGGCGTGGGCTCCAGCACCATGGCCAGCCCGCGTTGCACCACGAATCGGTCGAGGCCGTAGGTCGTTCCCGCCGCCGTCAGGCCCCAGGCCATCGGCCGGCGGCCGAAATTCTGCTGGATCACCCGCAACACCAGAAAGTCCTTGCCGTAGATCGGAGTCCGGGCCGGGAGGGTGGTCTGATATGATCCAACCGACAGGGTGACGGAGTCGGCTAAGAGCTGAGGGACCGCCGCTTCGATCTCCGCATCTGTCATGGTGTGGAGGGGCCACGTGGGAGTCACCGCATGCCTTCCGCGCCAGATCTCTGGCGCCTTGGCCTCCTCGAAGGGGCGCACCGGATTGTCGCGGAGCTGTCGCATGTACCAGTCGGTTTCGGCCAAGGCGAGGCAGATCACCGTCACGTCGCGTCGGATTCCGGCCACCTCCTGAGCCCACCAGAGCGGGAAGGTGTCGTTGTCGCCGTAGGTGAAGAGGATGCCGTACGGCGGCACCGAATTGAGCAGGTCGTAGGCAAAGTCGCCGGGGAGCCTGGCATCGGGCCCGTGGCGACGGTCTGCTTCCCGGAAATTCAGGGCGAAGGGAATCATGGCGGCGGCGAAGACGAGCGGGGCCAGTCGCTGCCCCCACTGTCTTGCCAGGGTCAGGAGCCCAAGCCCCGACCAGAGGCCCCAGACGAGGAAGCTCACCACGAAGAAATAGTCGCGCTCGCGCACCTCATGATTCTCTGTGTTCGGATACTGCTCATAGCCGAGGCTGAATCCGGGTTTGAAATTCATGTAAACCACGAGACCCAGGCCGGTCACCAGGAAGAGCGTCACGAGCAGCCACGCTCCACCCCGGTCGCTCCGCCATTGCGCCAGAAAGCCACGCATCCCGAGCGCGAGGAACCCGAGCGTGATCACCGTGCGCAGCGTCAGCCCGCCAACAATGTGCGCGGAAGCCGCCTTCGCCCATTGCCAGTCGAAATACTGGAGATAGTTGAGCAGCTGGAGCCCGATCAGGGTCAGGCTGCGGCCTGGATTGTTGGGATCGGCATGCCGGAAGGTCGGATCGTCGAGCGGCGTCCGGACTTCGTATTGCGCCCGGCGAATCACCGCGGTCAGCGCGTCCCACGTGGCAGGGGCAGCTTCGTTGACCATCGGGTGCTGGGCCGAGCGGATATACAAGTAGAGGTAGGGCGTCACGCCGACCAGGGCGATCCCCAGCATGAGCAGCCCGAAGCCGAGTTGCCCGTGCCGGAACGCGTAAAGGAGCGCGAGCAGGAAAACCGCGCCGCCCAGCAGGATGAGCATCAGATTGCCGAGCCCGATCCCAGTGAGCAGCGCCCAGAGCCCGGCGACGACGGCCGTGTCACCCCACTCGTGTCGGGCGGTGTGCGGATCGGTCGCGGGGTGGTTGCGGAGCTCCACCACCATGAACACGACCGCCGCCGGTCCCACCAGCAGGCCCAGCAAGTGGTTTCCGATCGCAATGCCCAGCAGGTAGGCGATCAGCAGCAGGTAACGCGTGGCCCGCGGAGTTCCCCTCGCGGCACGCCAGCGCAGCAACAGCCAGGTCACTGCGGCGATAGTGAACGTCGCGACGGCGTACACCTCGGTCTCGTTGCTGTTGAGCCAGTTGGTGAAGCCGAATGCGGCGATCAGCGCCCCGGCGGCTCCCGCGGCGATCCGGAGCTTGGCAGCGCTCCGCGCTTCGCTCTCGTTGAGATAGCGTCCCGCCGCCTCCTGCAGCACGAGGAACCAGCAACCCGCTCCCGCCGACGCGAAGAGGGCGCTCTGGAGATTGGTGCGAAACGCATATTCGCCGAAGGGGAACAGCATCCCGAAGACATGGCCCATCATCACGAAGAGCGGCGTGCCGGGAGGATGCGGAATGCCCAGAATCTTCATCGAGGAGACGAACTCGCCGGCGTCCCAGAAGGTGACGGAGGGAGCGAGCGAGACGAGCAGTCCGACGAGCACGAGCGCCGCGACCGCCAGTGCCCATCGGTAGGGCGGAGGGGAAGCGGCGAGCTCGGGAGTCGGCGAGCTCATCGCGGGTAAACCGCCTCTGCGATCGTGAGCGCCTCCCGCGCGTGACCGGGCTCGTGCACCCGGAAGAGGCGCGCACCGGTTTCCCAGGCGGTCACGCAGGCGGCCGCCGTCGCGAGGTCGCGCTCTTCCAGCGGACGGCCGGTCAGCACGCCCAGGAACCGTTTGCGGGACGGCCCGATCAGAATAGGCCGGCCCAGCACTCGCAGCGTGGCGAGCCCTCGCAGCAGCTCCACATTCTGCTCCGGCGTCTTGCCGAAGCCCAGTCCGGGGTCCACCACGATCCGATCGGCTTCGATGCCGCCTACTCGCGCTCGTTCGACCGCCTGGCCAAGCTCGGCGATGACGGCCGGAAGCACGCCCTCGGGATAGCCGGCGTGCGCCAGCGAAGCCAGCTCCGCCACGCCGCCCCGCGAATGCATCAGGATCACCCCTGCCGTCCGCTCGGCACAAAGCGACGCCATGGCCGGATCGAACCGCATTCCGGACACGTCATTGACGATCGCGGCGCCCGCGTCGAGGGCGGCCCTGGCAACGCTGGATTTCGTCGTATCAACCGATACGACCGACTCGGGATGGTGCTTCAGGATGGCGGTAATAACGGGCGTGACGCGAGCCAGTTCGTCGGCCTCGGAAACCGGCGCCGCGCCCGGACGCGTGGACTCTCCGCCGACATCGAGGCCGGTGGCGCCTTCCGCCAGCAGCAGTTCCGCTCGCGCCAACGCGAGGTCCACGGTGTTGTAGCGGCCACCGTCGCTGAAGGAGTCGGGGGTGACGTTCAGGATCCCAAGGAGGAGTGGCCGCTCCAGCGACAAGGGGCCTCGCGCGGTCTGCCAGACCCGGGGATCCTCGGAGGGGAGCGCGTGGCCCAGGGCAGCGGCCAGCTCAATCAGGGGCTCCGGACTGGTCCAGGGCCGGGCGAGGGCCGACAGCCGTGCCCGAGGGCCCGCGAGCAGGGCCCAGTCATCGCCGGTGATCACGTCCACACCGAGCCGCGAGCCCGCGGTCACCAGCGCTTCGAGGGTTTGGGCTTCGGCACCGGTCAGGTGGTAGGCGAGCGCTTCCAGCCCATCCGCGGTGGTCCGACACAAATCGCCCTCCCATCCATGGGACAGGAGGGCGTCCCGGACCGCGGCTTCAGGGCGGCCCGCGAGCGGAACGAGCTTCACGCGCCTGCTGGTTCGGCGGGCGGAGCCCCCAGAATCGGCGCACGGGTCGGCCCGGCACCCCCCGGCTTGACGTTGTAGGAGGGCACCGTCTGGGCAGGCGCCCGTGGCGGCAGGGGCTGTCCGCGGGCCAGGAGATCCACTTCCTCGCGGTCCAGCGTCTCGCGTTCCATCAGTGCTGCGACGATCCGGTCGAGCAGATTGCGCTCGGTGCGCACGATCGTCAGCGCGCCGTGGTAGGCGGTATCCAGCAGCTTCTTGATTTCCTCATCAACGGCCTCGGCGGTGCGCTCCGAGACCTCGCGCCGCTGCTGGATTTCCCGGCCCAGGAAGATCTCCTGCTCCCGGTCGCCGACGGCCATCATGCCGATGGTCTCGCTCATCCCGAACTTGGTGACCATCCGGCGGGCGATGTTCGTGGCGCGCTCGATGTCGTTCGCCGCCCCGGCCGTAACCCTCTCGGGCCCGAACACCAACTCTTCCGCGGCACGTCCGCCGAAGAAGATGGCCAGCTCACCCAGCAGCCATTCCTTGGTGTAGTTGTAGCGGTCCTTATCCGGCAGCCCCAGCGTGATGCCCAAGGCCTGGCCGCGCGGCACGATGGTGACTTTGTGGATCGGGTCGGATCCCGGCGTATGGATGGCCACGACCGCGTGACCGGCCTCGTGATAGGCGGTGAGGCGGCGCTCTTCTTCCGTGAGCACCAGGCTGCGGCGCTCCAGCCCGAGCATCACCTTGTCTTTCGCATCCTCGAAGTCCGACATGTCGACGAGGTTCTTGTTGCGCCTCGCGGCGAGCACCGCCGCCTCATTGACGAGATTGGCGAGATCGGCGCCCATCAGACCGGGGGTTCCTTTCGCCAGGGTCTCGAGCCGTACATCGGCGGCAAGGGGAATCTTGCGGGTATGGACCCGCAGGATGCCTTCGCGGCCCCGCACGTCGGGCGCATCAACCACGATCTGGCGGTCGAAGCGCCCGGGCCGCAGGAGCGCCGGATCGAGCACGTCGGGGCGGTTGGTGGCGGCGAGGAGAATGACCCCCTCGTTGGACTCGAAGCCATCCATTTCGACCAGCAGTTGATTGAGCGTCTGTTCGCGCTCGTCGTGTCCGCCGCCGAGCCCGGCGCCACGGTGGCGCCCGACCGCGTCGATCTCGTCGATGAAGATGATGCAGGGGGCGTGGGCCTTGCCTTGCTCGAACAGGTCGCGGACCCGCGACGCGCCGACCCCCACGAACATCTCCACGAAATCGGAACCCGACATCGAGAAGAACGGCCGGCCCGCCTCGCCGGCCACCGCCTTGGCGAGCAGGGTCTTGCCCGTTCCCGGCGGACCGATGAGCAGCGCTCCCTTGGGAAGCCGCCCGCCGAGCCGGGTGAACTTCTGCGGGTCCTTCAGGAACTCGATGATCTCCTGCAGCTCGACCTTCGCCTCGTCCGCCCCGGCCACGTCGGCAAAAGTGACCTTGGGTGTATCGCCGGCCAGCAGCTTGGCCTTCGATTTTCCGAAGGAGAAGGCGCGATTTCCGCCCGACTGGATCTGGCGCAGGAAGACAAACCAGAGCGCGAAGATCACGACCCAGGGCAGCATGGTCACAATCAGCGTGAGGATGCCGTTCTTGGCCTGCCGCGCGGTGATGATTACCCCGGCGTCGTCGAGCCGCTTGAGCAACGCGTCGTTGGTCGGGCCCGGCAGCTGGGTCGTGAACGAGCGCAGCTGGTTGTTGCCTTCGGTAAGCGGCGTGCGGAACTCACCTTTGACGTTCTTCCCGTCGTAGATATCGACCGACTTGATGTTGCCGGCTTCGACCTGGCGGCTGAATTCCGTGTAGTTGAGCTCCGCCGTCCCGCCGCGCGGCTTCCCCATCACCTGAAACAGGAAGACGGCGAGCAGTGCCACGAGCAGCCAGAGCGCGAGATTCTTGCTCAGACCCGCCCAGTTGGGCATAGGAGGCTTGGGAGACTGGCGTTGCTGCATTACATCAAGTCCGCGATGAAAGGAAGATGCCGAAAGTCCTCGGCGTGATCCAGGCCGTATCCCACCAGAAAGGCGGTGGGAGCCTGGAAGCCGACGAAACGCACTTCGGGCATCGGCGTGTGCATTTCGATCTTGTCGAGCAGCGCGCAGACCGCCAACGAGGCGGGCTCGCGCTCGCGGAGCATGCCGATCAGCTTGCGTACCGTATTCCCGCTGTCGACGATGTCCTCCACTAGCACAATGTGCTTCCCTTCGAGCCGGGTTTCCGGATCATAGAGCAGCCGCACCAGCCCGGAGCTGGTGGTGCCGGCGCCATAGGAGGTCGCCACCAGAAAATCCACCTGCAGCGGCCGCTCGATCTTCCGGACCAGGTCCCCCAGGAAAATGAAACTCCCTTTGAGCAGGCCGAGCACCAGGAGGTCGCCCTCGGGATAGGCGCTGGTAATGTCCGCGCCGAGCTCGGTCACCTTCGCTGCAATCGTCGCCTCGTCGTAGACGATGGACTTGACGGTGCGACCCCCCGTCCGGCGCAGGACCTCAGGCGAGGTGGGCATCGATCCGTAGCGCCTGGGTCTGAGGAGCGGGAATGGCTTCCGCCGAGCGGCAAACTCCGGGCACCCAGATGATCGTGCCGGCCAGCTCGATAACGGGCCATGCCGCGCGCCGGGACCGCGCAATCCGGGCGTCCTGCATGCACCGCACGACGAGTCTCCTTCCCGTGGCCCCAAGGGGCCGAATACGATCCCCTTCCCGCCACGTCCGGACCAGATACGACGCCTCCGGGAACCAGCTCGACGCCGAGTTTCGCTCCATCCGCTCCGGAGCCGGCTCGCGCCGCCAGACAAGCCGCCAGGCACCCGCCGCCAACTGTCCCGCGGCTCCTTCGATGACACCGGACTCCCAGGGGAGAGGATGCGCGGAGCCACCAAAGAGGCGAAGGCGGCCGAACGAGAGCTCGGCCGCATATCCATTTCCAAGCTCGACCGCCGCCCCGCTTCGGCCTCCGGCGAGCAGTCTTTGGATGCGAACGGCGCGGCCCGGTCCGATGAGGCAGCCCACCCGGCGGCCAAGGGCGCCGAGCAGCGCGCGCTGCGCGCTGGAATCATACCCATGCAGGGGGGACGCAGCAACGGAAACCCCTTCACACGCGCGTTGTAAGTCGAGGTCCGGTAATCGCTCCAGCACCGCATTCCACGCCGCCCGCTGCGACGCCGCTTGGCGGCCGAGCTCGAGGATTCTTCGGTCCACCGCCGGCAGCCGCCGACGCAACGCCGGGAGAACCTCATGACGGATCCAAGAACGCTCGTGTTGCGGATCCCGATTGGCCGGATCGTCCCACGCTTCGAGCCCAAGACTATGCAGGTGCGAGGCCAGTTCTTCGCGCCGAAACGGCAGCAGCGGACGAACGAGGTTGCCGCGCCGGGCCGCGATCCCCGCCAGTCCGGCTGGTCCGGAGCCCTTGAGCGCCCGCATGAGAATCGTCTCGACCTGATCGTCCTGCTGGTGGGCGGTGAAGATCAGCTCGGCGGCAAGCTCGTCGGCTAGCTGGTTCAGCCAGGCGTAGCGGGCAACGCGCGCGGCGGTTTCCGTAGCGCCTTGGCCGAGCTCGAGCCGCCAGACATGCACGGGCAGGCCATAGCGCGCCGCGACGGCGCGCACGCTATCGGCGACCCGTGCGCTCTCCGGGTGGATTCCGTGATCGACATGGGCCACGTGCAGGACGAGGGGCCGGGCGGCCTTCGAGCGCGCGAGCAGACCGAGCAACGCCAAGGAATCTGTCCCGCCTGAGACCGCGACGAGAGCGACTCCCGGTGGAAGCGCCAGGGCGGCCAGGTGCCGGTCGAAACGCTCTTCGAGCCTCACGGACCCTCGTACGGCTCCATATGCACGAGCACGTTCTCGACCCGCGGCAGTACGCTTCGGATACTGCTCTTCACCTTCCCGCTCAGGATGTGCGCGTCATGGAGCGAAAGATGTTTGTCCGCCTGCACGTGCAGCTCGAGGAGATACTTCGGCCCGCTCTTGCGGATCCGCAGCTTCTCAGTGGCGAGGACTCCCTGCACTTCACGCGCGGCGGCCTCGACGGTACGGAACACCTGTTCCTCGGGCGAATGATCCATAAGCTCGGCGAGCGCGGGCCGGATGATCTGGACCCCGTTGTACAGGATGATCGTCGAAGCGAGCAGTGCGGCCCAGTCGTCGGCGGCCTCCCACCCGGGACCACCGATCAGCGCGATCGAGATGCCGACAAAGGCGGCCGCGGAGGTGATCGCGTCGGCGCGATGATGCCAGGCATCGGCGGCTACCGCCTGGCTGCCGAGCTCTTGCGCCCCCCGCGACACCCGGCGGAACAGCGTTTCCTTGATCGCGACCACCACGACCAGGACGATGAGGGTGAACGCCGCCGGGGTGTGATGGGGAATCAGAATCTCCCGCACGGCCTCGATGGCAATTCCGAGGGCCGCACCCACCAGCATCAAGCCGACGATCGCCGAAGAGACGGACTCGGCCTTCCCGTACCCAAAGGGATAGCGCTCGTCGGCGTTGCGCGACGAGAGCCGCAGCCCGCCCCAGACGACCAGGGAAGAGAAAATATCTGCCACCGATTCGACCGCGTCGGCGATCAGAGCGTAGGAATGACCCAGGATCCCGGCCAGCAGCTTGACCAGAGCAAGCAGCCCGTTGGTGATGAGGCCGGTACGCGCGAGACGGATGCCCTGGTTCATGGTTGGAAGCTCCCGGCTTCCGGCGCTCATCTCCGCAGCCGCCGTTCGAAGAGCTCAAGGATCCTGCGATACTCATCCGCCCATGAATCGGGGCGAATGAACCCGTGATCTTCGACGGGGTAGACGGCGAGCTCCCAGTCGGTCTTGCCCAGCTCGATCAGCCGTTGGGTGAGTCGCACGACGTCCTGGAAGTGCACGTTCACGTCGACCATGCCGTGGAGAATGACCAGGGGATCGGCAAGCCCCTCGGCAAAGTAGATCGGCGACGACTGCCGGTAGGCCGTGGAGTCTTCCTGCGGCTCGTTGAGAATCTCCGCCGTATAGCCCTGGTTGTAGTGCGCCCAGTCGGTCACCGGACGGAGCGCGGCGCCCGCGCCGAACCACTTGGGCTCGGTAAAGAGCGCCATCAGCGTGATGAAGCCGCCATAGCTGCCGCCGTAGATTCCCACCCGATCGGGGCTGACCCCGAAGTTGCGGCCCAGCCAGCGCACCGCGTCCACTTGATCCTGCAGATCTCGCCCTCCCATGTGGCGGTAGTTCGCGAGCCGCCAGTCGCGGCCGTAGCCCGTGGAGCCGCGATAATCGAGATCGAGAACCACGAACCCCTTCGAAGCCAGCAAGTGGTTGAACTGGTACTCGCGGAAATAGGTGGACCAGTAGTTGTGGACGTTGTGCAGGCACCCGGCGCCGTGAACGAAGATGACCGCGGCGCCATTGGGCTTCGCCCCCAGATCGGCCGGCCGATAGATGCGAGCCGGCACGCGGGCGCCATCCGAGGCGGGGAGAGTGACGATCTCGGGCTTGATCCAGTGAAAACTCAGCCAGGCCGAGGTCGGCGAAGTGGTGAGCTGAGTGCGCAGCGCGCCCAGCCCGGCTGCTTGCACGAAGAGCTCGGGAGGCCGGTTGGCCGCGGAGAAAACCTCGGCAAGCCGCTTCGAGTCGGGACTGAGAACCACGGCGTGGCTGCCGACCTGCTCGGTCAGCCGCACGGCCGGACCGCCCGACACCGGAAGCAAGTAGGCATGTTGCTCAAAGGGTGAGACCTCGCTCGTGTGGAGGAGCCACTGGCTGCGATCGAGGGTGAGCTCCGCCCCGAGCACCTCCCACTTCCCCGCAGTCCGGCTGCTCCGGCGACTGCCGTCGGCCGCCATCGTATAGAGATGCGCGTAACCATCGACCTCCGATACCAGCCATACGCCCTGGCCGCCGGGGAGCCAGCCGCCGACGCCATCACAGGGCGCGGCGCACGGCCCACCTACCCAGGCGGAATCGCGCAATACGTCGAGCGCGGTGACCCGGCCGGAGTCAGCATCCACGCGCACGAGGTGGCGCTCAGTGAACCCGCGATTCCAGGCGAATACGAGCGCCGAGCCTCCGCTGTCGTTCCAGCCGGCGAAGGAGAGTTGCGCGTACACCCCGCCACTGTCGGCCGGGATCGGCCGGAACCAGCGCACGGCGCCGTTGGCAACCGAGAGCACGCCGAGCCGCGCACGAGTCTGCAGATCACCGACTTTGGTCCGCGAGGAGAGCTCCTCGGTGTAGCCCGAGAGGGTCACGTAGTTGGGCACCTGCGCATTACGCGCGTCGGTCGGCGGCGTCACCAGTTGCACCAGCACCGCCTCACCGCTCGGCGAGGGGGAGAGCTCCCGGACCTGTTCCCCTCGCGCCAGATAGAACGGCTTGAGCCGGCCGGCTTCGCGCGCCTCGCGCTCGGCCTTGTCGAGGCTGTCCCGCCAGCGCCGGTCGCGCACCGCGCCCAGCAGCGCTCGCTGCTCGGCTTCGAGAAAGGCTCGCTGCCCCTCCGCCGGCTTGGCCTCTTCGGGCGCGGGGCCGGGCCGGATATCAGTGAGCTGCTTGACACCGCCTTGGACGATGTCGAGCGCGAAGACGTTGTTCTCGCGGCGGAAAAAGACTCGGCGGCCCTCCCGGTCGAAAGCAGGACTCGCTTCAGTCAGGCTCGGCGTATCGGTCAGCCGGCGGACTTGGGCCGTACGGAGATCCACGAGATAGAGATCACCCCGTACCGAGACGACCCGGCGGGTGCGGTCGAGGGAAACCGGCCCGTTAGCCAGCAGCGGCTCCAGAGAATCCGCCGCCGCCTGGCTGAGGGGCTCCGGAATCGCGCCGGCTGTAGGGCGGACCCGGTATGGCTTGAGCGTCTCCCTCCAGCTGGTGCCTGGAGGAAGCCAGCGGAAATAGATCCACTGGCCATCGGGCGACCAGCGCACCGCGGAGGGCTCGCGTCCGGTATTCTCCGGCCCGCGCATGATGTTGGGCACGCTGAGCTGAAAGGGGACCTGAGCTACCACAGTGACAGTGGCGGTGACAGCGGCAATGAGGCCGAGGATCAGGCGGCGCATGGTTCTCCTGAGAGCTGCGTCAACGGTCAACGTCAGGGGCTGAGTCGCTCGATGAGCCAGGCCGCTTCGCCGCGACGGTAACGCAATCGGTCGTGCAAGCGATTGGGCCTGCCTTGCCAGAATTCGTATTCCTCCGGTGCAACGCGGTAGCCGCCCCAATAAGGCGGACGCGGAATCTCCTCACCCGCATGCTGGCGGGAAGCCTGCTCCCATTGGGCCTCCAGGGTGGCACGGTCCGCGACCACCCCGCTCTGCTGCGAAGCCCAGGCACTGAGACGGCTCCCGAGGGGGCGGGAGCGAAAGTAGGCATCGGATTCGGCATCGGCGACCTGCGAAACCATCCCGGTCACGCGGACCTCGCGCTCCAGCTCGCCCCACCAGAACACCAGCGCGGCCACCGGATTCTCCGACAGGTCTTCCCCCTTGGGACTCCGTTGATCGGTAAAGAACACCAGCCCCCGATCATCCAGCCCCTTGAGCAGCACGATCCGCGCGGACGGACGTCCCTCCTTGCTGGCGGTCGCGAGGGTCATCGCGCTCGGCTCCAATACCTGCGCCTCCGAGGCCTCGGCGAGCCAGCGCCGCAGCTGCGTCAGGGGGTCACGGTCCACCGAGCTTTCGTCCAGCGTTGCCCGGGCATAGTCACGGCGCAACTCGGCGAGATTCATCGGCGACGCTCCGCACCAGGCCAGGGACCGGTTGGCGTATCGGGCAGTTCCACCGGGTGCTCCTCCTCCTTGAACACCTTGAATCCGCGCGCCAGGTAGTTCGGCACCGCCCCGGCGTGGTCGAGCGTGCAGGTATGAACCCACACCCGCCGCACCACCGGCCGGAGCTGCCAGGCGCGCGCCGTTGCCTGGGTAAGCAAATAGCCCCCGAGGCCCTTTCCAGCAAAGCCAGGGAGCAGACCGAAATAAGTGATCTCCACGCTCGCCCCGGGTTGCAGCTCCAGCTCGAAATATCCCGCGGGCGTGCCGCTTTCATAGGCTACCCAGGTCTCCACCTCCGCGCGGGAGAGCCAGTTGAGCCAGCGGTCGTAGCTCCAGGACAGCCGCTCGCGCCAGTACCAGTCGCCCCCCACGGCTGTGTAGAGGAAGCGGCCCAGCTCGGGCGAAGGCACGCCCGCGCGGAGGAGCAGAAGGTCGGGCGGCACCTTGAGCGAGGCACGCAGCTCCGCGGGCGACAGCATCTCGAGATGGGTGGTGCGAACCAGAGTCTTCAATCGGCGGCCGGGAGCACGACGCCGCGGCACTCGCCGAACCCGATCGTGACATGACCATCCCGCGAGCAGGTTCCTCGGAGTGTCACCTCGTCGCCATCCTCCAGGAACCGTCGCGTTTCCCCGGTCGGAAGCACCACCGGTTCGGTGCCCCGCCAGGTCAGTTCGAGCAGGCAGCCGCGGTTTTCTTTTTCGGGACCGGACACCGTGCCGCTCGCGAGGAGATCTCCGGGCCGCAGGTTGCATCCGTTGCTGGCGTGGTGCGCCAGCAGCTGGGCCACGGTCCAGTACATCCCGGCGAAGGCCGCCCGGCTCAACCGCTGCGGCTCGAGGTCGGCGGCGCGCATGCGTTCCGAAGAGAGTAGCACCTCGAGCTCGATCCCGAAGCCCCCGCGCTCCCGGTCGCTCACGGCATCGAGGTAGGGGAGCGGCTGAGGATCACCCGGAGGGCGCTCCGGACGGGGAACCCGAAACGGCTCCAGGGCATCGAGCGTGACGACCCAGGGCGAAATGGTCGTGGCGAAATTTTTGGAGAGAAACGGCCCGAGCGGCTGGTATTCCCAGCGCTGGACATCGCGGGAGGACCAGTCGTTCACCAGACAAAGCCCGAAGAGATGTTCCTCGGCCTCGGCGATCGGCACCGACGCTCCCAGTGCATTGCCCCGGGCTACCCACGCGCCAATCTCGCACTCATAATCGAGCGCCCTGGTGGGCTGCAGGGCCGGAGCAGCGGCCGCATCCTCTTTGAGTTGGCCCAGCGGCCGGCGAATCGGTGTTCCGCTTGCGACCACGGAAGAGGCCCGGCCATGATACCCGATCGGCACCCACTTGTAGTTTGGCAGGAGCGGCTGCTCGGGACGGAACATGCTGCCGACGTTGGTCGCATGATGGATTGAGGCGTAGAAGTCGCTGTAGTCGCCGATTGCGGCGGGAAGCAGCAGCTCCGCTCGTGCCAGCGGCACGAGGCACTCCTCCGGCGGGCGCGGGAGAGCCGAGTCTTCCCGTAGCAGTGCATGGACCGCCAACCGAAGGCTCCTGGCCGCCGGCCTGCCGAGCGCCATCAGCGGATTGAGGGTGCTGGCCTGCGCCGCGTCGCGCAGCGGGGCCTCGAGCGAATCGAGTGCTCCGACCGCGATCGCGCGGTTGAGGTCAAGGATTTTGTCACCAATCGCAATGCCGATACGCGGCCGCCCAGAGCTCTCCCTGCGGCGGAAGACGCCGAACGGCAGGTTCTGGAGCGGGAACGCCGTGCTGGGCTGGCTGGCGGATACGACCCAGGAGCAGAGCGCCGGGTCGTGGCTCTCGTCCAGGCCCCTGCTCACTGCCACCCGCCTGCTGCCAGCTCGTCCATCGGTTCGCGAAACGAGCAAGAGCCGAATCCGTGCAGGAAATCCGAGCGCGTCGCCGCGAGCACCCCCCGTTCCAGCCGCAGTCCCCGCCAAACCAGCGCCGCTGCATCGGAGCGCAGCGAGGCAGGGTCCTCCTCCAGCAGGGCTTCCCCGGCGCGCGCCCCATCTCCTCCGGTCCAGAGAATGGCCGCTGCCAGCAGGAGATTCAGATAGCCGTACATCACGCCGCGCGGCGCATTCTCCCTGTAGGTGAGCCGGTAGGTACCTCGCAGTGGGTGATGCAGGCCGGCGGTCGCCTTGAACGCGAGCCGCCGCTCCACCGCTGCTTCGAGAAACGCGATCACCGGTTCAGGCGCGGGAAACGCGCCGGGAGTCAACCCTCCAGTACGGATCTTGGCAAACGCCCGGCCCGCCGTGATCGCGTCGAGGGCGCCGGCGCTCGCCTCGGTGAGAGGTACCTCCAGATACCGCGTCCATCCCGCAGGAAGCTCGGCGAGCACGGCGCGCACGACGGCCCCCGACGCGGCTTTTGCCTCGACGCACTCGACCTCAGCGCCGTGCTGCGCGGTGCCCCGATTGAATCGTTCGATCGCGTCGACATCGGCTGCCGTGGCCATGCCCAGGACCGCACTCACGGGAATCGGCTTGGCCACGGGCTGCGGCGAGGCTACCAGCAGGCCCTCCAGTTCGGGGAGCTTGGCTACCGGGATCACCAGGCGACCCAGTGCCCAGGCGTCGGGGGATGCCCGATAGGAGCGATAGTTGGCTAGCACCGTCGGCAGCTCCAGCTCGGCGGGCGGGAACAGGCCGGAATAGTCGAACGCACCGGCGAGCAGGGTCCTGAATGAAGAAGCGTTGTCCATGCAAGTGAAAAATGTACCGGCGGAACGAACTTCGTGAAGGATCACCGCGCGAAGCGGCCCAGCCGGAACGGAGCCAGGTCGAAACGGGGAGGCTTCCCCTCCGCCAGGTCCGCGAGGGCTTCGCCGATCGCCGGTGCGAATTTGAAGCCATGGCCGGAGCAGGGGCTGGCCACGAGCACGCGCGCTTCCTCGGGGTGGCGATCGAGAATGAAGTCGCCGTCCGGAGTATTGGTGTAGAGGCAAGCCGCGCTCTGGCGCAGCGGTCCCGTCAGGAGCGGGGCCCGGGTGGCCATGACCGCTCGTAGCCGATCGGCCTCCCCGGGATACACCGTGCGGCGAACCTGCGCCGGATCGGTGAGCTCTCCCTGGTGGTGGATCGCGACCTTTACTCCCTCCCCCAGGTCAGGAAACCCGTAGAACATTTCGTCGGGCGCCCATTCCCACATGAAGATGGGCATGCGCTCGGGACCCAGCTCCGCGGCGCCGGAGGGGGCGAACCAGAACAGCGTTTGTCGTGCGACGCTAAGCGGAAGTGAGGTACGGGCGATGCCGCCGGCCATCCAGGCGCCGGCGGCAAGGATTAATCGATCGACCCTCCAGTGACCGGCCTGCGTCCGCACGGTTATCCCTTCACCCGCGCTCCAGGTGGAAACCGGCTCGTCGAAATGCAGCTCGGCGCCGGCGGCCTCGGCTATTTGCAGTGTCACTTCGAGCGCTGCTTCGGGAAAGAGCACCCCTGCTCTGGGCTCGAAGAGCCCTACTTCGGCTTGATCCAGCTCGAACATCGGAAAACGGGTTCGCACTTCCGCGGCGGATAGCTCTTCGTAGCTGAGCCCGTGCACCAACGCGCTGCGCCGGGCACCGGCCACCAGCACACCGGCCGGCGGACCGATCATGAGGCCCCCGGTCGGCAACAGGAGCCTACGCCCGCTTTCCTCCTCGAGTGCGGCCCACTGCTCGTAGGCGCGCTGCACCAGCGGGACATACTGCGGATGCTCGAAGTAGGCCTCGCGGATGATGCGGCTCCTGCCGTGGGAGGAGCCGAAGGGATGGGGAGGCCGGAAGCGATCGAAGCCGATGACGCGCCGTCCCCGGCGTGCCAGCTCGAGAGCGGCCATGCTCCCCATCGCGCCGAGACCGACGATTCCCACATCGAAATTCTGCACGACTGAGTGAAGCTCCGTGAGAGGCGGGTATATATATAAGACATGCCTCCCGCCACCGGTGCCTTTTCTCTGATCGACCTGGAGCACATGGGCCGGCCGGAATCGGTGGCGGCCTGCATACTGGAAACCCGGGATGGACCAGTCATCGTCGATCCCGGACCCAGCTCAACCCTGGAAAAGTTGCGGGCCGGGTTAGCCGACCAGGGGCATGAACTCGCCGAGGTGTCGGCACTCCTGCTCACCCACATCCATCTCGACCATGCCGGAGCCAGCGGGACGCTCGCGCGCCAGAACCAGAGGCTCCGGGTGTACGTCCATGAAGCCGGCGCGCCGCACGTCGTGGACCCGTCGAAGCTGCTGGGCAGCGCGACCCGGCTCTACGGGGAGAAGATGGGAGCTCTCTGGGGCGAGGTCGCGCCGGTGCCGGCGGAACGGGTCAGTGTCCTGCGCGGGGGGGAACTCCTGGTGCTGGGGGAGCGGGAGATCGAGGTGGCGTACACACCGGGACACGCCTGGCACCACGTCAGCTACTTCGAAGCTGCCAGCCGAGTGGCGTTCGTGGGAGACACCGCGGGAATCTACGGGCCCCGGCTCCCAGTCGTGCTGCCGGTGACGCCGCCGCCCGACTTCGATCTCGAGGCGTGGCTGGCTTCGATTCACCTCATCCGGCAATGGGATCCGGAGCAGATCGTGCTGACCCACTACGGGCCGGTAGGCGAGCCTGCGCGGCATCTGGAATCGTTGCGCTCGGGGATCCTCGCGTGGGCGGAGTACGCCCGCGACAGCCTCTCGGTCACCGGCACCGACGCGGAACGCACCCGCTGGTTCGTGCATCAGCTGGAAGGCTGGATCGAGGGACGGGTCGTCCCGGAATCGGCGGCGAAGTTCCTGGCGGGCGCGGGACCGGAGGCATGCTGGCAAGGATTGGCTCGCTACTGGCGCAAACGCGGATGAGCTACCGCGCTACTGGCAGTGCCGACATATTCAGACCCCCGACACGTCAGGACCCAGGCCGAACATGCGCATAGCCCCTATGCCACTGGCGCTGCTGCTCGCGGCCCCGGCAGGTTTGGCGCAGCAACGCCCCGCGCTCACCGCCGCGGACTACTCCCGCGCCGAACAATTCATGGGCTACAACGCCACTCCGCTCGTTTTCGGCGCCGGCGTCCGGCCGACTTGGCTTCCGGACGGCCGCTTCTGGTATCGCAAGACGATCCCCCAGGGCGCCGAGCTGATCCTCGTCGATCCCGCGCGCAAGAGGCGGGGTCGTGCTTTCGATCAGGCCCGGCTTGCGGCGGCGCTCTCCGCCGCCTCGGGTACGGCCTACGATTCGCTCCGGCTGCCGATGACCCAGTTTGAATTCTCGGCCGACCAGCAGAGCATCACGTTCGACGCCGCCGAGCGGCGCTGGACCTGCGGGGTCCAGGCGGATCGCTGCAGCGGCGTCCCCGCTCCCCGCAGCACGGGTGGCCGCAACGCGGGGGTGTCACCCGACGGCAAGCGGGCCGCTTTCATCCGCGACTACAACCTCTGGGTGCGCGACGTAGCCAGCGGCAAGGAAACCCAGCTCACCACCGACGGCATCAAGAGTTTCGGCTATGCCACCGACAACGCCGGCTGGGTGCGGAGCGACCGCCCGGTGTTGCTCTGGTCGCCCGACTCGCGGAAGATCGCGACCTTCCAGCAGGACGAGCGTGCGGTCGGTGAGATGTACGTGGTAGAGACCAGGGTCAACCATCCAGTGCTGCAGGCATGGAAGTACCCGCTGCCCGGCGACAGCGTCATCCAGATGATCCACCGCGTAGTCGTCGACCTCAGCGGCCCTGCTCCCCGGGTCGTCCGGCTCAAACTGCCACCCGACCCGCACCGCTCCACCACCTGCGATCACATCCTGTGCGACGGGACGTTCGCCGACGTCGAGTGGAGCCCGGATGCTTCCCGGCTGGTGTTCGTCTCGACTTCGCGGGACCACAAGCGGGAAGACGTCCGCATCGCCGACGCGGAGACCGGCGCGGTGCGCGATCTCTTCACCGAGACGGTGCCGACGTTTTTCGAATCGGGCTTCAACAGCCGGAACTGGCGGGTGCTGTGGCCTGCCAACGAGCTACTGTGGTACTCGCAGCGAGACGATTGGGGCCACCTCTACCTCTACGACCTGGTGAGCGGCACGCTCAAGTCCCAGGTCACCAGCGGGAGCTGGAACGTGCTCGAGGTGGTGCGCGTGGATGTGAAGAACCGCACGCTCTTCTTCACCGGGCTTGGCAGGGAGCCCGGGCGCGATCCGTATTTCCGACACTTTTATCGGACCGGACTCGATGGCAAGAACCTCAAGCTGCTCACCCCGGAAGACGCCGATCACGACGTGAGCCTCGCGCCCAGCGGCGCCTACTTCACGGACAGCTATTCGCGACCGGAGGTCCCGCCGACGGCCTTGCTGCGCGCTAGCGGCGGAAAGCTGGTGCTCGCCCTGGAGAAAGCGGATATCTCGCGCCTCGTGGCCACCGGCTGGACTCCGCCGATGCCGTTCACCGTGAAGGCGCGGGATGGCAAGACCGACCTCTACGGCTTGCTCTATCGGCCCACCAATTTCGATTCCACCAGGCAGTACCCGATCGTGAATTACATCTACCCCGGACCCCAGACCGGCAGCGTGGGCAGCCGGAGCTTCTCGGCGGCGCGGGGGGACCATCGGGCGCTGGCGGAGCTGGGCTTCATCGTGGTGCAGCTCGACGGCATGGGGACGCCGCTGCGCTCGAAGTCATTCCACGCCGCGTACTACGGCAACATGGGAGACAACACCCTGCCCGATCAGGTCACAGGGATGCAACAGCTCGGGAAGCGCTACCCCTGGATCGATCTCGACCGTGCCGGTATCTGGGGACACTCGGGCGGCGGCTTCGCCTCGCTCGGCGGCATTCTACGGTATCCGGACTTTTTCAAGGTCGCGGTTTCGGAAGCCGGTAACCACGACCAGCGGCAATACGAGGACGACTGGGGAGAGAAGTGGCAAGGTCTGCTCGAGCGGGGCCCGAGCGGCGGCGACAGCTACGACAATCAGGCCAACCAGAACCTGGCCAAGAACCTGAAGGGGAAACTGCTGATCGTGCACGGCACGCTGGATACCAATGTGCCGCCCTACAACACCCTGCTGGTGGTCAACGAGCTGGTGAAGGCCAACAAGGATTTCGATCTGCTGTTGCTGCCCAATCGGGGGCACGGCTTCGGTAGTGAGCCCTACATGATTCGGCGTCGCTGGGATTATTTCGTCAAGCACCTGATGGGCGCCGAGCCGCCCGCCGGGTACGAGCTCCAGCCGCCGCGGCCGTCCCCACCCATTCCGTAGCGGACTACGATCGCTGCGCCTTCGTAACGAGCGACTAGGCGCTCACGGCTGCTTCGGCGGCAGCGCCGGCGCCCCGACTGCGGTATTCGCTGGTTGCGGCGTGCCAAGCTGATCGCGGCCCTTGGCCAGATACGGAATGCCTCGCACCATCCAATCGGGGGCCGGCGCGCCCTTGAGCTTGGTGTCGAAAAACTGCTGCATCCGCATCGCGATGTCCTTCTGGTTGGCGCGGCCGGCCGGGTTATGCACGTCGTTGTTGTAGTTGATCAGATAGACTTCCTTCTGCAGCCGCCGCATCGCGATGAAGAATTCGATGCCCTGGTACCACGGCACCGCGTCATCATTGTCGTTGCTCATGATGAAGAGGGGCGTGGTGACCTTGTCGAGCCAGAAGAGCGGGGAGTTCTCGATGAATCGCATCGGGGTTTCCCAGAGCGAGCCGCCAATGCGGCTCTGTCCGCCCTCGTACTGACCGGCCCGCGAGATGCCGGTGCCCCAGCGGATCCCTCCGTAGGCGCTGGTCATGTTGACGACCGGTGCGCCAGCCATGGCAGCAGCGAACAGGTTGGTCTGGGTGATCATATAGGCGGTCTGATAGCCTCCCCAGGACTGGCCCTGTAATCCCAGCCGCTTGGGATCGACGTAGCCCCGAGCCAGCAGCATCTGCACCCCCGGCACGATCGATTTCATCGCGCTCGGCCCGGGGTAGCCAATCTCATAGTGGATGTCCGGCTCGAAGATCAGATAGCCATTGGAGACGTAGTGGGTTGGGTTGATGACGTTGCGCCCGTTGGGCGGAATGTAGGAGTGCCGGTTCTGCGACAGGTCCTCGTAGAAGTAGGCGATCAGCGGGTACTTCTTCGTGGAATCGAAACTCTCCGGCTTGTAGAGCAAGCCCTTGAGGGGCACGCCGTCGGTGCTGATCCAGTGCACTAGCTCGACCGTACCCCAGTTGTAGTCCTTCTGCTGCGGGTTGGCATCCGAGATCTTGCTGAGTTGGGTCAGCGAGGGGCCGATCCAGAGGTTCGGGAACTCCACGAAGGTGCTCCGGGTCACCAGCCACTCATCGGCATTCTCCGCCTTGATCGGCTGGCCAAATGCGGCGTCCGCCATGACGATCTTCTCAGGCTGCCCAACCGCGCCCAGTCGGTCGCGGTAGAAGCCGCTGGCCTTGGTCTCATCGTCCACCGCGCGAAGCAGGAGCGGCTCGGCGGGATCGATGGGCTCCTGGGAGCCCCCGCCGCCACCAAGGAAGCCGCCGCCTCCTGGCCCACCGCCACCTCCCGGACCACCGCGGCCGCGGCGGATCTGGATGATCCGAAGCACGAGATGCTGCGCCCGGCCAAGGGAATCGGTCACCATCACCGCCGGCCTGGTTCCCGAAGGATCGAGCTCCCAAACATCCCAACGGTCATAGAGCAATAGCGACTTGTCCCCTTTGGTCCAGCCCGCGATGCCCCAAGCCGCCGGGATCGAAGGAGTATCCCAGGTTTCCTGCGCAAAGCTCACCCCGGGGAGCGGGGCGGTCAGGTCCATCGTCTTGCCCGTGAGCGTGCTGTAGCTGAACCAGTGTCCCTTGTCGTAGAACACGATGTACTTGGCGTCGGGAGACAGCTGCGCTTGCCCGCTGATTCTCTCCCGAACCAGCTTCTGGGCCCCGGTCAGCGGATTGACCGCGTATACGTCGGTAGCGCCGTCCCCCCACATCGACTCGATCCGATAGCGCTCCCGGGTCGCCGCGAGGCCCACGCGTGCGTCATCTGCCACGTCGACGCTGGGCGTGGAGTCGTTGGCGAGTCGCACCAGTTTCCGCGTGGCCAGGAAGTAGATGGACTGAAACGAGCGGTTGCGGTCCCGCGCGGCGTTGAGCCGCTGGGTGGGCTGGAGCGCGGGATCCTTCCAGTGCCAGAGATCGAACACCGCCTTGCCCACTAAAGAATCGGCCGGGACCGAGTCCTGGATCGGTGGCGCCACACCGAAGAGAATGGCGTTGCCGCTCCTGGTGAAGGCGATGTTCGCGCTGTCCGCGAAGCGCAGTTCCGCCGGCAGGCTGCTCGGCGTCACCACCGGCTGGGCTGTCCCGGCCTTGAGGGACGCGTAGTACAGCGTGAAACGCGCTTTGTCCTTGCCGAATTCGTCGCGATCCGAGAGGAACGCGAGCTGCGTCCCGGAGCGGTCGAGGGTGAGCCCCTTGTAATTGCCCCGGCCGGCGGCGAGGGTCGTCGTGGTGGCGGTCGCGAGCGTCCGCAGATAGGCGCCGTCTCTGCTGGAATCGCGCGAAACCACGGTGTACGCCAGTACCTTCGCGCTGTCGTCGAAGACAAAGCCCAGCACATCGAGGAGCCGCTCCTCGGCGCCCGTGGCCAGGTTCCGCAAGACCAGCGGCGAACCGTAGCTGCGGCGCGGCGCGGCTCGCCCCGGCCCGCGGGCGGCCGAGTCAGCGGCGGCAGAGTCGGGCTCGGGGACGTAGGCCAGCCAGGTGCCACTTATCTGGGGCGAGGGCCGAGAGGAGCGGACGCCCGGGATTGTCGTCACCTTGCCATCCGCCAGGCTCAGGATAGCGAGACCGGCCCGGTTGGTATTGGGTGGGCGGGCACCGCGGGTCGGACGAGCGGCCTGCATTCGCTCCACCTCTGCCCGGGGCAGCTGGGTCGCGACGACCACGAACCGACTATCGGCGGAGAACTGAGCCGGCGGGGCGTTCGGACCGATCGACTCCCCTTCCCCGATGCCTCCCCCCAACCGACGCAACCCACCGGGCACGTTGTTCGGCCGGCCGAGGAAGCCGCGGGGCACCTTGTATTCCGGGTTCCCCTGCGTGGACCGCACGATCAGCTCACCGTCACCCACCTGGGGAATCAGGGTGTAAGCCACCCACTTGCCATCGTGCGAGAGAGTCGCTCCCGAAATGGAGCGCCAGTGGTCCCAGTCCGCCTGGGTCAGGACGCGTTTTTGGCCGCTTTGGGCGGCAAGGGGAAGCGCGGTTACACAGAGGGCCAGGGACAACCGGCGGAGAGCTCTCATGGGACCGACCTGTTGGGGGCGCGGGGTAACTTTGAAAGATACGCCGGACCCGCGGGACGTGTTGGGCCCCCGCGACTACCTTTCAGGGGGGTAACTCGAGCCCACGCAACGAATCGTGCTCCGGGCGCGTCTTACCTAGTTGCACCCCTACATCAGTTGGCTTTGTCCAGAGGCAATCCGATGCGAATCACTCGCGCCCGCTGGTTCCCCTTCACCGTGGCCGCCGTCGTGCTGGGCGTGCCCGGCGCCTGGCTGTTGGCGCGCAGCCCCGCCAAGGCGGACGCGAGGGTCGTTGTGCATGTCAAGCGCGGCGAGTTCAAGGTGATCGTGACGACCTCGGGTGAGCTCCGAGCGCTCAAGTTCGTGCAGATCATGGCCCCCCCCAACGCGCAGCAGGCCAACCAGTACCAGATGAAAATCACCAGCATCGTGCCGGAGGGCACCATCGTGAAAGCGGGCGACGTCGTGGCCGAGCTGGACCGCTCGGGCATTGCGGCGAGGATGTCGGACGTGTCGCTCGCGCTGCAAAAGGCGCAGGCCGTTTACGAACAGGCCATGCTCGACTCCACCCTGAACCTCTCCAAGGCGCGCGAAGACATGCGGACCATGGATCTGACGCTGGAGGAGAAGCGGCTGGCCAAGGAGCAATCCGTGTTCGAGGCGCCCACGGTGCGCCGTCAGGCGGAGATCGACCTGGAGAAGGCCCAGCGTGCGCTGGCACAGGCCAAGCTCGACTACAAGACGCGCACCGAGCAGGCCGAGGCCAAGATGCGGGAGGTAGGCGCGGACCGCGACCGGCAGAAGAACCTGCTGGCGATCGTGCAGGACGTGATGCAGAACTTCACCATCCGCGCGCCCGCACCCGGCATGGTGACTTACGTGAAGGAATGGAATGGCAAGAAGAAAACCACCGGCTCTCAGGTCAACGCGTGGGAGCCGGCCGTAGCCACCCTCCCGGACCTCACCCAGATGGAGTCGGTCACCTACGTCAATGAGATCGACGTGCGGAAAATCGTCGTCGGCCAGCCGGCGGTGCTCACCCTCGATTCCGATCCCACCAAGCGGCTCAGGGGCAAAGTGACCGCGGTGGCCAATATGGGGGAGCAGCGGCCCAACCAGGACGCCAAGGTCTACGAGGTCCGGGTCGTGGTTCAGGACGCCGACACCACCCTGCGCCCCGGCATGACGACGGGAAACGGCATCGAGACGACAAGCATCAAGGACATGCTCTACATCCCGCTCGAAGCCGTGAGCAGCGAAGCCGGGATCCCCTTCGTGTACAAGCTGTCGGGGGCGAAGACCATCAAACAGGAAGTGCAAACCGGCGCGATGAACGACGACGAGGTCGTCATCGTCAAAGGGCTGGCGCAAGACGAACGGGTGCTGTTGTCACCCCCCGAAGACAAGGACCGGCTGACCCTGGTGCGGCTCCCCGGAACGCCGACCCCGACCACGCCCACCGCGGGCGGCGACACCGCGATCGGCACCCGGGCGATCCCTCCAGCCGAGAAAGCCATACCGCAGCTGAAGAAGAAGGGCTAGCCAGTGCGTTTGAATCGCGAGAAGCTCACGGAGCTCCGCGGGCAGCTCATCGCTCACGTGCTCTTCAGCCTCCGCACGGCCGTGGAGGCGGTCGAGCACAACAAGCTACGGGCCTCGCTCACCTCGCTCGGCATCCTGTTCGGGGTCGCCTCGGTGATCGCGATGCTGGCCATCGGGAAGGGCGCCGAAGCCGAGATTCTCGCGCAGATGCGGCTGCTGGGGTCCAACAACGTGATGATCGCGCCGTTGGTCGAGCAGAAGGAAGGCCCCGCCAAGGAGCAGGACAACAAGGAGGTCAAGAAGTACTCCCCGGGCCTGACTTATGCCGACGCGCAGGCCATCGCCAGGGTGATTCCCTCGGTCGAGACCGCCAGCGCGGAGATCGTGCTCAACAGCAGCATCACGCGCGAAGGGCACCGCCGCTCGGGCAAGCTGGTCGGGGTGGACACCAGCTATTTCCGGCTGACCAATCTCGAGTTGGGAAGCGGAACATGGTTCACCCCGCTCCAGGTGGAGCACGGCCTGCCGGTCGCCATCATCGGGCAAGGGCTGCGGAGCCGCTTCTTCACCACCGAGGACCCCGTCGGCAAGCCGATCAAGGTGGGCGAAACCTGGCTTTCGGTGGTGGGAGTGCTGGCCGACCGGCGGGTGAGCAACGAGACGGCCCAGCGGCTGGGCATCCGCGACGCCAACATGGACGTCTACGTGCCGGTGCACACGGTGCTGCTGCGCTACCGCAATCGCGCCCGGCTGACCCAGCGCGATATCGAGCTGGCCGCCCGGCCGGGGCAGTTCGTCACCGCCGACTCCAGTGAGTCGGAAGAGCAACGGCAGGAGCGCACCAACCGCAACCAGCTCGACCGCATCATCGTGCGGGTGGCCGACTCGAAGCTGGTGCCGCAGGTGGCGGAGGTGACCCAGCGCCTGCTGGCGCGGCGGCACAATGCCGTGATCGACTTCGAGATCACCGTGCCCGAGCTGCTGCTCAAGCAGGAGCAGCGGACCAAGACGATCTTCAACGTCGTGCTGGGCGCCATCGCGAGCATCTCACTGATCGTGGGCGGCATCGGGATCATGAACATCATGCTCGCTTCGGTGCTGGAGCGCATTCGCGAAATCGGCGTGCGCCGGGCGGTGGGCGCCACCCAGAAGGACGTCCTCTTCCAGTTCCTGGCCGAAGCGGTGCTGATCAGCGTGGCGGGCGGCGTGGCGGGCATTCTCGTCGGCACCGGGTTGAGCGCCGGCATTGAAAAGCTGGCCGGGATCAAGACGATCGTGTCGTTCTTGTCCATCGTGGTCGCGTTCGGAGTGTCTTTTTCCGTTGGCTTGGGGTTCGGCATCGTGCCGGCGTATCGGGCGGCGCGGCAGGATCCCGTGGAGTGTTTGCGCTATGAGTAGGCTCTCGGCGATCGGGTATTGGGTCTGGGCGCTGGGTGCCGCGGCGCCGCTCCGGGCGCAGCAGCCGATTACGCTGCAACAGGCCATCGAGATGGCGCAGCATCAGGGCCTCACGGCCCGCGCCGCCCTGGCCACCCGGGATGCCGCCCGCTACCGCGATCGGGCGTTTTACTCTCGGCTGTTGCCCCAGCTCTCCGTCGGCGGGACGGTACCCTCCTACAACCGCTCGATCATCTCGGTGCTGCAGCCCGACGGCAGCACCCTGTTCAAGCCGCAGAACCAGACCAACGCCTCGCTCAGCGCCACGATGACGCAAAAGCTGCCGCTCACCGGCGGTGACTTTTTCGTGTCGTCGTCGCTCGCCCGGCTCTCGGTGACCGGGCAGAACTCGTTTCACTCCTGGTCGAGCACGCCGGTCAGCTTCGGGCTGCGGCAGGAGCTGCTCAGGCCCAACGCGTCGGCGTGGGACAAGCGCGAGCAGCCGCTGCGTTCCGAGCTGGCCGAGCGCAGCTACCTCGAAGCGCGGGAAGACCTCGCCCTCAGTACCAGTAATCTGTTTTTCGATCTGTACGCGGCACGGGTGGCGCGCGCCAACCAGATCAAGAATGCCGCGATCAACGACACGCTCTACACGCTCAACAAGGGGCGGTTCGAGGTCGGCAAAATCGGCGAGAACGACCTGCTGCAGAGCGAGCTGGCGCTGCTTCGCGCGCGTACTTCCCTCGATGGCGCCCGGCTCGAGTACGACCGCGCCGCCGCGGCGCTCCGCCTGGCGCTCAACCTGCCAGTCGGGGCTCCGCTCGAGATCGAGGTGACGGCGACGGTGCCGGAGTTCGCAGCCGATACGGCGCGGGCCGTCACCGAAGCGCTCCGCAACCGCGCGAGCGTGAGCGACGTGCAGTTGCAGGAGGTGCAATCCCGGCGGCGGGTCACCGAAGCGCGGCTCAGCAACTGGCTGGGGGCGAGCGTGTCGGCGAGCTACGGCTTCAACGCCACCGCCCCGGATGCGAGCCTGGTCTATTCCAATCTGCTGAACGCCCAGCAATTCGCGGTGTCGGTTTCGCTCCCGCTCTGGCAGTGGGGTGCCCACCACGAGAACGTGGAGGCCGCCAGAGCGGACCGCGAGCGGACCACGAGCCTGGCGCAGGTGACCGTGCAGCAGACGGCGCAGGACGCCCACTTCGCGGCCCTCCAGCTCTCCCAGGCACGGCGCAATCTCGCACTCTCAGCCAAGGCTGACACGGTAGCCGGCAAGCGCTTCGAGGTGGCGCTCAACCGCTATGTGATCGGCCGGATCGCGATCGACAATCTCTACCTCGCGCAGGCGGAGAAGGACCAGGCGCTGACTCAGTATGTGCAATCGCTGCGAGGCTACTGGCAGGCGTACTACCGGCTGCGGCGGCTCACGCTCTTCGATTTCGCGGCCGGAGAGGTGATTCGATAGGAGGTAGGGACGTTACTCGGACGTGCATGCCCGGCAGCGCGAGGCGTCCACAGGGCATGAGCAAGCTGTTGCGCGGCCTGGCGGCTGGGTATGGAGCGAAGAAACTGGGTGGAGGCTGCTTCGGCACCATCCTCGTGTTCATCCTGCTCTGGTGGCTGCTGGGCCACTTCGGCATCTTCAAATGACTTGACGAAACCGATCAGCCCCCCTCGGTCATCTTCGCCTTGAAGTCCTCGACGGCGACGGCTACGCTGGATCTCGCGGCGTTGAGGGTTTTTCCCGCGGCCTCCCGGGCATTTTCGAAGCCCTCGCGGGCCGCCTCCAGTCCTACCTGGGCCTTCTCCTTCACGACCTCCATCCCGGCTTGCGCCTTCTGCTTCACGACCTTCATCCCGGCCTTTGCCTTCCCCTTGACGGCCGCGGCAAGGCGCTTGGCGCGAGATCGGGTCGCCGCGGCGCGGACGGGGCGCTTCTGTTTGGAGACACTCGCTGCACGGCGGGCGGGCTTCCGCTTGGCGGGTTGGGCGGCCTTGCGGCGAGCCGGCTTGTGCTTGGCGGTGGTGGACTTTCGGGGCATGGTATCCTCCAGGGTGAGCACTGCGGAACAAGTTCGTCGCGCCGAGCGCCTCTCGCCAGGGGTCAGGAAGATCGTGTGTGTCCGCGCAGACCAGGCAGCGTCAAACCGATAGCGACCATTCCTGGCGAGCGGTCCTCAGCGGCTAGGGCACCGGCTTGCGCACCACGGTCACCGTGAGCGATGAGGGGTATTGCCTGGAGTGGTGGACGGCATTGTGCGCCACGACGCCTTCGCGCTCATCGTAGTTCTTACCACCCGTATTCAGGTTGCGGTCGAAGCGGGGAAAGTTGCTGCTGGCGACCTCGATCCGGATCCGATGGCCGGCCTCGAAATAATTGCTGGTCGTAAGCGGTGACAGTGCGACCTTGTACACTTTCCCTTTTTCCATGAAAACCGGCGGCTTGTCATAGCCTTCGCGATAGCGAACGCGCTGAATCGTCTCGTCGAGGTTGTAAGCGCGGCCGTCGGGATACACGTCAAGGACCTTCACCGTGAAATCGGTGTCTCTGGCGTCGGAGGAGACATACAGGGTCACTGCGACGGGACCGCTCACCTCGGTGCCTTCCTTGAGCGGCTCGGTGGTGTAGACGAGGATGTCGGGGCGCGCCTCCATCTTGCGCTGATCGAATGCCCCGCCCTGGACGGCATTGCCGGTGCAACAGACGTTGCCGCCGTAGGAGGGAACCGGATTCATCGGATCGTAGCTGAACTGATCCGGCCGGTCGGCCGCTGGTGCTTTCGCAGTGAGCACCCCGTCACCGTCGAGGGTATTGGCGTTGCCGGCGCTGGAGAGGTAAAAGGTCATCGGCTCGGCGCCCTTCGGCGGCCAGCTGTCGGTCGTCTGCCACTTGTTGAGGCCCATGGTGTAGTAGCGCACCTTGGGCAGGGTATCGAGCAGACCGTTGGCCTCGCCCTTGAGGAAATGATCGAACCATCCGTAGGTAAGGGCGGCGTAGTCGTAGCGAGCATCACCGACGCTGCGCTCGCCCACGACGGTATTCTCTGTGGCCCGCGTATACGCACAATGGAGTGTGGGCGCGATGACTGCGTATTGCTGGCCAGCAACCTCGGGCCGCGCGCTTTTCCGGACGTGGCTGTAGGTGGCGAGGTTCGGGCCCACCGACACGTCATACCATGACATGAACCAGAGCCCCGGTACGTCGATGGTCATGTCGTCGTGGAAAAGTCCGCCTTGGTACCAGGCCGGGTCGTTGGGCTCGCGCTGGATCATGCGGCCGCCGGTCGAAACCGGCATCGAATCGGCGAAGATACCCTTGGGCGCTCCCGCCGCCTTCATGATGTCCATCACGGGCAGGTGCCGGAGCGCCTCCGACCAGTCGACCGGCGGGGGCTGCTGCGCCAGGTCGAACCGCTTCGAGGCCTCGATCAGCTCCTGCTGGGTCGCATCCTTGTCGAAGCTGGGCCGTACCTGGTTCTGCTCTCCCGACAGCCAGGCGATAAACAGCATCTGCACCGCCCCACCCCGGTACCAGTTGCCCTGCTCGAAGTACGGCGCGACCCGGCCGACGCCGGCACCGAAGCCCTGGGGGATGATCGTACCGAGTCCGGGCGGAGCCAGCGCGGCCACGCCCATTTGCCATTCGGCGGTCGAGGAGCAGCCGATCAGCCCGACTTTCCCATTGGACCAGGACTGCTCCGCCATCCACTTGATGGCGTCGTAGCCGTCGGTGCGAGGGGGGCCCAGGATGTCGTAGTTCCCTTCCGAGAAAAAATGCCCGCGCTCGTTCTGGACCACGTAGGCATAGCCGCGCTTGATGGCGGTGAGCGCCGCGGTCATATCGGACGGGACGCCGTTGCGGACGTCCCAATAGTTGAAGTTGTACGGGGTCTTGGAAAAGATGACCGGATACTTCAGGGAGAGGTTCCTGGGACGATAGATGTCGGTGGCCAGGCGGACGCCGTCCCGCATGGGCAGCATCACCTTGCGATCGATGACGGCCAGCGAATCGAGCTCGTGCTCGACGGCCCAACGACGGGCCTTGGCTTCGGCCGAGAGGCCGGCCTGGCCCTGCGCTGCGAGACCAGCAAGGGGACTGAGCAGGAAGAGGACCACCGCCAGCGAAGGACGGACGATGCGACGCATGGGGCTGCTCCGGGAATGACGGGGGAACCGCTTCAAAGATACCAAGACCACCTTGCGAGACGCGTCTCCGCGGGGTATGACGGAGAGCAGCGCTGCCTTACGCCTTGCGATCTGAAGCCTAAGGAACGGAGACAATGACCATATCCAGGATACTGCGAGCGATGCCAGCGTGGAGACGCTGTTGGCGAAAGCGGTGAAGCCGAAATAATTCAGGAACGCTCGATCAGATGCGGGCCCGCCGGAGCGATACGGCATTGACGGCGACGATAATGGATGAAAGCGACATCAGGAGAGCGGAGACCTCGGGCCGGAGCGACCAGCCGA
>CAZYPO010000004.1:95257-100548 GCA_964649225.1 uncultured Gemmatimonas sp. | reverse complement strand
GCCCGGCTCACCAACTCGCCCGCCAGCCGCAGGGCCAATGAGTGGGCGGCGGAGACCTTTCGCTCCTGGGGCCTCGCGAATGTAAAAGTCGAGCCGTGGGACTCGGCGTTCGGGCGCGGCTGGGAGATCGTCAATTACAGCGGCCGCATCCTGGCGCCCTGGCCCAAACCGCTCGCGGCCTATCCCCAGGCGTGGAGCGGAAGCACCCTCGTGAAGGGCAAGCCCGGCACCATCACCTGCCAGGCGGTCGTGCTGGATATCAAGGATTCTACCGATATTGCGAAGTACACCGGCAAGCTCAAGGGGGCCTGTGTGCTGCGGGGCGCCCCGCAGGCCATCGCCCCGGAATTCAACCCTGCCGAGACCCGGCTTACTCTCGATGAGTTGATCAACTCTCCTCGACAGGAAGAGCCCTACAGACGCCGTGGCCAGCGCCTGGATACGCTCATTACGCAGTTCCTCCATGCCGAGCAGCCGGCCGTGGTGTTGCAGGGCTCCAGATGGACCTACGGCATGTTCCTGAATGGCGGCCATTTCGACGGCCGCACCGCGCGCGACAGCGTGTACAACCCGGTTCCCCATCTGATCGTGGCGCACGAGCAGTACGGCTCTTTGTGGCGGGTGGCGCAGCGCGGCTTGGCCGTGAGGCTCGAGCTCAACCTGCAGACCCGCTTCCTCGACGACAACCGCGTTCCCACCAACGTCACCGCCGAGATTCCCGGCACCGACAAGGCCGATGAAGTCGTGATGCTTGGCGCCCACTACGACAGCTGGCACTCGGGCACCGGCGCGACCGACAACGGCGCCGGCTCCGTGGTGATGATGGAGGCGATGCGGATCCTCAAGACGCTCGGCCTGCCGATGCGGCGTACCGTGCGGATCGGACTCTGGACTGGGGAGGAGCAGGGCCTCATCGGCTCGCGCACCTGGCTCCGCATCCACCAGGCGGAGCTGCCCAAAATCTCGGCCTATGTGAACGTGGACAACGGCACCGGCAAGCTCCGCGGTATCTGGGATCAGAGCAACAGCGCGGCGATCCCGATCTTCCAGCAGATCCTGGCCCCCTTGCAGGACCTGGGCGTGGTCGTGGTCCGGCACGGCAACACCGGAGGGACCGATCACTTGAGCTTCGTGGATCAAGGCGTCCCCGGCTTCAACTTCATCCAGGACCCGATCGAGTACGGCACCCGGACCCACCACTCGAACGTGGACACCTACGAGCGGCTGGTGATCGACGACCTCAAGCAGGCCGCGACCGTGGTAGCCTGGACCGTCTATGAGCTTGCCAACCGTGCCGAGCTCATGCCGCGTCCGCCGGCTCCCCGGCCGGCTACACCGTAGGAACTTCGTGAAGATGGGCCACTCCGCCCCGTACTTCTACGATCCGCTCTCCTCCGACCAGAGTGAGGTGTGGGACGTGGCGCTGGCCTGTCGCAACGGTCACCTCGTCAATGATCGCTCTCGCGGAGAGCCCTCGCGCAACGCGCCCTGGTGCTCGATCTGCGGCTCGGAAACCATTGCGGCTTGCCCGGGGTGCCGCGAGCCCATCCCCGGCTTCTATTACGACAAGCGCGAGCCCTTCGAGCCCTCCGATGCACCGGGCGGCCGTCCCCTCGCCCAGCTCCCGCAGTACTGCCACGCCTGCGGGCGGCCGTTGCCCTGGACCGAGCGCGCCATGTCGGCCGCCCGGTCCCTCATCCGCGAGCTGGCCGGGCTCGATCCCTACGAGCGCGATCAGCTGCGCCGCAGTATCGATGACATCATTCGCGAGACGCCGCGGACCCCGGTGGCGGTCCTCCGCATTCAGGCGGCCCTCTCCCGCATCGGAGGCGACTCGGCCAAGACGCTGCGCGAGCTGCTCATCAGCGTCGCCAGCGAGGCCGTGAAGCAGCAGCTCTCATGAGCCGGCGATCCGGCCGCACGCTGATCGCGATCCTCGCGGGAATCGCCATCGTCGTCCTTGCCGCGCACCTGCTCCTCGCTTGGCGTTTCAACACCGCGCACCTCCGGCAGCGGCTCGAGGTGGCGGTCGCCGCCGGGACCGACAGCATGTATCTCGTGCGGATCGGCTCCTCACACTTCAGCCTGCTGGGCCGTTCCTTTCGCATTACCGGATTCGAGCTCTACCCGGATACCGCGGCCTTTACCCGGCGCGCCCAGGCCGGCCGCGAGGAGCACACCCGATACGTGGTCCGCGCCGCCTCGCTGCGCGCCGACGGCATCGGGCTCTGGCGTTTCTTCCGCCGGCAGATCTCGATCAGCGCGGTCGGCATCGATTCGTTGCAGATGGAGATCCTGGTTGACCGCACCAAGCCGGCGGGACCCCAGACCCCGATCAAGCTGCCGCATCAGTCCCTGCAGACCGGCAAGCCGCTGCTCATCGATCGGCTGCGCATCGAGCACTCCGAGCTCCGTTTCTCCGAGCGTGCGATCGATGGGTCGCGCTTCGGCACGATCCCCTTTACCGAGCTGGAAGCCGTGATCAGCAACGTCAGCAACGATCCGTTGCGGATGTCGAGCGCCAGGCCCTGTACGATCGACGTGCGCGCCCGTTTTGCCGGCGCCGCTCCCCTGCTGGTCCGTTTCGAGTACGATTTCTCGGCACCCCGCCTCAACTTGGCCTATCGTGGGTCCATCGGGCGGATGAGCGTCAAGGCGCTCAACCCGTTCCTGGTCAGTATGGAAGGCGTTCGCATCCGCGATGGGCAGCTCGACTCGGCCGATTTCAAGATCGATGTGCGCGATGACGTCGCCCGGGGGCAGCTGCTGCTGCTCTATCACGACCTCGAAATCGAGACGCTCGACAAGGTCACGCGCGATCGCGACCTGAGCGATGCGCTCAACACTTTCATCTTCAACCACTTCAAGCTCGATACCCACAACCCCCACAGCGGGAAGCCGCCGCGGCTTGCCCCACTGCTGCACCGGCGGCTCCCCGAGACCCCGCTCTTCAAGTTCATCTGGCTTACCCTGAGGGACGGGGTCTTCCAGACGCTGGGGCTCTGACCCCGACTCCGGCTCCCGACTCCCGAATCCCTGCTATTATCTCCAAATGTCTTCCTCGAACCTCCTCGGGACCACCCTCTCCGATCGCTATGCCGTCGAGGGTGAGCTCGGTCGCGGCGGTATGGCCACGGTCTATCTGGCGCTCGACCAACGCCATGGCCGCAAGGTCGCCGTCAAGGTGCTCGCGCCCGAGATTGCCGCCTCGCTGGGAGCCGAGCGCTTCCTGCGGGAAATCCGCATCGCCGCCCGCCTGGTCCATCCGCACATTCTGCCGCTGATCGACTCCGGTGAGAGCGCCGGCCTCCTCTACTACGTGACGCCGCACGTAACCGACGGCTCGTTGCGCGAGCGGCTGACCGCCGCGGGGCGCCTTCCGCTCGCCGACGCGATCCGGATCGCCCGCGAGATTGGCTCCGCGCTCGACTACGCCCACCGCGAAGGCTTCCTGCACCGCGACGTGAAGCCCGAGAACATCCTCTTCGCCGACGGCCACGCGGTGCTCGCCGACTTCGGTATTGCACGCGCCTGCGGCTCCGTCGGATCGGGCGTGGTGACCGGGGTGGGGATTGCGCTCGGTACCCCGGAGTACATGAGTCCCGAGCAGGCCGCCGGGGAGCGTGAGCTTACCTCCGCCAGTGATCTCTACGGCCTGGCCTGTGTTCTGTATGAGATGCTGACCGGCGAGCCGCCCTTGCGCGGCGTCGGAGCGCGCGTCACCCTCGCCAAACAGGTCACCGAATTCCCCCGGCCGATGCGGGTCCTCCGGCCGGAGCTGCCGGCCCGGGTCGAGCAGGCGCTGGCCCGGGCGCTGGCCAAGGACCCGCTGGAACGCTACCCCGCCGCGGCGGAGCTCATTACGGCCATGCAGGGAGAAGGCCCCGATCCGGACCGGGGCATCCACGCCTCGGGCATCGGCCGCTGCATCGCGGTGCTGCCGCTGGTCAATGCGAGTCCGGACCCGGAAAACGACTACTTGAGCGACGGGATCACCGACGAGCTCATCAACGCGCTCGCCAAGGTCGAGGGTCTCCGCGTGGCCTCCCGTACCTCCGTCTTCGCGCTCAAGGGCAAGCCCCAGGATGCCCGAGCGATCGGCGCCCTGCTGGGCGCCGCCTGGATCCTCGAAGGCGCCGTGCGTCGCGCGGGTGACCGGCTGCGCATCACGGCCCAGTTGAGCTCCACCGACGACGGCCGCCTGCTCTGGTCCGCGCGCTACGATCGGACCTTTGCGGACGTCTTTGCCATTCAGGAGGAGATCGCCGGCACCATCGTGGCCACCCTGCGGGCGACTTCCTTCGCCGATTTTGCCCAGCCCACTCCCAAGCGCTACACCGAGAACCTCAAGGCCTACGGGCTCTACCTCAAAGGCCGTTACGCCTGGAACAAGCGCACCCAGGAGGGAGTCACTGAGGCGATCGGATATTTCGAGCAGGCCATCCAGGAGGACAGCCGCTACGCGCCGGCCTACACCGGGCTCGCCGATTCGTACGCGCTTCAGTTGGACTATCGCAGCGTCCCGGTCGCCGAAGGGTTTGCGCGGGCGGAAGCCTACGCGCGGCAGGCTCTCGAGCTCGACGACACCCTCGCCGAGGCCCACGCCTCGCTCGCCTGGAGCCTGTTCATCTACGATTGGGACTGGGAAGCCTCCCGGAGAGAATTTGAGCGGGCCATCGAGCTGGATCCCGCCTACGCCACGGCGCACCAGTGGTACGCCTTCTGGCTGGCGGCGCACGGGAGATTCGACCAGGCGCTGGTCGAGAGCCACACCGCGCTCGAGCTCGATCCCGCCTCGATCTCCATCCGGCGCACCGTCGGCTGGATCTACTACTACGCGCGCCGCTACGACCAGGCGCGCTACCACCTCGCCCGCACCATCGCCATCAATCCCACCGCGGAAGAGAGCTATCGCGCGCTGGGTCTCGTGCTGGCGCAGCAGGGCCATTGGGTCGAAGCGGAGCGAGTGATCCGTGAGGGCATGACGCTTCCCGGCACCGGCACCTATACCAAGGCGTCGCTCGGGTATGTGCTCGCGCGCGCGGGGCGGCGGGCGGAGGCGGAGGCCGTCCTCGCGGAGCTCGAAGCCAGGAACCGGCAGGACTACGTCTCGCCGGTCGCCTTCGCGACGCTGCACCTCGGGCTCGACCATCGTGACGAGGCGCTCGCCTGGGCGGAGCGGGCCCATGCGGAACGGCGGGGCTGGCTGGCCTATTTCAAAGTGAATCCGCTGGTCGATCCGCTGCGCGGCGAGCCGGGATTTCAGAGCTTGCTGGCTCGGCTCGGTCTGT
>CAZYPO010000004.1:44824-95157 GCA_964649225.1 uncultured Gemmatimonas sp. | reverse complement strand
GATCCGCTGCGCGGCGAGCCGGGATTTCAGAGCTTGCTGGCTCGGCTCGGTCTGTAAGAGTTACCCGCCATGGTGCGGCCGAGGTAGCGGCGCTCACTGTTCCACGATGACTTGCACGGAGTAGCCGCCGTCCGCCGCGCGCTGTAGCACCACCGCCTTCTTTTCACCCGCCGCCACATCGAAGCTCACCTGTGCGAGCACGGTCGACCCCCCGGCCGGCACAAACGTGAAGCTGAAATGGCCCGGGTCGAAATACATCAGCGTGCCATACCGTGCGATGCTGGCGTCGACCCCGAACTTGATGACCGAGTCCGGGTTGGCATTCGGGGCGTGCACCAGCACCTCCAGCACCGTCGGCGGTTGCGTGTTGGTCCCCACGACATTGACCATTCGCACGTTGGCGCGATTGCTGGCGCTCTGCCCAGTGTCCGGAGTCACCACCGTGAGAAACTGCGGCGTGCCGTTGGCCACGACCACGCCGTTGACGTGCTGCAATGAAAAGATCGGGTCCAGCGCGCCCAGTACCTGGCCGCCGGAGCGAACGACCAGATGCTGCTCGCCGGCCGGCACCTTCACCAGCGTCGAGGTGGTGCCGTACGCGACGCCGTGCACCACCGTGACCCCACCCACCTCCACGTCCACCGGCCCCAGCGCCGGCGTTGCGTGCAGTACCCGCAATTCGGCCTCTCCCGCTGGCTCATTCGACGTCCCGCACGCCGCGAGCAGAATTCCGCAGAGGGCGGCAAGCGCCGCCAGAGTTCGAATGGGAGCGCGCATGAATGGCCTCGAAGTCGGGGACGATTCCCGCTAGTAGCATGGAAGAGGCCAATCGGCGCGAGCGGCTAACCCCTTGAGGCTCCACGAGAACTCGTGAGGGGCTCGGCTCTTGTGCGTGTCATTCCGACACGTGCGCGTTGACCGATCTTCATTCAGACCTATCGCATCGTCGCCGAACATGCCACCCCGGTTCGGGTCAGGTCTTGAACAAGCCCGGGCGCACCAGAGGTTGGACCCAGGGCACCGTGGTCTCCGTTTGTGAGAATGTGGATATGACGGACTCGGATGTCACCCAGTTGTGCCAGGGTGATAGCGGCTGCCGGCCGCCGCCGCAGGGTTTGGAGCCGCGCCAATGCCTGGATGCCGGGCTGGTCTCTAGCCCCCGAGTCCCGTTTTGAGTATTTCTCCCTTTCCCACCTACGGAGACTGACATGTCCAGGATCTTCGGAATCATTGGCGCGATCGGGCTCGGTGCCACGCGGCTCGCCGGCCAGGCGACGATGGCCACCCCCGCCGACGGCCACAACATTCACGTCACCGCACCGCATGTGGTCGCGGGAAAGGTGATGGGGCCCTACCACCACTACTGTAAAGTCCTTTCTCCCGAGCCGGTGATCGAGTGTCTGATCTACGATTCCAGCGATCCGGGCGCCCGGCTGCAGCAAATCGAGTACATCGTCGCCAAATCCATCACCCGATCAGGTGCCGTCCCGCGCGGACTCTGGAATAAGAATTGGCACGATCACCAGCAGGAGATCTCCACCGGCCGGGTGCAGGTGCTCGATCTGCCGCCCGACAAGGCTAAGGGAGTGGCCGATCTCGTGGCCACCACGGACGGCATCATTTTCCACCTCTGGGGCCACGAAGAAAAAGTGCCCTCGGGCAACGTGATCATCGGGCAGTCGGTAGGACACCTGAATCTGACGGCGGCGCAGCTCAAGGCGGGCAAGCCCGCGAAGCCGTAATGGAGGGAATCAGGAATCAGCGGATCAGGGAATCGCGGGGGGCCCCTGATCCCCTCATCCCTGATCCGCTATCTCGCCCTCCCCCTACCGGCTTCCCCCCGCGCGGCAACGGAGTCGGCAGGTCCGCCAGCACGTAGGCCATCACCGCCATCGCCGCGACGTTCTCCGCCAGCTCCCGCGGGTCGATCTTGTCGACATTGTCGGCTTCGGTGTGGTGGAACCAGAAGTAGCGGGAGCCGTCCACGTTGTGCGACATCCCGGGCACGCCTTCGCCCATGATCGGCGCGATGTCGGAGCCGCCCCCTCCCGCAAAGACCGTGTCGGCGCCCAGCGCCTTGAGCAGCTTTCCGATTTGCCGGACCACCGCATAGGCGGAGTCGCCGCCGGAAAACCCGAAGCCCCGGAACTTAAAGGTGCCGCCGTCCGATTCGATCGCGGCGACGTGTTTGGCCAGCTCGGCCTGGTGCGCTTCGCGATAGGCCACGCCTCCCCGGCCCCCGTTCTCCTCGTTGGTCCAGCCCACGGCGCGGATCGTACGGCGCGGCCGCAATCCCAGCTTCCGGAGCAACCGCACCGCCTCCCACGCGATCACCACGCCGCCGCCGTCGTCCATCGCGCCGGTGCCCACGTCCCAGGAATCGATGTGGCCGCCGAACACCACGACTTCATCCGGCTGGTCGCGCCCCGCGAGCTCTCCCATCACATTGCGCGAAGGGGCATCCGGCAACTGCTGCGCTTCCATCTCGAGCCGGACGACGATCTTCTGTCCCCGGGTCTGCATCCGGTGCAGCATCGCGGCATCTTCCATCGGGATCGCCGCCGCGGGGAGCTTGGCCACGGTCGAATCGTAGGGCACCATCGCGCCGGTGTGCGGCGTGCGCATCCCGAACGGCCCCACCGCGCGAATCAGCGTCGCCACTGCTCCCACCTTGGCCGACTCGATCGCGCCGATACCGCGATACGCCACGGTCTGCCCGTAGTTCGTGAACGGCACGTCGAACAAGACGATCTTGCCTTTGGCCTCGGTCGCCCGAGCCTTGAGCTCGTCGAAGCTCGAGACCACCAGCACCTCCGCTTCGATGCCTCCCTTCGGGGTCGCGACGCTGCCGCCCAGCCCCAGCATCGGCAGGTTCACGTAGCGCGGCTGCAGTAGCTCGGCCTTTTCGTGGCCTCGCACCCACTTGGGGACCATCACCGGCTCGCCGCGCACGTTCTCCAGACCCTCGGATCGCATCTGGGAGATGATCCAGTCGATCGCTCGCTCCAGCGCCTCGCTCCCGCTGATCCGGTTCCCGAACCCGTCGGTCAGCTCGGCCAGCTTGTTCCAGGCGGCACTGTCCGCCGTGGCCGCGGCGATGATCTTGTCGGCGAGCGCCTGGTATTCTTTCTGAATCGCGTTTGGCGGAGCCGGCTTGCTCTTCTGCGCGGCCAGGCCGGAGGAAAACACCAGCAGCAGAATTACTGACCCGAAATGCCTAGTCATGAGAATCCCGGTTCCCTTTGAATGCGGATCAATCTGTGCCATCGGTGTAATCTGTGGGCAAAACCTCGTGAGCGGGTCTCCGCCTGCGCGAGCCGAGGAAGCTAGCGCCGGTGTGCTCACCGCGCACTCGGACAGCGCGGCGCGAGCGGGCACTCCTTGCAGCGGGGCGCGCTGCTCTTGCACAGCGTCTTCCCGTGCAGTCTGAGCAGCAGGTGCGCCCTGACCCACCACGCGGGGTCGTCGGGCAGTTCGGGCTCCGTTGCCGCCACCGCCGAGCGATACATGCGGGCATAGCGCGCGTCGTTCCTGCCGAAGCCCAGCCGGCAAAGCACCCGCGCTCCGTTGGATTCCGGCGCGAGGGTGCGGAGGCTTCCCGTCACCATCAGAATCCTGTCTGCGCCCGGATCGCCGATGCTGGGAAAACGCTTGAGAATCGCCCGCGCGCGCCGGGGGTCGCTCCGACACAGCTCGCGCAGCTCCGCCCGGCCCACCTCTAACGCGAGGTTCGCTGCTCGCTGCAGTTTTTCCGCCCGCATGGCGGGCTGCATGCCCCCGTCCGCCGCGATGAGCTCGGCTAGCGCTCCCTGCTTCATGGCGGCAATGCGCTCGGGGCTGCCCTCGGTGGCCTTGAGCAGCCGGGCATGCACCTTTGCCCGGCGGGCATCGTCGACCAGGTAGGCGCAGCATTCCCAGAGCACCAGTCCGAACGGGTCGCTGACTGGGAGCCGTAGCGCACCGTAGTGTTTCTCCAGGCGGGAGACGGCGTCCCGAAGCGGCCAGCGGATAACGGGCATGGCGGACGATACCGCCGGTTGCCCGTCGTCGCTATCCGGGATAGTCTCCCTGCATGAATCGCACGCTGCTGGCCGTGCTGATCGTGACCTTTGCAACCCTTGCCGGCTTGACGACGTCCTACTCCTCACAGTCCGCGCCTTTCACTCTCTGACCGCGAGCGTTCCGATGCTGGTGACCCGGCGAGCCGTTACCGCCCTCGGTTGGTGCGCCTGTGTTCTGGCGTCGGGAAGCCTCAGCGCCCAGGCGCCGCCTGCGGTCGCTCCAGCTCCCGAGGCGATCAGGGTCTTCCTGGACTGTCAGACCCATTGTGATTTCGAATACGCCCGGCGGGAAATCACTTATGTCAACTGGGTGCGAGATCGCCAGGACGCCGATGTCCATTTGATCATTAGATCCCAAGGCACGGGCGGCGGCGGCGCCGAGTTTACCCTGCAATTCATCGGACGGAGAGCGTTCCAAGGCAGGGACGATGAGCTCACATTCACCACGCGACAGTCGGACACCGGGGACGAGATTCGCATCCGGCAGATCCAACGGATCGGATTGGGCTTGGCGCGGTATGTCGCGCGCAGCGTGTTCGCGGATCGCCTTCGGCTCGGCTTTTCTGCGCCAGAGGGTGCCGTTGCCGCTCCGACGCAGCAGCCCCGCGATCCCTGGAACCTGTGGGTCTTCCGGTTGAGTGCGAGCGCGTCCCTCTCCGCGGAATCGCAATTCAAGTCGAACCGGCTTTCGGGATCGCTCCGGGCCGATCGGGTATCGGAGCTCTGGAAATTCCGGGTTTCCGCCAGCGCGAATCGCAATAACAGTACCTACACCCTGAGCGACGGCAGTCTCTACAATAGCCATACGAGCAGGTACAGTGGCTCGTCGCTGCTTGCCCGAAGCCTGGGCCCCCACTGGTCCGCTGGAGTCGAGGCCAGCGCGGCTCGCTCCACCCGGGACAATTACGACCTGAGCTTGCACGGCTCCGGCGAGCTCGAGTTCGACTTCTTCCCCTACACGGAGTCATCGCGGCGCCAGTTTGTTTTGGTTTATGCGGTGGGCTTCGCTCATACGAACTACCGCGACACGACCATTTTCAACAAACTCGAAGAGACCCGCCCTACTCACTCGTTCACGGCCGCCGCGGAGGCCATCCAGCCTTGGGGCTCGCTGGAGGCCCAGTTGGTGGGATCTTCCTACCTGGACAATTTCGCCCAGAATCGCCTATCCATTTTTGGCTTTTGTAGTGTTCGCCTGATCCGGGGGCTCAATCTGAATCTGAACGGAGGCTACACCCGGGTGCGCGACCAGCTCTCGCTGGTCAAGGAAGGCTTGACCGATGAAGAAATCCTGCTGCAGTTGAAGCAGTTGCGGACCGACTACAGCTATTTCGCCTCGGTAAGCCTGAGTTATACCTTCGGCTCCAAGTTCAATAACGTGGTGAACCCGAGGTTCACCCATTCCGGTGGCGGTGGCGGCAGTTGTGAGTGCTTCGGAGGGTCGTGCTTCTGTAATTGAAGTCGCGCTTACCTTACAGCATGCCTCCCGCCATCGAGACCTGCGGGCTCCGCAAGGTCTACCCCGCGCCCCCGGCTCGCCGCCGCGGGCTCGGCGGCGCCCCGATGACACCGCTGAGCGGCGCCACTCCTGCGCCGACGGGAGGCCGCGAGATTCTCGCCCTCGACGGGCTCGACCTGGAGGTGCCCGCCGGGGAGTTTTTCGGGCTGCTCGGCCCCAACGGCGCCGGCAAGACCACGACCATCGGCGTGCTGACCACGCGAGTCCGCCCGACGGCCGGCACCGCGGCCGTGGCCGGCATCGACGTGGGCGCCAACCCGGTCGGGGTCAAGCAGCGCATCGGGGTGGTGCCGCAGCGTCCCAACCCGGACCGCCAGCTCACCGCGATCCAGAACCTGCTCTTCCACGCGGCCTATTTTGGCATTCAGCGCGCCGTCTCGCTGCCCCGCGCGCAGGCGCTGCTCGACCAGCTCGGCCTGGGCGACCGCGGCGAATCCAAGGTCGACCAGCTTTCCGGCGGCCAGCAGCAGCGGCTGATGATCGCTCGGGCGCTCATTCACGAGCCCGAAATCCTCTTTCTCGACGAGCCCACCGTCGGGCTCGATCCGCAGGCGCGTCTGGATCTCTGGGACATCCTCCGGTCGCTGCACGGGCAGGGCCGCACCATCATCATGACCACCCATTACATGGAAGAAGCCGACCGGCTCTGCGACCGCCTGGCCATCATTGACCACGGCAAACTGCTCGCGCTCGATACCCCGGCGGGCCTGCGCTCCCGCGCGCCCGGCGGCACCCTGGTGGAGGTCACCCTGGACGGCGACTCCGCCCCGCTGCTCCCGGCCATCCAGGCCCTGCCCGGGCTCAACCGCGTCTCGGCCAGCGGCGCCAAGCTCTCCGCCTACGCCCAGCGCGTCGGTGAGGCCATCGCCGACCTCATCCGCGCCACCGAGCAGGCGGGGCGCCTGCCCCTCGACATTCGGCTCACCCCGCCCAGCCTCGAAACCTTGTTCGTTTCCCTCACCGGAAGGAAGCTCGATTGAGGCCCTCACCGTGGAAGGTCTTCGGCGCGCTGATGCGGCGCGACGTCCACGTCGTCTCGCGCGAGCTGCCGTTCTTTCTGCTCCGCACCACGCTGCAGCCGATCATGTTCACGATCGTGTTCGGGTTTCTGCTTCCCAAGATGGGATTCGTCCAGCGCGGCTACACCGGCGCGCTGCTCCCCGGCATCCTGGGGGTAAGCCTCGCCTTCGCGAGTGTGCAGGCGGTGGCGCTGCCGATGGTCGCGGATTTCGGCTGGACCAAGGAGATCGAGGACCGCTTGCTCGCCCCGGTACCGATCTGGGTGATTGCCATCGAGAAGATTCTCTCCGGCACGGTGCAGGGGATGATCGCCGCCCTCTTCGTGCTGCCGGTGGCGCGGCTCATCATGGGCCCGATCGAGGCGCTCAGCGCCAGTCATCTCGGGCTCATCGTCGGAATGACGTTTCTGGGCGCCTTCGCCTTCTCGGCGTTCGGCCTGCTGCTCGGGACCGCGATCAAGGGTGAGCAGATCGGCCTCATGTTCGGCCTCATCGTGGCGCCGATGATCTTCTTCGGCTGCGCCTACTATCCCTGGCGCGCCCTGGCCGCCGCACCCGTCGTCCAGTACCTCGTGCTGATCAATCCGCTGGTCTACGTCTCGGAGGGGATGCGCGGCGTGCTCACTCCCGCGCTGCCCCACATGCCGGTGCTGGTCGTGGCCGGCGCGCTGGTCGTGATCAGCGCGCTGTTTGTGTTCGTCGGGCTGCGCACCTTCGAGAAGCGCGCCGTGTCCTGATGCGCCGGTCTAGCTGCTCGAGCGCCACCTGCCGCTGGCGTCGGAGCCCACCATCGGTACCGTGTGGGGCGACCGCTATTTCTACGTCGCCAACAGTCAATGGGAGGAATACGACAACGCGGGACGGCTCAAGCCCGGGGTCCGGCTCGAGCCGCCGAAGATCCCGGAGCTGCGGCTGCCCTAGGGCGTGGGCGGCCGCGCGTTGCCGCCGTCGGTCAGGAACCGGATCGCTCCGCCGGGAAGCCTGCGCCAGATGGTGAGATACTTGCCGTAGCTGGCTGCGCCGCCTTCCGGCCGGATCACCGACTCGCCGACGGTGAATCCCAGATCCCCCGCGGCGGAGGCCCCCGCGACCACGGGATGCCAGGCCCAGCGGCTTGGCGGGCCGCCGCGCAACGAGCGCCCGATGGCGGCCGGTCCCTGGTTGAGCAGCCCGCCGCCCAGCGTGACCGCGTCGGGCGCGGCGTAACGCTCGAAGGCCAGGGCCGCGCTCGAGTCTCCGGCCAGCCGCGCGAAGTCGAGATCGGCCTGGATGAACGCCGCCGGCTTCCCCGCCGGCGCGAGCGGGGGATAGCGAATCGCGCTGAGCTCGGGAGCCAGTGTCGTGGCCGCGGCGGGGAAGAGGCCCATGGGGACGAACGCCGCGAGCCGCCACACTTCGCCTTCGCGCTGCCACGCCGCGATGTAGCGGCCGATGCGCATGGGGTTCCCGGCGCGCGCGGCCACCGCCACTCCCCACGTCACGCCGAACCCGCCGTCGTTGGCAACGGCGATGCCGAGGGGTTGCCAGCTGACCCTGAGGGAATCGAGACTCCGCTGCGCGAGCAACAGGCGGCGCACCGAGTCCGCTCCGGCCAGCACCGGCGCGCCGGGCCAGAGCAGCACGCCGCGCGGAGCCAGCATAGCGGAGAAGCCCGCGGCAAACCCGTCGCGGGCGATCGCCTCCACCGCGCCGCGCTCCGCCTGCGCCAGGCTCTCCGCGGGATCGGCAGCCTGCGCCCCGGCCGGGGGCGCCTGGAGCAGCAAGGCGCTGGCCAGCGCGAGCGATTTCACCTTTTGCATCTGGAAGGATCCTCCGTGTCAGTTCGCTTTCCACTATCACCGTCCCTGCTACTGCTGCTGCCAGTATCACTGCTCGCGGCTCAAACCAACATCCGCTACGAGCTGAGCTTCGATTCGGTCAGCGCCCGCCGGCAGACGGTGCATGTCGCCATGCGCTTCGAGGTCGCCGGTCCGACCCCGGTGCTGGTGTCGCTGCCGGCCTGGACCCCTGGCGCCTACGAGATCAGCAACTACGCCCGCAAAGTCTCCAACTTCTCCGCGACCAGCGGCGGCCGTCCCGCGGTCTGGGACAAGAGCGACTACGACACCTGGCGCATCCGACCGGCTGCGGCGGGCGCGGTGGCGCTGCGCTTCGATTTCCTCGCCGACACGCTCGACAACGCCATGTCCTGGGCCAAGCCCGATTTTCTGCTCGTCAACGGAACCAACGTCTTTCCCTATCCCGAAGGAATCGGGCTCGACTTTCCCTCCCAGGTCAGCGTCACTACGGCGCCCGGGTGGCGCGTGCTCACCGGGCTCGAGCCGCGCGGCGGGCCCGGGTCCTACCAGGCTGGAAATTACCACGACCTCGTGGACATGCCCTTCTTCATCGGGCGCTTCGATCTGGACAGCGTGCAGATCGACGGGATCTGGCACCGCCTGGCTTCGTATCCCGCCGGGCAATTCAAGGGTCCCGGCCGTGCGATGCTGTGGCAGCAGCTCCGCGGCTTCACCCCGGCGGAGGCCAGCGTCTTCGGCGAGACGCCGTGGAAGAACTATTCCACCATGCTGATCTTCGATCCGTCCTATGGCGGCGGAAGCGCGTTGGAGCACCAGAGCTCCCACGTGGGCATCTACAACCCCGGGTTCATCGGTATCCCGCTGCTCGCCTCGATCACCGCCCACGAGATGTTCCACTCCTGGAACGTAAAGCGGCTGCGGCCCGCCGAGATGGTGCCCTATCGCTACGATCAGCCCCAACCGACGACGCTCCTCTGGGTGAGCGAAGGCATCACCGACTACTACGCCGATTTGGCGTTGCTGCGCGGCGGGATCATCGATTCCCTGGTCTTCCTCAACCTCACCGACGGCAAGCGGCAGCAGACCGATGACCGTGCCGCGGTCGCGCTGGAGGACGCCTCACTCAGCACCTGGATCCATCCGACCGATGGCACCGCCGATATCTATTACGACAAAGGCTCGCTGGCCGGCTTGCTGCTCGACATCCTGATCCGCGACGCCAGCGACAACCGCCGCTCGCTTGATGACGTGATGCGCGGGCTTTATCAGAGCGCCTTCAAGAACGGCAAGGGCTTCACCACCGCCGAGTGGTGGGCCGCGGTGAGCGCAGCGGCGGGCGGGAAATCCTTCGCGGAGTTCTCCGCTCGCTACGTCGACGGGCGCGAGCCGTTCCCCTGGTCTGCCGTGGGCCCCCTCGGCGGCTTCCAATACGTCGCTGACAGCAGCCGGACGATCCGGCTCGGCGTCACCTCCGTCTCCGACAGCAACCGTGTCTTCGTGACCGCGGTGACGGCCGGAAGCGCCGCGGACGAGGCCGGGATCCAAGCCGGCGATCAGCTCACCCGCGTGGGCGATGTCGAGGTGACGAGCGACGAGTTTGGCGCGGTGATCCGGGCGCGCTATGCCAACGCGGAGGGAACCGTTGTGCCGGTGGTGGTGAAGCGGAATCAGGTGGAGCGCACCCTGCAGCTCAGGATCCGCAGGGAACTGGTGGTGACGGCGCGGCTGTTCTACGACCCCAAGGCGAGCACCAAGGCGGCGCGGGTTCGCAATGGGATTCTGAAGGGAACGGTTGACCGCTAGTTCGGCTTCGCCATCGCCATCGCCAGCAGCTGCCGCTGCGTGGGTCCCCGCCCCAGCAGCTCGAGTGCCTTGCCCAGCTGCTCATCCTGCTTGAGGCTGCGCCGGAACGCCGTCGAATCGCCGAACGCAAGGCCCGCGAAGCGCTGCTCCAGGTTGCGATCGATGACCTCCTGCGCCGCATCGAACTGGACCCGGGTAACCGCGATTTTCGCCTTGACGAGACGGTTGAAGAATTCGTCGCGCATTTCCTGGGTAATCGTGAAATCCGGCTTGAGCTTCGGCTTCATTTCCAGTGCGTAGTTGTAAAGCGTCAAATACCACTGCTGGAAAGTCGGAGCGACCGCCTTGCCGAGCTCGCGCTCCGCGGGGCCGGCGGTGTCCGGCACGATCGTGATGTCGGGGGTGATGCCTCCGCCGCCCAGGATGGTGCGGCCGGCATCGGACTTGAAGACCGGACGCTTGTGGGTGGAATCGCGGGCACCGGCCACCGAGTCGCGCGCGTACTCCACGAAGCGATCGTCCTCCAGCCGGTCGTGCTCGGCCTGAATGGACCGCCCGCTCGGCGTGTACCACTTGCCTGTGGTGAGCTTGACCGCCCAGCCGCCGTCCAGGGGAAAGAGGGTCTGCACCAGTCCCTTCCCGAACGACGTGGTCCCCACAACCAGCGCGCGGTCATGGTCCTGCAACGAGCCGGCCACGATCTCCGAAGCCGAGGCGGTGCCGCCGTCCTCCAGCACCACGACAGGCATCGAATCCACCAGCGGGGAAGGCCGGTTGGCGGTATAGACCTCCGGCTCCCGCCCGCGATGGCGCACGCTCGAGATTTCCTGGCCCGCGCGGAGGAAGAGGTTACTGATGTCGAGCGCCTGGTCGAGCGAGCCACCGCCGTTGCCGCGTAGATCGATCACGAACGAACGTGCCCCGCGCCCGCGCAAGGCGAGCAGCGCGCGCCCCACGTCTTCCGACGCGGCGTCGTTGAAGGCCTGCAGCGGGATGTAGCCCACGTTGCCGTCGAGCACCAGCGTGTAGGGGACCGCGGGAACCCGGATCACTGCCCGCGTGAAACGCCCCTTGATCGGCTGCGGGACGCCCTGCCGCCGCACCGTCACGTCGACCGAGGTTCCCGGCTGGCCCACCAGCCTCGCGGAGACTTCCGCCGTACGCCAGCCGATGACGGAGGTCGTGTCTACCAGGATGATATGGTCGCCCGACTGTAACCCGCCGTTGGCGGCGGGCGTGTTGGGGAAGACCCGATTCACCACGATCTGATCGTCTTGTTGCTCGATCTGCATTCCCAGCCCGGCGTAATTGTTCCGCAGCGTATTCCGCTGGAAGGACGCCAGCTCTTCGGGCGAGTACAGGTCGGCGTAAGGATCCTTCAGGTTCTTCACCAACCCACGCGCCGCCTTCTCGTAGATCGCGCTGCGGGAGAGCGAGTCGACCGCGTTGTCCTCGATCTTCTGCAGGACTTGCGCGAACAGGCGCGACCCGTCCACCACCACCTTGCTCTGCCGGAGAAACGCGCCCGCTGCGAGCGGGAGGGCCAACAGCGCGCCCACGATTGCGAATCGACGCATACGCATGCCCTTCACTTCAGAGCCACAGGACGATTACGCGACGGTCGCCGGAATGGCGCCGTCGCGCGGTCGTTCGCCGGAACCACTTCCCTGGAATGACGTTAATCGGAACCGGTGGGATTCGCCAATGGGGCTGCCCCCTCCCCTTGACAGGAGGAATTCGGAGCGCGCTATTGGGACCGATCGGTTTCCATCCTTTCCTGCCTCCGGAGGGCAAGATGCGTGGTGTAACCTTGCTGCTCGCCTCGATTGCGCTTGCGCTGCCGTTGGCCGCCCAGACCGGCCGGATCCGGGGCCGCGTGGCCGACAGCGCCGGCGCCGCCGTCCCGGGCGCGCTGGTGACCGTGGAGGGCACCCTCCTCCGGACGACGACCGGACAGCAGGGTGACTACCAGATTGGCGGGGTGCCGTCGGGAGTACACACCGTCCGCGCCCGGCGCATCGGCTACACCGCGGCGAGCGTCCAGCTCACGGTGCCGGCCGGCGGAGAGGTGCGGCACGACTTCGTCCTCGCCCGGAGCGCGGTAGAGCTCGCCCCAATCAACGTAACGGTCGGCTCCCGGGCGCCCCATACCGCCGCCGAGGAGCTCGCCGTCCCGGTGGACGTGTTCGGCTCGGAGAAGATCAGGCAAATCGGCTCCACCGAGACGAGTGAGGTTCTGGCCCAACTATCGCCCTCGGTCAACTTCCCGCGGCAAAGCGTGGCGGACGCAAGCGACATCGTCCGGCCCTTCACGCTGCGGGGCCTCTCGCCCGATCACGCCCTCGTGCTGGTGAACGGCTGGCGGCGCCACCGCACTGCGCTGGTGCACAACTTTGCCGCGGGCATGGGGGCGGGGTCGAGTGGGGTGGATATGAACGCGCTGCCGGCGAGCGCCATCGACCGGATCGAGGTGCTCCGCGACGGGGCTGCCGCCCAGTACGGCTCCGATGCCATCGCCGGCGTGGTGAACGTCGTCATCAAGGAAGGGGGCTTCAACCCGTTTGTCCGAGCGGACCTTGGGCGCTACCTGACCGGTCCCTTCCCGGACGATGGCACGACCTACAACCTGAGCGGTGGATGGGGGACTCCCGTCGGCCGCGGCTCCATCAGTCTGTTCGCTGAGTATCGCCATCGGGATCCCACCAACCGCGCTGGGGCGGATCCCGAAGACCAGGTCGTCCTCGGGGACGCCGACGAAATCGATGCGAACGGCAAGGTGACCGACAAGCACAACGCCGTCCCCCAACCCAACCATCATTGGGGCGACGGCCTCGCCAAGGACGCGCTCGGCTTCGTGAACGCGCGCTTCCCACTGAACCCCGCGGGCTCCAGCGAGCTGTACGCCTTCGGCGGCTACAGCCACCGGGTCGGAACCGGGAACGGGTTCCGGCGCCAGGCCATCAAGGATCGCAACTGGATCGAGATCTATCCGCTCGGCTACCTGCCGGAGTTCCATCCTACGGTAAAAGACGGCTCCGCCGCGGCCGGGGTTCGCGGCAACACCGGCGGCTGGGCCTACGACCTGGGCGCCTCCTTTGGCGCCAACTCGTTCGGGTACGATCTGCGCAACACGATGAACGTCTCGCTCGGGCCCTGCCTGGATACCCCCTGCGCACCTGGGCTCGACGGGATCTTCGGCAACGCGGACGACCCGGGAATACCCAACAAGAAACGGATCAACGCCGGCACCCTCAAGTTGAACGAGTTGGTCGGCGCCCTGAATGTGTCCCGGCCGGTGGCGGTGGGGCTGCCGTCCGACCTGAACCTTGCCACTGGAATCCAGGTGCGGCGGGAGAACTATCAGATCATCGCGGGTGAGAAGGCCTCCTACATCCAGGGTGGGCACCTGAACCGCTATGGGGATCCCGCTCCGCCCGGATCGCAGGTGTTCGGCGGTTTCCAGCCCGGGAACGAGGTCAACGACCATCGCCAGAACGTCGGTGGCTATCTCGATCTCGAAACCAATTTGTCGAAGACCCTGCTCGCGAACGCGGCCGGCCGGTTCGAGCACTACAGCGATTTCGGCTCGAAGGTGACGGGCAAGCTGGCGCTTCGCCTGGCGCCTTCCAATCGGGTGACGCTGCGGGGGGCCGTGAGCACCGGGTTTCGCGCCCCCTCGCCGAGTCAGCGCTTCTATGGCGCCACGATCACCAACTTCGTGCTCGATACCCAGACCGGCCACCAGACGCCGGTCGAAGGGGGCATCTTCCCCGTGGCACACCCGGCCGCGGTCGCGCTGGGCGCCAAGCCCCTCAAGGCAGAGACCTCGCTAAACCTGAGCGCCGGGCTCGCGGTGAGCCCGACCGATCGGGTGACCCTCACCGGCGACTTTTTCTACGTGAAGATCGACGGGAGGATCATCCTGACCGGTGTCCTCGGCGGCCCCGGGGTCGAGGCGATCCTGCAGAGTCAGGGCATCACCAACGTCACCACCGCCCAGTATTTCACCAACGCCCTCGACACCAAGACCACTGGCGTGGATCTCACCGGCGCGGTACGCGTTCCGGTGCCCGAGGGGCAGCGGCTCGATCTCTCGGCTGCGTTCAACTGGACCCAGAATCGCATCCTGAACGTGAAGGAACCCCCGGAGCTCGCGGGAACCGGAGCTATTCTATTTGATCCGTTCGTGTCGGGTGGCAGCATCGCGCTCGAGAAGGAGCGCCCGGATTGGCGTACGACACTTACCGCAGACTATGGCCGCGGGGCGTTCCACGCGCTGGCGCGGTCATCTCTCTACGGGAAATACACTACCTCACAGCTGAGCGGCGCCGATTGCTCCGACTGCGTTCAGCAGATTGGCTCGGCGGGGCTGGTCGACGTCGAGGTGGGCTACCTCCTGCCGCGAAACCTCAATCTCTCGGTCGGGGTCAAGAACCTGTTCGACAAGTACCCGGACCGGCTGAACGCCGACAACAGCTTTGGGATCTTCCTCTACCCGCAGCCGTCGCCGTTCGGGTACAACGGACGGTTCGTGTATACGAGGCTGGAGCTGACGCTGGGGCGCTGAGTTTCTTACCGCCTGGTCAGGATCTCCTCGAAGAGCGCCAGCACGCGCGGGTCATCCGACTGCCCCAGCCAGAAGAGCGCCTTCCGCCGCACTTTGGGGTCCTTGTTGCTCTTGGCAAGCCGGATCAGAATGGGGATCCCCTCGTCCCTGGGAAGCTGGGAGAGCGCGAACACCGCCTGGTCGCGGACGTCGCGGTCCTCTGCCTCGTCTTCGGCCAGATCGGCCAGCCCCTTGGTGGCCGCGTCGCCCGCGGCCTGGCTCAGCCAGAATACCGCGCTCTTTCTGGTGTCTTTGTACAGGGATTCGTTCTTGGCCAGCGCGAGGAGATCCGGCCACACCACGGCGCTGTCGGCGATGATCGCCGCGAAAATCGCCTGCTCGGCTCGGCGCTCGCGTGCCACCACGGCCAACAAGGCCTTGGCCGCGGCCGGCGCGGAGACCTCGCCGAGGTCCACCACTCCGCTTCCCCCTGGTTCCCATCCTCCGCCGACGTAGAGCCGCACCTTGGTCACTGCGCCCTCACTCTTCGTGATGGCCACCCGAGCCGGCCCCGGCTCGCAGGGCCGCTCGCGCCAGCTGCGCCCGTGGTACCGTGACTTGCTGTCATCGAAACTGATGAAATTGTTCTCCCCGCGGGTCCGGTCACGGATGAAGCTTTCCCCGTCGCCACAGATCCCGTCCTTCACGGAGTACGCCAGTCGCACCGTCCCATCCTTCACGCCCAGAATCCGGTCCGAAAGGGCGGTCTGCGCGGGCGCGGACCCACAGGCAAGCAGCAGTGCCGAAGTCGTCAAGCTCAACGTGCGCACTCGTAGCTCCTTTCCCTAGTCCCCAGCCCCTAGCTCCCTAGCTCCCTAACTCACGGCTTCTCCAGCAGACTCGCCAGAAACTCGGCCACGCGGGGATCATCCGACTGGCTCAGCCAGAAGATCGCCTTCTTCTTGAGTTCCCGGTCCGGTTCGGTCTTGGCGATCTGCATCAGCCGGTCCACCGCGGCCTTCTCGTCGCGCTGGGAGTACACGAAGATCAGCTGCTCCTTCATCTCCCGGCTGGGCATCCGGTCGTACAGCGTGGAGAGCTCGCTCAACGGATAGTCGCTTTGCCCCACCCAGAAGAGCGCCTTCTTGCGGAGCTCGATGTTCTCGTTGACGTCGCCCGCCACCGACAGCAGCCACTGGCTGCTCTCTTTCCCGTCGATCTGGGAGATCGAGAAAAGGATCTTGTCGCGGAGCGCTTCGCTCCTGAGCTGGCCGTAGAGGGTCTTGAGGAAATCGAGCCGGTCCGGCTCATCGCCCTGGCCGATCCAGAAGATGGCCTTCTCCCGCAAATCGTCGGACACGCCGGTCTTGAGCGCGAAGTCGCGCAATGCCTGCCGCGCCTTCGGCGCATCCTGCTGGGACAGCGCGAAGATCGCCTTCTCCTGCAGCACCGGGTCGCGGGAGCTCCGCAGGATAGAATCGAGCGCGCTCACCGCGCTGGGGGAATCGACCTGCGAGAGCCACCACACCGCCTGCTCGCGGACTTCCTGATCGGGGTCGTTGCGGGCCGCGTCGAGCAGGATCGGTTCGGTCTCCCTGCCCTCCTGCTGCGACACGATGAAGACGGCCTTGCGCCTGAGGCAGACCGAGCCCTCATCCCGGCGGGCCAACACCCGCTTGAGAATGGGCAGCGCGCGCTCGGCGTCCATCTGCTGTAGCGCGTTGAGCGCCGCGGTCTGGATGTCGTCCTCGCTGTCGCAGCCGCCCCGGGTGCTTCCGTGTCCACCGCGGGGCATCGTCGGCATCGCGGGTACCGCAGGGGGAGTTGGGATTCCCGCCGCGATGGTCGCCGTGCTCGCGATGACCGCGGCCGCGGTCTCGTCTCCCCCGCGCGCAAGCTGGCCCCGGATCCGGGTGGCAAGGACATCGGCGTCCCGCCGGGTACTCGCACCAGGGGCCTTTTCCTTCTGGAGCTGGAGGAGGTCCAGCGCTCGCCGATAGGCCTGATCGTTTTCCCGCTTCGAGAGCGCGTAGGCCTGCCAGTAATAGGCGTCCCCTGCGTAGCTCGAGCGCGGGTGCTTGCTGTAGATCTGTGCGAACAGGTCGGCCGCGCTGCTGTAGCGCCCGCGATTGAGCGCCGCGCGCGCGTCGCGGTAGAGCTGATCGGCGGGATCCTGTTGCGCCCAGGCCTCCGGTGGGCTCGGCTCCAGCGTCTGGTTCGCGAAGTCGCTTCCCAGTGCGAAGATCACCGGTGAGGAGCCTCGCCCGAAGCTGATCGCCGCAAGCGCGGCCTGGGCCCGGAGCAATCCGGCCCGCGCCTTGGTCAGCGCCGGGGCCGTGCCGGCCATCACCATGCGCGCCTGCGTCAGGCCCAGCGCCGCCTGGCTCTGGGCATCGGCGATGACCGGAGCCAGCCACGCCAGATTCGGCACCCGAATCGGCGCCGCACGGGAAGTCGCGACCTGCGCCGCAAGGGAAGCCGGTGCGCAAGCCAGGAGCAACAGGAGACTGCGGGTGATGCGCATTGGACTACTCCTTACATGCGAATGGTGGGACCCGCGGGAATCGCGTTCCTGAGCCGGGTCCGGAGGTGGCTGTGCGCCAGGCCGTCGGCGATGAAGCCCAGATCTTCGCGGCGGTCCTTGGGATTGAGCGTGGCGATCTGCACCAGCACCAGCTCGAGGTCTTCGAGCAGCTTGCGGGTGCGGCTGTCGGTCAGGCGCTTGGAATCGAGCAGGAGACGCGTGGTGCTGAGCAGCTCCTGCGCTTGCGGAGCGAAATCCTGCGCCGTCTGTTGGGTGTTGAACTCGGTGAGGAAGCTTTCCGCTTGCCCCAGGTGCTGTTGCGTCGCGAGCTGCTCCGCGAGCTCGCCCCGCTCGGGCCGCCCGGGCACGGCGCTGAGGCTGCCGGGAGCCGCGGCCGGTGCCGCTGGATGCCCTGGGGCAGTGATCCGTCCGACCGCGACACCGAGCGCGAGCAGCGCGGCGATGCCGATCATCAGCCGGACGGTCGGACGGGCGGTCACGCGGTCGGACGGACGCATCGGCACGACACCGTCCGCCCGTCCGCCCGTCCGCCCATCCGCCCTGCGGGCGCTAACCCGCGCCCAGATCGCTGCTTTTGGCGCCTCCGGCGGCGCGTTGTAGTCCTTTGCCGCGTCGCGCAGCAGGGCGTCCAAGCGGTCCTCCTGCTCGTCCATCATGAGGCCAGATCTCCCGCAAAGGCGGCGAGCTGCCGCCGAAGCTTGGCACGCGCCCGGCTGAGCTGGGCTTTCGAGGTGCCGTCCTGGATCCCCAGCGCGGCTCCGATCTCCTCGTGCGTGTACCCCTCGACATCGTGCATCAGAAACACCGTGCGATATCCTTCCGGGAGGCCGTCAATGGCGGCGTTCAGCTTCACTTTGAGATCCGGATCGGCGTGCCTGGTCGGCGCCGCCACGGGGTCCGCGTGCTCCAGCTCGACTTCCCGGTTGCGCAGCCGGCGCACCTTCCGCTGTCCGTTGTAGACCACCGAGATCGCGATCGAAGTGATCCAGGTGGAGAGCGCCGCTTCGCCGCGGAAGCTGGCCAGGCGCTCGAACGTTCGAATGAACGTGTCCTGCGTGTAGTCCGCCGCGAGCTCCGCGTCGCCCACCATGCGGTAGACCAGCCGGTACACTCGGTCCACGTTCACGTCATAGAGCTCTCGCTCTGCCTGCGGGTCGCCCGTTAGCACACGGGCGACGAGGTTCTTCTGATCCACTAAAGGCCCCGGGGCTCGCGAAGGTCGACCCTATTCTGAGCCATGGGACAGCGGGGCGCTAGAAAGGGTTGCTTCGGGGTGGATTCGGGATTGGTCCTTCTTCGGTGCCCTTGTCCCTGGCCTCTGATCTCTTATGGCTGATCTCATTGTGATAATAATATCTGATTCAGTTATTATTATTAATAATGCCTCGTAAACGACCACATGACCGCCTCGATACTATCGCTGATTCAGCGACCGAAGTCTTTATTCGACATGGCTTTGCAGCAGCAGGCGTGGCTCAGATCGCTCGGGAAGCCAAGGTGGGCCCAGGCACCATATACCTATATGCGGCGAGCAAGGACGCTCTGTTTGACCTGGCGGTGCGCCGCGCCTTCGAAGATCCAACGGTCTGGACCATGACCCTCCCGCACCCCATCCCGCTACCCGGTGAGGTGGCCGGGGCCGTCTGGCGTTGCCTCCAGAATGCCGCCCACTTTCCCCAGCTCTGGCTCGCCACCGAGTCCTCTCCGCCACAGGACATTGCCGGGGAGGCCGGCGGCATCATCGCCGAGCTCTATACTTGGCTGCATCGCTATCGCCGCGGCATCAAATTGGTGGATCGCTGTGCCGGCGAATGGCCCGGGGTGGCCCAGGTGTTCCAGCGGCGCTTCTGGCGTGGGGGAGTGCGCCGGGTGGCGGACTATCTGAAGCGCCGCATGCAGGAGGGGGTTCTGGCGCCGCGAGCTGACCCGGTCGCCGAGGCCCACCTGCTGATCCAGTCTCTGGCCTGGATGGCGGTCCACCGGCACTGGGCCTCGGAGGGCGCGGAGCTGGCCGAAGAGACCAGCGCCCACACCGCGCAGCAGGTGCTCCTCGCAGGTTTGCTGGGGTGAACATGGATGCTGCTCAGGCTTTTCTGGCCCAATCCCGGGAATACCTCACCGGTCACTATCTGCCGAAGATCTGCGCCGCGGTGGAACAGCTCTCGGACGCGGATCTCTGGTGGCGGCCGAACGAAGCCTCCAACAGCGTCGGAAACCTCATGCTCCACCTGGCGGGAAACCTCCGGCAATGGATCGTGAGCGGTGTGGGCGGTGCTCCGGACCTTCGCGATCGCGACATTGAATTTGCCCGACGCGAACCGCTCGAGCGGGAAGCGCTCCTTACTGCTTTGACCGAGGCGGTGTTCGAGGCGGATGCGGTGATCGCCCGCGCCGACCCGGCCGCGCTCGACGCCCGTCTGGCCGTGCAGGGCCGCGAGGTCACCGTGCTCGAGGCGATCTACCACGTCGTGGAGCACCTGGCCCTGCACGCCGGGCAGATCTTCTACATCGCCAAGCTGCGGGGCGCGAAGGACCTCGGCTTTTATCGCATGGAAAGAAGCATTCCCCGCCCGGCCTGGCCCGGCCACCCAACGACGGGGGGCGCGTGAACCCCAATCCCCAATCTCTACTCCCTAAGGTACAGCGCTCCACATCGGCCCCAGCCTCGCCAGCAGTCCCGCGTACAGCTCGATCCCATCCCACAGATTCTTGAGGCGCATGTTTTCGTTTTCGGCGTGCTGATTGTTGTCGTGATTCGAAATCGGAACGCCGATGAGCGGGACCCCGAGCACCTCGTGGAAGACGTAGGTACCGTCGCTTCCGCCGGAGGACGGGAGCGTGATGAGCCGGTCGGAAAGCCCCTGCTGCACGGCGGCGATGACGGCGCGCGAGGCGGGCGCATCCAGCGCGGTTCGTGAGGCGGGATAGCCGGGGCTGAACCTGGCCTTGACGATTTTCGGGTGAGCGCGTCGCGTGGCGGAATCGGGGTCACCGCGTACCACGAAGTAACCCTGCTTCCGGAGGTGTTCCAGGATCAGGGCTTGCACCCCCTCCGGTCGCTGGTCCGGGACCATGCGGATATCGACGAATGCGGTCGCCTCGGAAACGATGACGTTGGCCGCGGTCGAGCCGGTCCGTCCGCCGGAAAGCCCGCTCAGATTGAGGCCGGGCAGCAGGATACGTTCGCCCAGCGACGCGGGCGCGCCCTCGCTGCGCCCCAGCCTGAGCTCGCCGAGCAGCTGCTCCTCCACGGGTGGAATCGTGGCGAGCGCGGCGCGCTCCGCGGCGCCGATCGGCCGCACCCCATCGTTGTAGTGCTCGATCAGGATGCGGCCCTCCTCGTCGCGCATCGAGGCGAGCAGGTGGACCAGCATCACGTCCGGGTTAGGGGCCCAGTTGCCGTAATGCCCGCTGTGCAGCGGGCGGGAGGGACCGTAGACCGTGAGCTGGAGCCCCATGTCCCCCCGCACGCCGAAGGAGAGCAGCTGCCGGCGGGTCTGGTGAACCGGGCCGTCTCCCATCAGCCAGAGATCGGCCTTGAGCGCCGCCGCGTGCCGGGTCAGCATGTCGCGCAGGTGGGTCGAGCCCGCCTCTTCCTCACCCTCGAAGAAGAACTTCAGGTTGACCGACGGCTGCAGGCCCAGCGCGCGCAGCGCATCGAGCGCCGAGAGCTGCGCGATGATCGAGCCCTTGTCGTCGCCCGTCGAGCGTGCATAGAGGCGCCATTCGGGATCGAAGCGCCCGCCCGCGGCGGGGAAGGGGATGTCCCGTCCGCCGGCAAACAGCGCACGGTCGCGCAGCACCGGCTGCCAGGGGGGCGAGACCCAGCGCGCCGTGTCCACCGGCTGGCCGTCGTAGTGCGCGTACAGCACGACCGTGTGCGTGGCGCCCGGCACCGGCAGCTCGCCGAAGACCGCCGGCGGCGAGCCGGGCGCCTCCAACAGCCGCGCCGTGACGCCGCGGCGCTCGAGCATTCGGAGCAATGCTGCCGCGTTCCGCCGGATGTTGCCCGAGTCTGAGGCGAGATTTGGGATCTGCAGCAGCTCCACGTACTCGCGGAAGACTTCCGCCTCGTGCGCCGCGCGCCAGGCCGTCACCCGCGAGCGGAATGAGGTGTCGGACGGCTGTTGGCCGGCGAGGACCAACAAGAAGAAGAGCGGCATGGGAACCCTGGGAACCGGATGAGTCGCCCGCGGAATCGGCGTATCTTCCACGTTCTTGCCGGGCACCGCAAGAGCAACCAACCGCCACCACCAGCGAGCCGATGTCTCGACGCCCCGAAGAATCCCTCGACCCCGCCTCCTGGGAGGAGTTCCGCGCCCACGGACACCAGGTACTCGATGAGCTACTCGACTGGCTCCGCACCCTGCGCGAACGGCCGGCCTGGCAGCCGGTCCCGCCGCAAGTGCGCGAGGCACTCCAGGCACCGCTTCCGGTTCTCGGCCAGGGCCTCGAGGAGGCGTGGGAAGATTTCAGGAGCCAAGTGCTCCCCTATCCCTGGGGCAACGTGCATCCGCGTTTCTGGGGCTGGGTGAACGGGACCGGCACGCCGAGCGCGGCGCTGGCCGAGCTGGCGACCGCGGTGATCAACACCAACGCGGGCGGCGGACACCAGGCTGCCCCCTACGTCGAGCGGCAGGTGCTGGACTGGTGCAAGACGATGCTGGGGTTTCCCGCGACGGCGAGCGGGGTGATGGTGACCGGGGGCTCGGTGGCGAACCTCGTGGCGCTCGCCGCGGCCCGCGACGCCGCCGATCCGGACATCGTCCTCCATGGCCTGGGCGCGACGCCCAGGCCGCTGGTCTACTACGCATCCAGTGAGACCCACAACTCGGTGGACAAGGCGGTGCGGTTGCTGGGCCTGGGCCAGCGGTCGCTGCGCGCCATTCCCGTCGCCGCCGACTTCCGCGTCGACCTGGTCGTGCTGGAACAGGCCATCGCCGAAGACCGCGCCGCGGGGCGGCGCCCGTGCTGCGTGGTCGGGAACGCCGGGACCGTCAACACCGCCGCGATCGACGACCTCGCCGCCCTCGCCGGGCTGTGCGAACGGGAGTCACTCTGGTTTCATGTCGATGGCGCCTTTGGCGCGCTGGCCGCGATCTCCGAGACCCTGCGGCCGCTCGTGGCGGGGATGGAGCGGGCCGACTCGATCGCGTTCGATCTGCACAAGTGGATGTACATGCCCTACGATGTGGGGTGCGTGTTGGTGCGGGATCCCGAGGCGCACCGCCGACCGTTCGCGACCCACGCGAGCTACCTGGCGCGGCTGGAGCGCGGCGCCGCGCCCAACGATCACGACCCCGGCTCGCTCGGCCCGGAGCTTTCCCGTGAGTTTCGCGGGCTCAAGGTCTGGCTGCTGCTCAAGGAGCACGGCATCGCGAAATACGCCCGGCTCATCGAGCAGAACGTGGCGCAGGCCAAGTACCTGGCTGGGCTGGTGCACCGCCACACCGAGCTCGAGTTGCTGGCCCCGGTGCTGCTCAACATCGTGTGCTTGCGGTACCGCGCGACGCCGGATGCCGGATCGGAGAGCGAGGAACAGCTGAACGCGTTGAACCGCGAAGTCCTCATGCGCATCCAGGAGCGCGGGATCGCGGTGCCTTCGGCCACCATGCTGAACGGCAAATTCGCCATCCGGGTGGCGATCACCAATCATCGTACGGTGAGCGCCGACCTCGACCTGTTCGCGGAAAAGGTGGTGGAGATCGGCAGGGAAGTGCGCGGCGAGCGGGTTACTTGAGCTCCAGTTTGGCCAGGCGGCCCGCGTCGCCCGATCGCGATGCCGAAAAACCCCTTGGCCGCGTTTCCGCTCGCTGGAGTTGTAACGGCCTCCCAGTGTTGCCCTCGATCGGGAGAATACAGCACCCGTGCGTGCGTCCCCCTCCCGTCGCGATCCAGACCTCCGATTTTCCCTTCGCGGAGATGGCCGTGCCGCTCGCGGCGAAGGCCGCTTCGCGCACCTCCGCCTGGGTCTGGCTCTGCAGGGGAATCCACTGCCGCGGGTAGGAGACCTGGCATGGGGTCGTGAGCAGGCAAGCCAAAGGCAGGAGACGTACGGTCCGGGAAGCTAGCGGGGCCCCGCAGCGGCAGCTACGTTACCTCGAGTCCCGAATCCCCCCATCCCGAATCTCGACCAATGGCCTCAGCTCCATCGGAAAAGTCGCGGGCCGTCGCGCTCGCACTCTGCATTCCTCTCGGCGTGTTCGGCGCCCACCGGTTCTACGTGGGTAAGATCGGCACCGGGCTGCTGCAGCTCTGCACCCTGGGCGGCATGGGCCTCTGGTGGCTCTACGACCTGATCACGATCGCGAGCGGAGAATTCCGCGACGTGGACGGACTGCGCGTTCGCTCGTGGGATCCGGAGGACAACAGCGCGCTCGCGCACGGTGTGCCCCAGGAGCTGCTCGACGAGATCGAGTCCCTCCGGCACGAGGTGTCGGAGCTCGCCGAGCGGGTGGATTTCACCGAACGCCTGCTGGCCGATCCCGCCCGGCGCAGCACCCCTCCCGCGTCACCATGACATAACCCGCATGCTGATCGAGCGGGTCCAGCGTGCCCTCGCGCCCGATTACGAAATCCTGCGGGAAATCGCCGCCGGCGGCATGGGGGTGGTCTTCGCCGCACGCCAGCGGCGGCTCGATCGCCGGGTCGCGGTCAAGGTTCTGCGGCCGGAGCAGGCCACCGCGATCGCCGCCGAGCGCTTTCTCGCCGAGGGCCGCCTGCTCGCGCGGCTCGCCCATCCCAACATCGTGTCGGTCTACGATGCCGGCGAGTCCGACGGGCTGCTGTATTACGTCATGGAGTTCGTCGAGGGCGAGACCCTGGCCGAGCGCCTCTCCGGCGGGCCGCTGCCGCCCGCCGAGGCCATCCGGCTCGCCCAGGATCTGCTCGCGGCGCTGAGCGCCGCCCACGCCCTCGGTGTGGTGCACCGCGACGTCAAGCCCGCCAACGTCTTTCTTCGAGACGGCCGCGCGTTGCTGGGTGACTTCGGCATCGCGCGCTGGCGGGAGGAGAACGCGCAGGCCTTCACGACGCCGGGCCAGCTGATCGGTACCCCTCGCTACATGGCGCCTGAACAGCGCGACGGGCTGCCGGCCACGACCCGGACCGACGTGTATGCCGCCGGGCTGGTCATTTGGGAGGCCTGCACCGCGGTGCGCTGGCCGTTCTACCAGGATCCGGAGAGCGCCGACTGGGGTCGGCTGCCTCCCGGGCTCGCGACACCGGTCCGCCGCTCGCTCGAGCTGGCGCCGGAGGAGCGCTGGGAGAACGCGCGCGAGTTTGCGGGGGCGATCAGTGCGGGCGGCCGCCGGGTGCCGCCCCGCGCGGTGCTGCTCGCGGCGGTTTTGCTCCTTGGACTGGTGATGGTCGGCTATCGGGTGCTCGGTCGTCACCCGCGCTCGGCCCGTGCCGGGCTGACCATCGTGGTGGAGCGCTTCGCGGGAGTGGGCCCGGCGCTGGGAGACTCGATCGCGGAAGCGATTCGCCAGCGGCTCAGGGGCTACCCCGACTTCAACGTCCTCCCCGCCGGCCCGAACGACCCGGATTCGACGGTGCTTCGGCTGGGCGGGACCGCCGCGCTGGCCGGCGAACATCTCGCGCTCACGGTCCAGGATCGACCCGACCGCCGCTCGCAGAGCGCTCCGCTTGCGGTGCCACGCCGGGAAGCATCCTCAAGAGAGTGGCACGCCGCCACCGACACGATTGCCGCCGATCTGGTACAGGCGATCTGGGAACAGGAGGACAAGTTCCTGCCCACCGGCGCCCTCCCAAAATCCACCGAGGGCCGCCTGTTGTTTTTCAGGGCGGAGCAGCTCTGGTCGCGCGCGCAATGGGAAGAGGCGAACGACGGGTACCAGGTGGCCGACCGCGATTCCACCTGCGCGTTGTGTTCGTTTCGCCTCCTCGACATCGCGCGCTGGCTGGGAGACCCGCAGGATACGGCGCGCCTGGGCCGGCTCCAGCGGGAGCAGGACCGCTTCACTCCGGTCTACCAGGCGCTGATCCGTGCCATGAACGCGCCGCTTCCAGGCCGGCTGGACACTCTGAAGCAGGTCGCTAAAACGTGGGACAAGTTCTTCCTGGCCGCCTTTCACTATGGGGACGAGCTGTTCCACCGGGGTGCCCTGTACGGACGGCTTCGCAGCGAAGCCGGTGAGCCCCTGATTGGGACGGTGCAGCTCGCTCCGCACTTTGACCCGGGCTGGGAGCACCTCGCGTTCTTCCGCATCCTTCAGGGCGATTCGGCTGGCACGTACAGCGCGCTCGCGGCGCTCGGAAAAGCGCGGGTCGGGAGTCGATTCTCCGCTGCCTTTCGGACGCTGCTCAATCTCGGCTACCTCTGGCGATTTCTGGATCCGGCCACAGCCCGCCAAAGGACCAAGGAGGCGCTCGGGGAGCAGAGCGTCCGCTCCAATCCCGACGCGGCGGGCGGGGCACGCCTCCTGATGATGCTGGACGCGCCGAAGGGAGCAGTCGAGCTCGGAGCGATGTTTGCCCGGATGACCGGTGACCCCGCGGCGGTGAATGGCGGACTGCTCGGGCAACTCAGTGGGTACGCCGCCCTGGGCCAGCTCGATTTGCTGCGCGCGACCGGTGAGCGCTTGCGGAGAGAAGGCGACGAGGCGAAGGCTCTCCTCGCGCTCGAGCTCGAGGTCGTGCTGCGCTGCTTCGATCCGGAGCCGACATTGTGCGCCGACGCAACCCTCAGCGAGGCTCTTTTGCGTCGGCTGGGCGGCTCCGCCCTCGGTCCGAGAGCGGCCTGGGCGCTGGGCTTGCTGGCGGTGCGTTCGCATAACCCGGCGCTGGTGGCGACCGCTCGGCGCGCGCTCGGCGTGGGAGTTCCGGCTGGATCGTTCGCCCAGATCCTCGACGCGGCGGAGCATGGCACTGCTCCTCCGCGCCTGCCGCCACTCGAGGATGAGCAGGACTACGACGATCCGCTGGAGGATGCCGTGGTTCGCCTGTTGCGCAGCGAGTCACTCCTGAAGCTCAATCAATCCAATGACGCCCGCGACCTGCTTCGCTGGCAGGAGCATGTCCAACTCTCAGGGCATCTGAACCAGGATCCCCAGGCCGGCGAGCTGGCGTGGTCGCTGGGGACCCTGGTGCGCTGGAAGCGCTCCCAATTGCTTGAGACGGTTGACCCGGGTACGGTCGAGCACTGCAGCACTTACCAAGCCGTGGCTCGGCTCTGGCACGGCGCACCGGCACCCTACGGGGCCAGAGCCGATTCCGCCCAGCGCTCGCTCAAGCGGCTGGGGTGCGCCACTACCCCGTGATCACCTGTCGCGTGCTCGGCCCGGTCAGCCTGGATGTGGACGGGGCGCCTGCTCCGCCCGAGCTGCTCTGGCGGAAGCATCTCGCCCTCCTCGTCTACCTGGTGCGCTCACCCAAGCGGGCGCGTACCCGCGAGCACCTCACCGGCTTGCTCTGGCCCGAGAAGGAAGAGAGCGCCGCGCGCCACTCCCTCAACGAGGCGCTCCGAGTGCTGCGCCGCGCGGCCGGTGATGCCGCGGTCGAGGCTACGGCCGGCCAGGTGCGTCTGGCTGACGGCGCGGTGCAGCTCGACGCCGACGCGCTCGACCGCTGGATCGCGGACAAGGCCTGGGCCGAAGCCGCCGGGATCGTCGCGGGGGAATTCCTCGAGGGCTTCGCGGTCGCCGGCGCCGAAGCCTTCGAAGACTGGCTCACCACGGAACGGTTGCATTGGAGCGCACGGTCCCTGGTGGCGCTGCTGGGGTTGTCCGAAGCGCTGCTCGCGCAGGGGCACGCGAGTGATGCCCTCACGGCGGCCCGCCGGGCGGAGGCCCTCGATCCGCATTCCGACCTCGCCGCGCGCGCTGCGATGACCGCCCTTGCGGTGCGGGGAGACGCGGCCGCCGCGGGCGCGCACTATGAGCGCTTCGCTGGTCTGCTGGCGCGGGACGTCGGGACGGCCCCCGCCGACGCCACGCGCATCCTGGCCGAACGGATCCGCGGCGCCAAGGGGCCCCGGCCGCCCGAGCCCAGTCCCGACACTGTCGAGCGGCGCCGCGCCCCCTTGGTAGGCCGCGCCCGGGAGCTCGCGGAACTGCTCGCGCTCTGGGAACGCTGCCGGTCCGGGTCGGGGGCTACCGCGATCGTACTGGAGGGTGATTCGGGGAGCGGAAAGACCCGGTTGCTCGAGGAGTTCACCACTCGAGCGCGGCTCGGGGGCGGCAGCATCGCCCTGGTCCGCGCGGTCGAGGGCGACCTTGCCGAGCCGGCCAGTGGCCTCCTTGGGCTCGCCCGCGGGGGGCTGCTCGGGGCTCCCGGTTTGCCGGCGGCGTCTTCCCAGGCGCTCGCCGTCTTCGCCGCCGTGCTTCCCGATTGGGCTGAGCGGTTTCGCGCCGCGAAGGTCGCCGACCCGCCGCTGCCGCTCTCCCAGGCGATGCTCGCCGTGCTCGAGGCAGCCCTCGAGAGCGGCGCTGTGCTCCTGGTGGTCGACGACGCCCAGTGGATCGACCGGGCCTCGCTGCTGACGCTGCTCGCCGCGCTGCGCGATTGCTCCCGCGCCCCCCTGTGCCTCGTGCTCGCGGCCCTGCCGGAACCTCCCCGCGAAGAGCTCGACGAGCTGCGGCGACGCCTGGGCCATGAGGTGCCAGGCGCCATGCTCTCGGTCGGGCCGCTCGACGCCGCCGCGCTCAAGCAGCTGGCCGCCTGGGCGCTGCCGGCCTATGACGCGGTGGCCCTCGAGCGGGTTAGTAGACGGGTGGCGAGCGACTCGGCGGGTCTTCCCATCCTGGCGGTGGAGCTGCTCTCAGCCGTGGCACAGGGACTCGACCTGCCGCAGGGCTCCGCCTCCTGGCCCGAACCGTTTCGCACCCTGACCCAGAGCCTGCCGGGGGATCTTCCCGATACCGTGATCGCGGCGGTGCGCATCGGATTCCGGCGTCTGAGCCAAAACGCCCAGCAGACGCTGGCCGCCGCGGCGGTGCTGCAGGACCGCGTGACCGAGTCTCTCCTCGCACGCGCTACCGGTCTCGACGCCGCGGCATTGCAGGCTGCGCTCGATGAGCTGGAATGGCAGCGCTGGCTCGAGGCCGATGGGCAGGGCTATGGGTTTGTTGCCCGGCTGGCGCGGCAGGTGATCGCCCGCGACATGCTGACCCCCGGCCAGCGGGCGCGCATCCGCGAGCGCGCCGGGGTTCCCCCGCCCGCTTGACTCCGGCTTGAGGCCCAACGGCGATCCTGTCGTCGTCACCTCAACGGAGGCAACTGGTCTATGCGGTACGCATTTACGGCGGGGGCGCTCCTCAGCCTCTCGATCACGGCCTGCGGCGATCATCCCGATGGCATCCTCACCGCGCCGGCCCAGATCTCGACGCGCCAGTCCGTCCTGCCGGTCAGCCCGCTCGCCACGATTCCGATCGGCACCGGCTCGGCTCAGATCTGGCCCTATCTCACCGACAATCTCGAGACCCTGCAGGATCCGGTGAATCTGGTCTTTACCGGCAAGGCCGACCCGCGCGCCATTCGCAATGCGCTGCTCGGCTTGGACGGCAATCGTGGGGCGCCCTTTCCACCCGTATTCCCCTTCACCTGTACCTGGTCCGATGCCATCGGTGGGCTGATGGCCGGATTTGGAGAGGATGCCGGCTGGGGTGGTACCGCGGTGCAGCTGCAGTGCGGAACCTACGGCCCGATCCGCTTCCACCTCCGGCTGGTCAAGCTGGGCGCCTTCACCATCGGTAACGCGCACTTCGAGGTGGTGATCCCCGGCACGACCGAACACCAGGTCCTGAGCTGGGAGCTCGCCGAGCAGTTGCTGACCTATGATATCGCGCGCACCGGGCTGCTCGGCGCACCGCCGTCGGATGCGGGAGCGATCAACGCGGCGCCCTCGCATCGGGCCATTCCCGCGCTGATCTACAATGGGCTACCCGTCGGACTACGCAGCTTGATCGGCGGTCCGCTGAGCAACGTCACTTCGGATGTCGGTATCGCCACCGACGGCCACGCGACGTCGTTCTTCCTCGCCGGCCAAGCGGCGGCAGCTGCGCCGAACGCCTCGCAACACTTCGTGATCGACTTCAATCAGATCATTCCGAAGCCGTTCTGCGCCACTGGCCCGGGCGATTTCCTCCTGGTGCAGGGCCCCATTGCGCTCGATCAGGAGGTCACTACGCTGCCGACCGGTGATCTCCGCAAGGTGTTCCGAGCCGACGGCGACCTGGTCGCTATCCCGTTCGACATCTCAAGCTGGCTCCCGGCAGGCACGGCGCTCCGCGCCAAGGTGAGCGAATGGCAGGACAGCCGCGCCGGCGCACCGGGCGGGGAGGTCATGGGCACCCAGCACCAGCAGCTCCTGCCGGCCAACACCCCCGGTACCGGCCAGCTGCTCATTCAGATCAATGTCACGCCCGGGAAGACGCCCCGATTCGACCGGAAGGTGACCTGTCAGTAGCTTCCATCAGGGTGAGGTTGCTTCTTCCTGTTGGAGCGGCGCATGCGATTCATGGTTTTCCCGGCAGCGCTGCTGCTCGCTGGAGTCTCGCTAGTCAGCGCGCAGCAGCCCGAGCGCGAAGTGATGGCCGTGGTGCAGCAGTTGTTCGATGGCATGAAGGTGCACGATACCGTCAAGATGCGGGCGGTGCTCCACCCCCAGGCGCGCCTGGTTTCTTCGGGCGTCAAGGACGGGGCGCCGACCGCCAGCGTCGAAAGCACCGACGGCTGGCTCACCGCGGTGTCCCGCGGAGTGGAGCCCTTCGATGAGCGATTGCGGAACCCGGTCGTGAAGGTGGACGGCGGGCTGGCTTCGGTCTGGGCGGAGTACAACTTCTACGTGGGCACCCGATTCTCTCACTGCGGCGTCGACACCTTCCACCTGGTGCGGACCGCGGAAGGCTGGAGGATCATCGATCTCGCCGATACGCGCCGGAAGGAAGGCTGCACTCCCTGAATCCCGAGGCAACCATCCGGATGGTTGAGGCATCTTCCGGATGATGCCTCGTCGAGTGCTCGCGTTCCTGCTGCTGGCCGGCGGTTTCACTGGCGCCGGCTTTGCGCAAGCCCCCGCGGCCTCCGGCTTCGGGTTCGACACCGCGCTGGCTCGCCGCTATTTCCGCGAAGCCGCCGAGCTCACCTCGCGTGACGCGGCCGTGTTGTGGGGCCGCTCGCTCGGCGGCCCGATCCTCTTCGTCGACCCCCGCAGCCGCGCACTCCTCGCCGATACGGCCGACCCCGAGGGACAGCTCCGCCCCGCGGGGGCATTCTACTCCGGCCTTTTGCCCGCGAGCGAGAACGCCGCGAACGCGCCGATTCGCTGGGCCAGTCGCTCCTGGGCCATGGTGCTGTGGCCGCCACCGGCCGATTCACTGGCCCGGGCCGTGCTCCTGGCCCATGAGCTGTGGCACCGCCTCCAGGACAGCCTGGGCCTGCCGGCGCGCGATCCGCCTAACCCGCATCTCGGCAGCCGGGATGGCCGGCTCTGGCTCCGGCTCGAGGCACGCGCGCTGCGCCAGGCGCTCACGGCGCTTCCGCCCGCCCGCCCCCGGGCGCTCCGCGACGCGCTGCTGTTCCGGCGCGCCCGGCGGCACCGCTTCCCCGCCGCCGATTCGAGCGAGCGGCAGCTCGAGCTCAACGAGGGCCTCGCCGAATACACCGGGATCGCCCTCGCGACGGCGGACACCGCGCTGCGCCGCACCCTGGTGGCGGCGCGCCTGCTCACGCTCGACAGTGCGACCCATTACGAACGCAGCTTCGCCTATCAAACCGGTCCGGCCTACGGCTTTTTCCTCGACGCGCTGGCGCCCGGCTGGCGCACCGCCCTGCGGCCCGGCGACGATCTGGCGTACCGGCTTGAGGTGGCGATAGCGGCGCCTGCGGGCGTCCGGACGGCGACGGCGGTCGCTCGGGCGGGGAGCTACGGATATGCGGCGGTGCGACGGGCCGAGACGACCCGAGCGGCGGAGCAGCAAGCGCGGCTCGCGGGGCTGCGCCGTCGCTTCGTGAGCGGGCCCGCGCTCGAGCTGCCCCTCGCGGAGATGAAGCTGGGGTTCGATCCCGGCAAGGTGGAGGCGCTGGATTCCCTGGGAACGATCTACGGATCGCTGCGGCTAACGGATCGCTGGGGCGTGCTGCAGACCGATGCGTCCGGTGGGTTGATCTCCGCCGACTGGCGGCGCCTCGTGGTCCCGGCCCCGGCCCCCGAGGTGACGACGGGTCGCCGATTGGCGGGGCCGGGTTGGGTGCTCGAGCTCTCGCCCGGATGGCGCCTGGTGCGCGGTCGCAGGCCGGGGGACTGGACGTTGACTCGCGGAGACCAGTGACCGGTCACCGTCCCAACCGCACCCTCGCTGTCACTCGCCCGGTCACCGCATCGACCGGGGCCGAATAAATCTCTCCGCTGAAATCGAGCCGGTGGCCCGGGCTCCAGGTCGCCCCCGCGAAGAGGACCATCCGGTCCAGGTCTACGACGACACGGCGGCGGTCGATCACGTCGAATTGATTCGTGAAGTTCACCTGGAATCTCGGCGCCAGGTGGTTGTATCCCCCTCCGGCGTAGGGCCGCAGCGCCCGGCCCAGAGTCCATCCCAACGCCGCCGAAACTCCCATCACGTTCGGCTTGAACGAGTCATTCGAGCGGGTTCCCAGATAACAGGGGCTGCCCGCGTCCTGCAGCGCCGCATCGTCACAGGTGATGGGCGCCTTGATCACGCCGAAGCTGCCATGCGCCCGCAGCTCCAGGAGCAGCCCGCGTTTGCCTACGCCGGTGGTCCGCGAGAGTGCCACCCCAAAAACGTTGGCCCGCACGTCGGACATCCGGATGGGTGGAATCCAGCTCGCCTCGAGCGCGAACCCCGCGGGGAGCGCCAGCGACGCCCGCGGACGCGGCGTGGCGAACAGCAGGTCGGTATGCTCGGGTCCGTGCTTGTCGGGTCGGCACACCGTGGGGGTGGCGACCGTGGGATCTACGTTGGGCAGGTACGTCAGCTCCAGCCCCAGCTGCAGGCGGCCGGCCGGTGCACGCACCGGAGCCGCCGCGCTGCTGAAAGCCAGGGGAACGTCGAAGATCGCCATGGTGCGAGCTTCGTTGGATTGCTTGCCTGGGGAACAGGTGTCGTTCAGCTGCGCTTCGGATCGGCGCGCGGCCAGCCCCACGAGAAGAGCGATGCCGGCGGCGGCCGCTCTCACGGCAGCACCGTAACGGCGCCCTTCTGCCACACGAGGGTCACGGTGCCACCTGCTGCTAGGGCCGCAGCGCTGCGAGCGCGTCGCTCGCCGTGGCCCGGATTTCCATGACTTCGTCGCGGGTAAGGGCGTTCAGCGCCGCCTCGGCCCCAGGCCCCGCGAGCGTGAGCCCCTTGAGGGCAAGCAGCCGCAGTGGCAGCGGATTGCGGCCAAAGCGACGGGAAGTCGGCGCCGCCCAGGCCGCCAGCACGGCAATGGCTTCCTCCGAGCCGATGCGGCCCAGCGCCAGCAGGGCCTCCCGCTGGACTTCGACCGTGGTTTCCCGCTCCAGCAGGTCGGTGATCGCGATGCAGAGCTCCCGCGCCACCGGCCCCCCGAGATGCGCTAGCGCCTGCCGGCACACCGCCGGTGAGGGATCACTGAGCGTCTTACGCAGCCACTGCAGGGCCAGCGGCGTGCCGATCCGGCCCAGCGCCCCCGCCACTGACTTGCGCACCCGCTCGTCGGGGTGCTGGATCTGGCGGCCCAGCGCCGGCACCGCATCGCTGATCTCCATTTCGCCGCAGAGCTCGGCCGCGTTGCGGACCACGTACCAGAGCGGATGTTCCAGCCGGCTGAAGATCGCCTCGGCGCCCGCGCGCATCTGGGCGATCGCGGTGTAGTAGCTGCGGCGCTCGCCCAGGTTCGGCGCCGCGACCAGCAGCTCGACCAGCGTCTCGGTCCCCGCTTGGCCGAAACGGCGTAGCAAGCCGACCACTTCCTGCCTCCGCTCCCCGTGGGCCAGCCGCGCCACCATCCCGAGATGCTCCGGCGTCACCAGCCGCTTGAGCTCCAGCCGATACGCCTGGCCCGTGCGATCCGAGGGCGCCTCGTCCTCGGCTTCGATCAACTGCAGCGCCGCATCGAGCACGCCGTTCCAGTCTTCCTGGGCCACCGCGGCGCGCCCCCGCCCCAGAATGGCCCCCAGCGGCGGCCGCTCGCGCGTCGGCATTTCGGCGGGGAGCTCGGTTTCCTCGCCCTCGGCCGCGGCCGAGTCGAGGCTGACGGCTTCGGCGTCATCGCGCTGGATCTCGACGGAGTCGCGCTGACGAGCCCGCCGCGGGGTGGGTTGAGCGAGCGGGCGCGCGGACACGTTTCGCACCCCGAGCTGGTCGGCGGCGGGGGTGAGGTGGACTCGCTCCGCGGTTGCTCCCATCGCCGCCAGGACTTCCTGGTGCGTTGAGTAGGTGCCCGCGAAGGCTGCGAGCACCGACGCGACCCGAAGCAGATCCGCCTCGTCCGCGCCGGCGGGCAGCTCCACGGCGCCGAGGCCGTGCAGCAGGAGCTGTTCGTTGAGCACCATCGCACCCGGTATTCTCAGCGAGATCGACTCCTCGTTGAGCAGTAAGGCCTCCGGCTCCGCCGTGATGCGCAGCGGCTGGTTGTCGAGCAGCGCGCGAATGGCGGTGAGTAATGCCGCCTGCGCCTCCGTCGCTGCGGGCTCGTAGCGGGTGAGTTGGATCAGCGCGCCCAGCAACGGCGCCAGTGGCAGATGGCTCGGCATGTGAGCGCTGAAGATAGAGTTAACTTCGAGGCCGAGCAATCTGGAGCGCAGATGGCCATCCTCGATGCTGACAAGCTCGTCGCCGCGCTCCGCGGCGCGTTCACGCGGGGGCTCTCCCGCGCGGAGCTGCTGCGGCTGACGGCGGAACGGATCCGCGCCACGGGCCCGCCCTATACCTCGGTGTACCTCTACATGCTCCATGACGAGGAGCTGCTGCTGGAGGCCTGGAGCGGCCGCGACACCCAGCACACGCGCATCCCGGTCGGCCAAGGGGTCTGCGGCACCGCGGTCGCGACCGGGCAGGACCAGAATATCGGTGACGTGCGCGCAATCGAGAATTATCTCGCCTGCAATCTGTTCACCCGTTCCGAGCTTGTCGTGCTGATCCGCCGTGGCGACCGCATCCTCGGCCAGATCGATGTGGACAGCGACCAGGCCGATCCCTTCAGCGCCGAAGAGGAGACGGCGGTCAGGAAGGTGGCGGATGCGCTGGCGGTGCTGCTGTGACGGAAGCGACCACCACTCGCGGCATTCGCGGTATCCAGATCTTCGAGCGGCGAATCGGGAGCGGGCCGCCCACGGTGGTGCTGCATGGCGGCCCCGGGGCGCATCACGACTATCTGCTGCCCGGATTCGATCGGCTCGCGCAGGGCCGTGAGCTCATCTATTACGACCAGCGCGGCGGCGGCCGCTCGCCGGTGCCTCACGAAACGCCGGTGGGCTGGCGGGAACAGGTCGCCGACCTGGAAGCGCTGCGACAGCTCTGGGGCCTCGAGCAGCTGAGCCTCGCCGGGTACTCCTGGGGTGGCCTGCTCGCGCTCCTGTACGCGCTCGAGGATCCCGCCCGAGTCGAGCGGCTGGCGCTGATCTCCTGTGCAGCCGTCTGGCGCGGAGCACGGACGGAGTTCGAGCGCCGGCTCGCCGAACGGAACGCCGCCCCCGAGGTGCAGGCCGCGCGCCGGGAGGTGCAGGACGGGGGATTGCGTGAGCGCAGTCCCGAGGAGTACCGGCGGCGGCTGTTCGAGCTTTCCATTGCCGGCTACTTCCACGACTGGCGCAGGGCGCGCGAGCTCACGCCGTTCCGCATCACCGGCCGCACCCAGCAGGAAGTCTGGGACAGCCTGGGCGAGTTCGACCTGCGGCCCGCGCTCACCGGGCTGGCGCTGCCGGCGCTCGTGGTGCACGGCGAATCTGATCCGATTCCGCTCGAGGCCGCCGCGGAGCTGGCGCGGCGGCTGCGGGCTCCCCTCGAGCGCATCCCGGCCTGCGGCCACGTGCCCTACCTCGAAGCGCCTGAGACGTTCACCCGGCTGCTCGACGGGTTCCTCCCGAAGGACGTCTGATGCCGGTCCCGCGCCCGAACCCGTTCGCGCTGCTGTTCGGCACCATTGCCCAGGAGCGCTTTCCCCTGTTGCGCACCGCCCTCGAGGCTGCCGGCCGGCCGCCGGAGGACCGCGACGGCTTCGTGTTGGTCCGCGAGGTCGCCGAGCTGCTGCGTGAGCTCCGGCCCGACGAGGGCCTGGGCGAAGCGGTCCACGCGCTGGTCGGCCTGCTGCACTATTCCTATCTCTTCTGGATGGCTGGGGAGATCGTGGACACGGTGAGCGAGCAGGAACTCGCGGCAATGGTCGGGAGGCCGGGAGCTGGGCCGGCGGCACTCCCGACCTCCCGACCTCCCGACTTCCCGACCCGATACGTCCAGCTTCCTCCGCTCCGCGTCTGGGCCACTCCCGTGGCGGGCCAGCCTGCCGAGCCGCTCGACGGCTGGTTCGCGGCTCGCTTGGGGGATCGCTTGTCGCAGCTGGCGATCTTCGGGCTGAGTCCCGCGCGCGAGGGCTTCACCACGGTCGAGCTTTCCGGTCCACGGCCCGCGGGACTGCAGCGGCTCGACCGCACGCCGCTCTTCGCGCCGCTGCTTGACGGAGGAGCCGCCGCCGGCCTGGTCTCCCTGGCCGGCGAGGAAGAGCTGCTCGAGCTGGCCTGGCGCCTTGAGGCGGACCGGTGAGCACCGACCGCCTGGCCGCAGCGAGTGTGCTGGAGCAGATCGCCGGCTTCCTCGAATTCCGGGGCGAGAATCCCTTCCGGGTCCGCGCCTTCCGCAACGCGGCCAAGACGGTCATGGGCCTCCCCGGCTCCGTGGCCGGCGCCCTCGCCGACGGCTCGCTGGCCGCGACCCGGGGGGTCGGTCCCGCCACGCTGGCCATCATCACCGAGCTGCTCGGCAGCGGCCGCTCGGCGTACCTGGACGAGCTCAAGCAGGAGATCCCGGCCGGCCTGCTCGACATGATGGGCGTTCCCGGGTTAGGCGCCACCCGCGTACGCCTGCTGCACGAGCGGCTCGGGATCGCCTCCCTCGAAGCGCTCGAGGCCGCCGCGCGCGACGGCTCTCTGGCCAAGCTCCCCGGCTTCGGCGAGAAGACCGCGGCGAAGCTGCTGAAGGGAATCGCCTTTGCCCGGGGAACCCAGGCCTTCCGCCTTTCGCCTCAGGCTGCCGAGGCAGCCGAGCTGCTGCGCTTCGCGCTGGAGCGGCTGCCGGGCGTCTCGCGGGCCGTGATCGCGGGCGAGGTCCGCCGCAGTTGTGAAGTGGTGAGCGAGCTTGCCTTCGCGGCCGCCACCGACCTGCCGACTGATCAAATCCGCTTGGGGCTGGCCGGCCTTCCCGGCATCTCGGAGGTCTCCACCCCTGCGCCGGGGCTGCTGGCGTTTCGCTCGGCCGGCGGCATGGCCGCCAGTGTCCGGCTGGCCGCTCCTCCCGATTTCGGCGTCGCCCTGGTGCGGGCCACCGGCGGCGAGCCCCACCTCGTGCAACTGGCCGCGCAGGCCGAGCGCAATGGTTGCGTTCTGGGCTCCGCGTCGCTCACCCGCGGTGGCGCGCCGATCCCCATTCCCGATGAGGCCACGTTCTACCGGACCCTCGGGCTGAGCGAGATCCCACCGGAGTTGCGCGAGGGAGCCGATGAGGTGGCCCGCGCCGCGCAGGGAACCCTGCCCCGCCTGATCGAGGCCGCCGACCTTGTCGGCATGCTCCACTGTCATACCACTTACTCGGACGGCACCCTGAGTGTGGAGGACATGGCCACCGCCACCCGCGACGCGGGTTATGCCTACCTGGGCATCAGCGACCACAGCAAGTCGGCCGCCTACGCGGGTGGGCTCAGTGTGGACAGGGTACGGCAACAATGGACCGAGATCGATGCGCTGAATGCCCGGGCCGGGATCCCGATTCTCAAGGGCATCGAATCTGATATTCTGGTCGATGGCAGCCTTGACTATGATGACGCCACGCTGGCCGGCTTCGATTTCGTGATTGGCGCGATCCACAGCCGGTTTTCCCTCGGGGAAACGGAAATGACCGCCCGCGTGCTCCGCGCGCTGGACAACCCATATCTCACCATTCTGGCTCATCCCACGGGACGGCTGCTGCTGTCCCGCAATCCCTACCCGCTGGATCTCGAGCAGGTCTTTGCCCGCGCGGCGGCCAAGGGGGTCGCCCTCGAGATCAACGGTGATCCGCACCGTCTCGACCTGGATTGGCGGATGGTACGCCGGGCCCGGGAGCACGGGGTGATGATTTCCATCGGGGCCGACGCCCACAGCCGGGAGGGCATCGCCTACCTGGCGTTCGGAATCGCGATGGCCCGGAAGGGTGGATTGGAAAGGCCGGACGTGCTCAATACCCGGCCGGTTGACGAGTTTCTCGCATTTGCGAAAGCACGGAGGGCCGGATGAAGCAGAAGCGCCGGGCGCGGCGGGAGACCAAGGAGGCGCTGGCCCGGCGGGCCGCGAAGCTCTTCGTTCGGCTGTCCGCCGAATACCCCGACGCCCACTGCGAGCTGGATTATCGCACCCCCTATCAGCTGTTGGTCGCCACCATTCTGTCGGCCCAGTGCACCGATGTCCGTGTCAACCTGGTGACGCCGGAGTTCTTTGCCCGCTATCCCACCCCGGGCGCATTGGCCCGTGCCGAGCGCGAGGCCGTGGAATCGCTGATCCGCTCCACGGGGTTTTTCCGCAATAAGGCGAAGAGTCTCATCGGCATGGCGCAGGCGTTGACCGAGCGCCATCGGGGCGAGGTCCCCCGCGAGATGGCCTCGCTGCGCGAGCTGCCCGGCGTCGGCCGCAAGACGGCCAACGTGATTCTGGGGAACGCCTACGGGATCAACGAGGGCGTGACGGTCGACACCCACGTCGCGCGACTCTCCGGGCGGCTGCGGCTGACCCGGCAGCGAACGCCGGAGAAAATTGAGCGGGAGCTGATGGCGCTGTTTCCCCGCGCCGATTGGACCCTGCTATCGCACCTGCTCATCTGGCACGGGCGCCGCATCTGTATCGCGCGGCGCCCGAAGTGCGAGCTCTGCGTGGTCAATGCGCTCTGCCCCTCGGCCCGAGTCCCCCGCACCGCCTGACGCGGCTCAGCCCCCCAGCAGGCGCTTCCAGGCCGGGACTTCCTCGTCTCCGCTGCGCCGCTTCTCCTTGATCTCCAGGTTGCTCAGCACGACACGGCCGCTGATCCGGATCAGCAGCGCGAGCGGACTCGCGCCGCGGGTCGAGCGGGTGGAGTGGCTTGAGCTGCTCAGCTTCTCCTCGCACTCGTTCTCCACTTGGGTCCCCGGGGGGACGATCAGCGTGATGCTGCCGAACTTCGCGTTGAGGTCGATGTCGAGCACGTCCGAGCCGAACACCGCGTCGCGCAGATCAATGGTGAGCTCGCCCAGCACGACTTTGAGCTCCAGGCGGAGCGGTACGGTCCACGAGCCGCCCCGTTTGGAGGAGCCGAGCACGGTTTTGATGCGCATCACCTCGGCCGGCTCCACTGGCGCCAGTTCGGTGGGGATGGCAAGGCTTCGCGATATCTCGTGAGATGTCGGGAAGGCGCCGGTGGGCTGCAGGTCGGCGAGGATGGCATCGAGCGTCGACCGGCTCGGGGCCTGACGCACCAGCTCGAGCTTTGCTTCGAACTGCTCGATGGAGATGCGGTCTGACGCCACAGCGCCGGAGAGCTCGCGGATCGCCTCCCGCCTCAGCAGTTCGAGGTCGTCCATGAGCCTATTGTACTAGCTTTGCGCATGAGCACCAACCGCCTCGGCGCGGCCGGTTCGGCGTACCTGCGGTCCGCCGCGCACCAGCCGGTGCACTGGTTCCCCTGGGGCACCGAGGCCTTTGCGGCCGCCGCTTCCGCCGACAAGCCCGTGCTGCTCGACATCGGCGCCGTCTGGTGTCACTGGTGTCACGTCATGGATGGCGAGTCGTACGAGGACCCCCCGCTCGCCGCCTTCCTCAACGAGCACTTCGTGTGCGTCAAAGTGGACCGTGACGAGCGACCCGACGTGGATGCCCGCTATCAGCGGGCGGTGCAGGCGATAACCCGCCAGGGTGGCTGGCCGTTGACCGGTTTCCTGACGCCGGCGGCGGAGTTGTTCTTCGGCGGTACCTATTTCCCGCCGCGGGCCATGCGCGGGCAGCCGTCGTTTCGCGAGGTGCTGACCAGGATCCTCGCGGTCTGGCGGGAGGAACGCGACCGGGTGCACGCCCAGGCGCGCGCGCTCCGCGAGGTGCTGACCTCGCAGCTCGAGGAGACGGTACCCGGTACGCTGAGCCCGCTGGCGCTGGATGACGCCACCCACCGGATTCTCGCCACCGCCGATCGGACCCACGGCGGCTTCGGCAATCAGCCGAAGTTTCCCCATCCCGTCACCATCGCGTTTCTGCTGCATCGCTGGTGCGACACTCCCGATGCCACTGTCCGCGCCGTGATTCACGAAACGCTCGACGGGATGGCCAACGGCGGCTTTCGTGATCTGCTGGGCGGCGGGTTTCACCGCTACAGCGTCGATGAATCCTGGATCGTGCCGCACTTCGAGAAGCTCAGCTCCGACAACGCCGAGCTGTTGCGAACCTATGCCGAAGCCGGAGCGCTGTTCCGCAACGCGGCCTGGCAGGACGCGGCTTCGGAAACCGTCCGCTGGATCCGGGAAGTCCTCGCGGATCCTGCCGGCGGGTTCGCGGCCAGTCAGGATGCCGACGTCGGGCTCGATGACGATGGCGATTACTTCACCTGGAGCCTGGAGGAGCTCGGCCAGGTCCTGGCGGGGAATGCGCTCGACCTGGCGGTCGCGCATTTCGGGATCGGTAGCCGGGGCAGAATGCCGCACGCGCCGGAGCGCAACGTGCTGTTCCGGGCCGCGCCGGCCGAAACCTCGAGCCTCGTCACGATCTATCAGCAGCTCCGCGCGGCTCGGGCACGGCGACCTCCCCCCTTCGTGGACCGGAGCCGCTACGCCAATTGGAACGCGATGCTCGCCGGCGCGCTGCTCCGGGCCGGCCCGTTGCTGGGTGATGGGTGGTGCAGCGAGGCGGGCCTCGCCGCGCTGAGTCGCATCCGGGAGGAGCAGGCCAACTCGGAGACCGTCGGCCACAGTCCCACTGGCCCCGCTGGCCTCCTCGACGATCCGGTCCAGTGCGCCGCCGCGGCGCTCGATGCCTTCGAGGCCACGGGAGAGTTTTCCTGGCTGCGCTGGTCGGAAGCGCTGATGGATCGCGTTTGGGAAGATCACTGGGATGCGGAACGCGGCGGGCTTCACGACATCGCGAAGTGGCGTGACAAGGAAGGCCTCTTGACGGCTTCCGTGAAGCCGATCCAGGACAGTCCCAACGCATCGCCCAACGGCGTGGCCGGACAAACCCTGGCACGACTCTTCGAGCACACCATGGCCCCGCGCTGGCGGAACCGGCACGAGGCGTTGGTGACCGTCTTCGGGGCGAGCGCCGCCGAGCTGGGTCTCTTTGCCTCTGCGCATCTGCTCGCGGCGGACTGGCTGGTCCGGCCGGCAACCCACCTCGTCATCACCGGTGCATCCGAGGACCGGCTCGCCGGGGAGCTGCATCGTCTGGCGCTGGCCGCCTTCGTCCCGCGCCGTGTCGTCGTGCGGCTGCGTCCCGGTGCCGGGACCGAGAGCTTGCCACCGGCCCTCCGGGACCTCGCCCCGATGGCTGATCGCCCGCGGGGATACCTCTGTGTGGGGAATCGCTGCCTGGCGCCGGTCGATAATCCCGTCGCATGGACCGCGGCGCTGCGTTCCGTGCTTCCCAGCCTGGTGGAGGGTAGACTTCACCCCGCTACCGAGGCCTGACCTCCTACCCCCGACTCCAGACCAACATGAAAAAGGCCGTTATCGAGACGAGCCGCGGAACCATCACCGCCGAGCTCTTCGACACCGAGGTTCCCGGCACTGTCGCCAATTTCGAGAAGCTCGCCAATGCGAAGTTCTATGACGGAACCCGGTTTCACCGCGTCATCTCGGATTTCATGATTCAGGCGGGCGACCCGCTCTCGAAGAATCCCTCCGATCCCCGCGTGGGTACCGGCGGGCCGGGGTACCAGATCAGGTGCGAGACCCATCTCAATACCCATCGCCATGTGGCGGGAACCCTCTCCATGGCGCATGCGGGCAAGGACACCGGTGGGAGCCAGTTCTTCGTTTGCCACTCGCCGCAGTCACACCTTGATCGCAAGCACACCGTCTTCGGGCAAGTCACCGCGGGCATGGATGTCGTGAATTCGATTCGCCAAGACGACCTGATCACCTCGATCAGGGTCGCTTGAGCGTGCAAGTCGACTTCGCGGTCCTGGCCGACTACGCGCTCATCGATCAGCACGGCAAGCTCTCCGTGCTCGGCATCTTCCAGCACGTCTGGGTGGGAAGCTTCCCCGCCATTCACCCCCGCACCCATCTGGTGCTCCGCGTACGCGGTCGCCGCACCGAGATTGGACAACACCCCATCCGGATCCGCTTCGTGGATGACGCCGGTGCCGAGCTCATGGGCGGGGAAGGCACCGTGCAGTTTGGTGAGCCGCCCGCGGGCGTCACCGAGATCGAGGCCGGCGCGGTACTGGTGTTCGACGTGCCCCTGCCGCGTCCTGGCGTCTATGCCTTTGAGATCTCAATGGCGAACAGCCCCCCGATTCGGGTGCCCCTCTCGGCATCCCAGCTGCCGGCGGAGCAGACCACGCAACACTGAGGCAGGGGGATGATCAGCCGCGCAGCCGCCGTCGAGCTCCTTCACGAGTACACCGCCTCGGACGCGCTCCGAAAGCACATGTACGCCGTGGAGCTTGCGATGCGTGCGATGGCCGGGCGTTACGACGCCGATCCGGAGGAGTGGGGTGTGGTTGGCTTGCTGCACGATTTTGACTACGAGCGCTTTCCCAACGCCGGGCACGCTCCCGACCGCGAGCACCCCTCGGAGGGCGTGCGGATTCTGGCGGAGAAGGGTTTGTCGCACGAGGCGCAGCAGGCCATTCTCGGCCACGCCGCCTACACCGGGGTGCCGCGCACCACCCCGCTCGCGCAAGCCCTGTTCGCGGTGGACGAGCTCTGCGGCTTCCTGGTGGCCTGCGCCCTGGTGCGCCCGTCCCGAAGCCTGGCCGACTTGGAAGTCGGGAGCGTCAAGAAAAAGCTCAAGGACAAGGCCTTCGCCCGCGGGGTGAGCCGCGAGGATGTCCAAACTGGTGCCGCGGAGCTCGGGGTGCCGCTCGACGACCTGATCGGACTTCTGCTCGCTGCGTTGCGTCCTCATGAGCGCGTACTGGGCCTTGGCGGGCCGTGACTTCGCTCCCGAAGCAGACGCACGACTTTCCCCCCGAGGTGGTGGAGCGCGCGATGGACCGGGCGGCGGGCAGCCGCCCCATTCCCGGAAACCGCGTCACCCTTCTCTTCGATGGCCCCGAGATCTATCCCGCCATGCTGGAGCGGATCGCGGCCGCACGCCGCTGGATCCACCTCGACAGCTACATCATCCGCGGCGATGCGACGGGCCGGCGCTTCGCTCAAGCGCTGATCGAGCGGGCGCGCGCCGGCGTTGCAGTCCGGGTCATCACCGACTGGCTTGGCTCGCTCTCCACCCGCCGCAGGTTCTGGCGCAGTTTGCGGGACGCCGGCATCGCCGTCCGCAGCTTCGGCTCGCCCAGTCCGCTCCGGCTCCGGCGCAACCTGATTCGCGATCATCGCAAGCTGCTCGTCGTCGATGGCCAGACCTCGGTGACCGGAGGGCACTGCATCGGTGACGAATGGGCTGGCGTCCCCGGGAAGCGGCAGCCCTGGCGGGATACCGCGTGCGCGATCGATGGTCCCGCATCGGCCGCCATCGATTACGCCTTCGCGCACCTCTGGCAGCACATCGGGACGCCGCTCGATGCGTCGGAGCTGGCCGCCCAGGTGCCCGCGTGCGGGGAGTCCGCCATTCGCATCCTGGCCGGCGAGCCGGGCGGGATGCGCGCCTCTCGGGCCACCGATCTGCTCCTGGCCGGCGCCGCGGAGCGGGTCTGGATCACCGACGCCTACCTCGTCGCTCCCCGCGCGATCTATTCCGGATTGCTCGACGCCGCGCGCGGCGGGGTGGACATCCGGCTGCTGGTGCCGGGAACCAGCGATCTCACCCACCTGCAGAATCTGACCCGCATCGGGTATCGCGATCTGCTCGAGGCCGGGGTGCGGATCTTCGAGTGGCGCGGTCCCATGCTGCACGCCAAGACGATCGTGGCGGATGGGCGCTGGACGCGGATCGGCTCCACCAATCTCAACTTTTCCAGCCTGCTCGCGAATTACGAGCTCGATGTGCTGGTGGATGACCTCAAGCTCGGGCAGGCCATGGAAGCCCGCTTCCGGCGCGACATCGAGCAATCCGTCGAGATCCGTTATCGCGATCCGCAGCCCGGCAGACGGAGGCGCAAGCTCGCCGCGGTGGCGTCGGACCCGGCGGGAGACAAACTCCGGCATCGCCCCGGCCTCCGCGAGCGGCGGGGTCGGGCCATGATGGCGGTATGGGCCGTCGCGGCCGGTGCCCGCCGAACGATTCTGCTGCAATACAGCGTCGTGCTGGCGGGGCTGGGCATCCTCTTCTTGTTCTTTCCGAGGGTCATGGCCTGGGTCTTCGCGGTGATGGCGCTTTGGCTCGCCGCAGCCGCGTGGTTCGAGACGTGGGGTCGAGAAACCCAGTGAAAACACCTGCCGTTCGAACTCGCGACACGACGTATCTTTCGACAGGACAACGACCTCAACGCGCGGAGCCCTCCCTGCGTAACTCCGACGTGGAAGATGCCGAGCTGGCTCGGGCGGCCGCGCACGGCGATTCCGACGCGTTCGGCCGCTTGATTGACCGGCACGGTATGGCCGCGCGGCGCGCCGCACGGGCCATCCTCCGCGACGATGATGATGCCGACGATGCGGTCCAGGAGGGCATGCTCGCTGCCTGGCGCGCCATCGAACGCTACGACGTGGCCCGGCCGTTCCGCCCCTGGCTGATGCGGATCGTGGTGAATGCCGCGCTCGACGCCCGTCGCAGGGGACGGGTCCGGCACGCTGAGCCCATCGCCGAAACCCTGGAGTCCCCTGGACTCGGGCCCGATCGAATGGCGGAAGCCTCGCTGCTCCGGGCCCGGATCGATGCGGGGTTGGCGGAGCTGCCCGAGCGGCAGCGGATTGCGCTGGTGCTGTTCGATGCGGAAGGTTGGGGTCACGCGGAAATCGCCGCGACGCTGGGAGTGCCCGAAGGGACCGTGCGGTCCTACGTGTTTCACGCCCGGCGCGCCATGCGCCGTGTGCTGGGAACACTGGCGGAGGGAATGAAATGATGCAGTCACCGTTCAACCAAGAGCGCGACGAAGCGCTGGGCCGTTTGCTGCGCGAGCAGCTCACCGGACCGGCGCCGGAAGCGTTTCTCCACCGCATGCGCGGCGCAGTGGCCGGCGCGCCCCGCGCCAATGAGTGGGACGTGCTGGCCGATTGGGCGCGCCCGCGCGTCATGGCCCTCGCGATTGCCGCCGGACTGCTGCTCTGGCTGGGAGCCTGGTTCGAGGGCAGCCAGCCCGCAGTCGATCCCGGCGTGATGGTCGCTTCGCTGCCCACGCACGCCGTGGTCTCGTCCCAGCCGCCTGCGGTCGACGAGATTATGTCCGCCTTGCGAGAGCGCCCATGACCCGTTCTCGCAGCGGGGCCGCGCTCCTGCTCGTGGGCACTTTTGTGCTCGGCGGGCTCATCGGTGGCGCCTTCACCGCCATCGCGGACCACCGCGCGCACAAGCGCCCGAGCTACGTCGAGCGCCTCGCCGCCGATCTGAGTCTCAGCCCGGCGCAGCGCGACAGCGTCCAGGTCGTGCTGGAGCGGCATCAGCCCGCCATGGACTCCCTCTGGCAACTGTTCCGCCCCCAGTTCCAGTCCGAACGCCAGCTCATTCGGAATGAGATCAGCGCGCTGCTCTCGCCCGAGCAGAAAGCCAAGTACGCCCAGCTGCAGCGACAGGACAGCCTCCGTCGTGCCGAAATGGACAGGAGTAGGAATGGCCGCCGGTAAGCGACCTGCGTTTTGGATTGCCGTGAGTTTCTTCCTGCTCGCCGGCGCGGCGGGAGCCCAGCATCCCAAGGTGACACTCGCGGAGGCCATTGCGCGCGCCAACCGGGTGCAGCCCAGCGTCGTGCAAGCCTTCGGGACGCTGCGCAACTCGCAGGCCCGCCAGCGCTCGGCCACGGCCGCCTTCCTCCCCAGCCTGTCGTTCAGCAGCGGGATCGGCCGCAGCTTTTCCGAGGGTCCGCAGCGCGTCGATCCGAACACCGGGCAGGTAATCAACGGCAACTCGACGAATCAGAGCGTCACCAACAGCATCAGCTCGAACGTCGACCTCTTTACCGGATTCCGGCGCGGCAATGAGAAAAAGGCCGCCAACGCCAATCGGGACGCGGCGGAGGCGAGCTTGGCGAATGCGCTGAACAATCAGCAGCTCACCACCACCAATCAATTCTTCGATGTGCTCGCGGCTGAGCAGTTGCTGCGGGTCCGTGAGGCGAGCGTCCGGCGCGCGGAGGAACAGCTCAAGGTTTCGGTGGCGTTGCTGCACGCCGGGCGGGGCATCCGGCCCGACTCGCTGCGCTCGGTGGTCACCCTGGGCAACGCGCAGCTCCAGCTGATCAACGCGCAGACTGCGCTCGCCACCGCCGAAGCGGACCTGGGCCGCCTGGTCGGCGAGGACGGACCGGTGGGTGCGGTGGAGGATTCCTCGCTGTACGGCGTGCTCGCGGCCGTCGATACGGCAGGGCTGCGCGCCGAAGCGATGGCCCAGGCTCCTTCCGTGAAAGCCGCCGAAGCGAGCGCGGCCTCGGCGCACGCCGGGATCCGCGTGGCCAAGGCGGCATATTTCCCGACCCTCAACCTGTCGGGCTCGATGTCGCTCAACGGCAGCCGCGCCAATGACTACGACTTCCTCCAGGGCCGGCAGCTGAACCTCGGGCTCAGCTGGCCGATCTTCAATCGCTTCCAGCGCGAGCAGAGCATCGTCAACTCGCAGGTGAGCGCCGAGACCGCCGAGGCCAATGCCGCGGAGGCGCGGCGCCAGGTCCTCGCCACCTTCACCGCCGACGTCGCCGCGCTGGAAGCCGCCCGGCTCCGCATCGCCATCACCCAGACCAGCGTGCTGGCCGCCACGGAGGATCTCCGGGTGCAGCAGGAGCGCTACCGCCTGGGTGCCGCCACCATCGTGGACGTGCTCACCTCGCAGGAGGCGCTTAACCAGGCCGAGGTGGATTCGGTGACCGCCCGCTTCGACTACGTCCGCGCCCGTGCGCAGATCTCCGCCCTGATCGGGAGGCCCTTGTGACCGCCGTATCCAAGCCGAAAGAGCGGATGGGGGCGCTTCCCCCCGACGTGCCGAGCGATGCGGTGATCGTGGTCCGCGATCTCAAGCGCGATTACGTGATGGGCAGCGAGACCGTGCGCGCCCTCCGCGGGGTGGACGTCACCATCCGCCGCAACGAATTCGTCGCCATCATGGGGCCCTCGGGCTCGGGCAAGTCCACGCTGATGAACCTGATCGGCTGCCTCGATTCGCCCAGTGAAGGGGAGTACTGGCTCAACGGCCACCGGGTCTCCGAGCTCGGCGACGACGAGCTGGCCCGGATTCGTAACCGGGAAATCGGCTTCGTCTTCCAGACCTTCAACCTGCTGCCTCGCGCGACGGCGCTGCAGAACGTCGAGTTGCCGTTGATCTACGGCGGCACCTCCTCCAAGGAGCGGCGCAAGGCGGCCTCCGAAGCGCTGCAGCGGGTAGGGCTGGGCGATCGCATGACCCACCGTCCCAATGAGCTCTCCGGCGGCCAGCGCCAACGCGTCGCCATCGCGCGCGCGCTGGTGAATCATCCCAGCATCATCCTGGCCGACGAGCCCACGGGGAACCTCGACTCCAAGACCAGCGAGGAGATCCTGACGCTCTTCGAACAGCTCTACACGGAGGGACAGACCATCATCCTCGTGACTCACGAACACGACATCGCCGCGCACGCTCGCCGTCAGGTCCATCTCAAGGACGGCATGGTCGAGCGCGACGTCGCTACACCGGAAAGGTCCTGATGCGTACCCGCACCCTCTCCTTCGCGCTGCTCCTCGCCGCCGGCTGCAAGGAGAAGCCGAAGGTCACCGCCTGGGTGAAAGTGCCGGTGGAACGGCGCAACATCATCGTCTCCGCCCGCGCGACCGGGACCGTCCAGCCCGATACGGTCGTCGAGGTGAAGTCCAAGGCCTCGGGTGAGATTCTCGACATGAAGGCCGAGACCGGCCAGACGGTCGAGCATGGCACGCTCCTGGTGCTGGTCGACCAGCGCACACCCCGGAACCGGCTGAACCAGTCGGCCGCCGACCTTGAGGTGGCCAGGGCGCGCTTGGAGAACGCTGAGGCGCAGCGCAAGCGCGCCGATGAGCTGTTCAAGTCCCAATCGATCTCGCAGGAAGAGCACGAGAACGCCGTGCTCGCCGTCGCCAACGCGAAGGCCACGGTGGTCAGCGCGCAGGTCTCGGTCGAAAACGCCAAGATCGCCATGGAGGACACCCGGGTCCTGGCCCCGATCACCGGGACGATCATTTCAAAGAGCGTCGAGCGGGGTCAGGTTATCTCTTCGCCTTCCACCGATGTGGGCGGCGGCACCGTGCTCCTCAAGATGGCGGATCTCAACCTCGTCCAGGTCCGTACTCTGGTGGACGAAACCGATATGGGGAAAATCCGACGTGGTCTCCGTACCACAGTGACCGTGGCCGCCTATCCGAACCAGCCGTTCCAGGGCGAGGTCCTCAAAATCGAGCCCCTCGCGGAGACCGCGCAGAACGTCACGATGTTTCCGGTGCTGGTGCGGATCCAGAACCAGACCGGGCTGCTCAAGCCCGGCATGAACGCTGACGTGGAAATCCACATTGGGCAGCGCGACAGTGTGCTCGCCGTCCCCAACGCGGCGTTGCGCACCCAGCGCGACGTGGCCAGCGCCGCCCAGGTGCTTGGAATCCCCGACGACCAGCTCAGGACGCTGCTGGCGGATGCGCTGAAGCGCCGGGATTCCTTGCGGTCCGCACTTGCCGCACGCACTCCACTCACGGATACCGTCAAGGTCGATACCATTGCCAGGAAGCCGGCGGGCAACAGCTACACCATGCAGAATGGTCGCGAGATTCAACTGCCCGCGGGGGTGACCGCCAAACAGGTGGATGCGGTGTTCGCCAAGTTCCGCAGCCGCGAGGAGCTGACGTCGGCGGACCAGGCGATCATGCAGAAGTTGCGGGGGAGCGGCGCCATGGGTGGTGGGGGCAGCCGTGGATTCGGCGGTGGCGGCGAGGGCTTCGGCGCCGGACGGCAGCGCGGAGGCAGCGATTTTCAGTTCGGGGGTGACTACCTCGTCTTCACCATGCGGAACGGGCAGCCGATACCGGTGTACATCCGCACCGGCCTGACCGACCTGGATTACAGCGAGGTCGTGAATGGCTTGACGGCGACTGATTCGGTGCTGGTCTTGCCTAGCGCGAGTCTGGTCCAGTCGCAGAACGAGGCCAAGACCCGCGCCCAGCAGTTCATCGGCGGCGTGGTCCCTGGAGGCACCACGGCCAGGCCGACCACCGGTGGTGGTGGTGGTGGTGGCGGCCGTCCCCCGGGAGGTGGCAGCTAATGATGATCGGCGAAACGGTCCGGGTGGCTTTTTCCAGCATCCGCGACCATAAGCTCAGGGCTCTGCTCACCATGCTGGGGATCATTATCGGCGTGGCGGCGGTCATCGCCGTAGTGGCCATCGGAACCGGCGCGCAACGCAAGATCGAGGCGCGAATCCAGGCGCTCGGCGCGAACTTGCTAACCATCAACCCCGGACAGTCGTTCTTCGGGGGCCGGGCCAGCGACGTGCGGGTGAGTCTCACGGTCAAGGATGCAGAGGCGCTGGCCCAGGATGCCCACCTGCTCTCGGCGGTCGAGCCCGAGATGAACCGTTCCTTGCAAGTGAAGTACGGCAACAAGAATCTCAACGTCAACATCCTCGGAGCGACCCCGAATTTTGCCCGGGTCCGCAACTTCGAGGTGCCCTACGGACGCATGTTTACCGAGGGCGATGACGGCGCCAGGCAGCGCTACGCCGTGCTCGGCGCCTCAGTGCCCACTCTGCTCGACGTGAATCCCGCGGCACTGATCCATCAGACGATTCAGATCCGCGGCCAATCCTTCGAGGTGATCGGCATCCTGAACCCGAAGGGAAGCACGGGCATGGGTGGCAATCAGGACGAGCAAATCGTCATTCCGCTGAGTACCGCCCGCTACCGGATTTTCGGCACCGATCGGCTGCGCGGCATCGCGGTGCTGGTGCGCGACGGGGTCACCCTGGACCAGGGGATGGTGGACATTGAGCGGGTGCTCCGGCGGGAGCACAAGGTCCGTCCGGGCGGTGACAACGATTTCCAGATCAGGAATCAGCAGGACATCCTTGCCACCCAGCAGGACACCGCCAATACCTTTAAGGTCCTCCTCGGCAGTATCGCGGGCGTTTCGCTGCTCGTCGGCGGGATCGGCATCATGAATATCATGCTGGTCTCGGTCACCGAACGGACCCGCGAGATCGGCGTCCGCAAGGCGCTGGGCGCGACGCGCATGACGGTCATGCAGCAATTCCTGATCGAAGCCCTGGTGCTCTGTCTCATGGGTGGAGCGCTTGGCGTCCTCACCGGCGGCGCTGGTGCGTGGCTGCTGAAGAAGCTCGCCGGGTTCGACACGATTATTTCGCCGGTGTCGGTTGCCGTCGCCTTTGCGTTCAGCGCCTTGGTCGGACTGGCCTTCGGGCTCTGGCCAGCCTGGCGCGCCGCGACTCTGAATACGATTGACGCGTTGCGGTACGAGTAGGGAGGAGGGAGCAGGGAGCAGGTAGCAGGAGATCCGGGAAGCGCCTTGCTGGAGGGCCTGTCCTGCGCGAGCTTCCCTCCTCCCTGCTCCCTGCTCCCGGAGCTTCTATTGCGCAGCCTCGTCCTCGGAACCGGCCACGCCGTACCCGCCCGGGTCGTCA
>CAZYPO010000004.1:36790-44724 GCA_964649225.1 uncultured Gemmatimonas sp. | reverse complement strand
CTATTGCGCAGCCTCGTCCTCGGAACCGGCCACGCCGTACCCGCCCGGGTCGTCACCAACGACGACCTCGCTGGTCTCATGGACACGTCGGACGAGTGGATCCGCTCGCGCACCGGGATCCAGCAGCGCCACTGGATCGAGGAGGGAGAGCGCGGAGTCGGCCTCGGCCGGCTGGCGGCGCTCGAGGCGCTCACGATGGCGGACACGGCGCCCGCCGAGCTCGACGCGATCCTCTACGCCACCAGCACTCCCGATCATTTCCTTCCCGGCAACGGCGTCTACCTGCAGCGCGAACTGGGGATTGCCGCGACCATTCCCGCTATCGACATCCGGATGCAGTGCGCGGGATTCATCTACGCGCTCTCCATCGCGGATGCCTACATCCGGACCGGAGCCTTTCGGCGGATTCTCGTCGTGGGCCAGGAAATCCAGTCCACCCGCATGGACGTCTCGACGGAAGGCCGGTACACCGCCGTCATCTTTGCGGACGGGGCAGGCGCTGTCGTGCTCGGAACGACTGAGGATCAGGGACGCGGGGTGCTCGCGTTCGATCTGCATGGCGACGGGCGTCACGCGGAGAAGCTCTGGGTAGAGGGCCCCGGCTCACTGGTGCGGCCGGATGCCTGGGCAAAGGAGCAGGCCGAAGGGCGCTACTGGCTGCGCATGGATGGCAGGGAAGTCTTCCGGCACGCCGTAGTCCGGATGCCGGAATCGGTCCGCGCCGCGCTCGCCCGGGCGGGCGAGCCGGCGAAAGCGATCAAGCTGCTCATCGCACACCAGGCCAACCTGCGCATCTCCGAGGCCGTGCAGAAGGAGCTCGGCCTGGGTGACGAGCAGACCTACAACAACATTCAGCGCTACGGCAATACCACGGCCGCCACGATCCCTATCGCCCTCGACGAGTGCGTCCGGGCGGGGCGGCTGGCCCCCGGGGATCTGGTGGCACTGACCGCCTTCGGCTCAGGGTTCGTTTGGGGCAGCTGTGTGCTGCGCTGGTAGCGCCCGAAACCTTCTGAGGGTGTGTTTCGTACTGAAACGAGCTTGAAAAACCGGGAGGGTCCTGTGCTGAACACCCTGTTAGCCTTGGCCGCGATTACGATCACCGTCGTCAGCGGCGTGATGGCCTTTGGTTTCGCGCGTGGCTTCGTGCGCCGCCGGCTCCGGTTCGTCGACGCGGTGCGCTCGCCGCTTACTCCGTTCCTCGCCGGCGCGGCCGGGCTGCTGGTGGCAGCCCCCTTTACGCTGCTCCCTTTGATCAGCGGCGCCACGGTAGCGGTGGTCGGGCTGGGTGCTGGCCTCGGCGCAAAGAGTGGGTTGACAGCCTTGCGGCGGGGGGATGTCGGGTAAACCCTTCATTCATGCCCGTCATCACCTGTGCCCGCTGTGGCCAGACGCGCGACCAGCAACCGTTCCCGCCCTTCCCCAATCCCGCTGGCCAGCGAGTTTTTCAGGAGATTTGCGCGGTCTGTTGGGCGGAATGGCTCAAGCTGCAGCAACAGTTGATCAATCACTACGCGCTCAATCTTCGCGAGCCGGGGGCGCGCGAGTTCCTGCTGCAGCAAATGGATCAGTTCCTCTTTACCACCGCGCCCCCAGCCTGAAAGCCACATCGAGCGCCGGTCCGCTGGGCTCGAGGTCCTCCGTCAGGCCGAAGATCCATTCCGGCCCACGCCTGAAGTGAAGCATCCCCCCCAGATCGAGGCTCAGTTCGCGGTTGTCCAGCCCGTTGGTTCCCGTATCCTGATAGTAGGCCGAGTGGTAGATCACATTGGCATAGGCGTGGAGCGGTCCCGCCAGTCGCGCCCGCACTCCCTGGGTCAGCATCAGGAACGTGGTGTGCTGCAGATCGGCCAGATCCCCGTGCCTGGGGGTATGTCCCGCGCCAAAGGTCCCTTCATAGACGAATCGCTTCCAGAACTCGCTCCGCAGCGTCGTGGTGGCGTTGAGGGAGATGGTCCCGCGCCGGTACCCCGCCGGTGCGCTGCTGGTTGGAAGCGTCACCGACACCGCGCTCTGCCAATGCCGCGAATGTCGCACCCCGGCTCCCAGTCGCACATCGCCGAGGAAGCCGGATGAGGCCGCGTAGTGATAGCTGCGGCCAGCGGCGAGGGTGATCTCGTAATCGAACTCGTTTTTGGGACGCAGCTCCCGCGCCCTGACGCGAAAACCGGTCAGATTGTGGTACCACTCCAGGAAGCCATCCAGAAAGCCATCGTAGGACCCGTTGAAGCTTCCCTCCGCCTGCACGAAGGCGTTCTTGCCGACGCTCCGCGCCACGCTGAACTGGGCTCGCAGCACCTCGGCATCGAGCACGTACGAGACATTCCCCAGGTCGGCATACTCGATCAAGCTGGCGTAGTCGGTCAGGATCGTGAAGCGCCACTTCCGGCCGGGCTCGAGGTAGGGCAGGGTGGTGAGTCCGCTGCGCGATGCCGCCACCGGGTTGATGGGGGCGTACGGGGGCAGGCCCTGGGCCGCGAGGGGACCAGGAGCCACCAATAGGCCATAGCCAATTGCCAGCAGACGATAGCCCTTCATCGTGGTGTTCCCAGGTCCGGGTGGTTTGCGGCGAGCCACTCGATGGTCGCGCCCAGGGTCTCCTCGCCAGACCTGCTCCGGTAGCCGAGCTCGTCCGCTGCGTAGCGGGAGCCAAGCCCCCAATGGTGTGAGGCCATCTCGATCAGGCTTGGCTCCGGCAGGAGTTTGAGGCCAAGGCGTTCCGCCAGCACGGCCAGGAGCCAGGCGAAGCGAAACGGAACGATGGCCCCGGGGGCCCGCCGACCCGAGAGCTCTGCCGTCCGCCGGTAGAAGTCCTCGACGCTGCAGACGGTTCCCGGCAAATGATAGACCGGCCGCACGACCGGTCGCTCCATCGCCCGCACCAGCGCCTGGGCCACATCGCGGACATCCGCGAAGTGCATTCCACCCCGGATGAGAAAGGGAACTTTGCCGCGCAGGAGCCGGAGCACATGCTCCGAGGAGCGGAAACGATGATCGCCCGGTCCCAGCAGGACGGGCGGGCGCAGGATGACCAGCTCGACTCCAAGCTCGCCTGCCAGGCGCCGCGCCGCTCGCTCGGCTTCGATCTTGGAGCGGTAGTAGGGCCATCCAGCGACCTCCCGCTCGCAATAGGGAGCGTCCTCCTCCGGCGATTGGCCGGGCCGCCGGAAGCAGCCCACCGTTCCCGAAGTCGAAACGAAAAGGAGCCGGCAACCGCGTGCCGCGGCCAGCCGCGCCATGTTGAGGGTGCCTTCGACGTTGGTGTGCCGCACCGCCGCTGCATCCCGGCGACCGTGCCGCACCAGGGCCGCGAGATGGAAGATGCCCGCGAGGCCATCGAGCGCCGGGTTATGGGTCCAGCCCTCTGGTTCCGTGACCGAGCCTGTCAGCGTGCGCACCCGTGGGAGCGCGCCGGTCCATTCCAGCTCCCGCCAGCTGGGCTCGTTGCGCACCAGCGCAATGGGCGGCCGCCGATCGGGATCGGCTTCGATTGCTTCCAGCAGATGGCGCCCCAGAAAGCCGCTCGCCCCGGTGACGAGCCAGGGCCCGCCCGAGGAGCTTGCGCTCAACCGGCGGGCTCGCGTTCGCGCCGGCCCTCTCGCTGGGACGGAAACAGGGTGTAGTGCAGCAGCGTCAGCCGCTCATCTCCCGTCCCATTGGTCTGAAAGAGATGGGAGAACTGGTGGCGAAGGCTCGCGGCGACGAGTGGGTCGAGATCGGGCGGTGGTTTCAGCAAACTCTCCAGCACCCGGCCGCCGCGAGCCTCGATGGCGTTCCGCAGCCACCCTGAATCCAACCCGTCGATCGGGTAGCGGGAGAGATACGCCTGCAGGTGGTACGTCGTCGCGACCGTGGCGCTCTCGAGTCTCCGGATGACCTCGTGGCTCACCGACTGCACGTCACAGTCCCGCCCCAGTGTCACCGGAGCCCCGCAGGCGAGATGGACCCGCCCCAGGTCGATCTTGCCGCGCCAGGCACGGAAGGCCCAGCGGAGCAGCGTTCCCAGCCGCATGCGGGGCTTGGGCAGGCCGGCCAGCTCCATCGCGAAGGCGGCTTCCTCGGGAACCCGGTCGTAGGAGAACGCCACCGGCAAGAGGGTGCAGGTGCGCCCGGTGGCCTGAAGACAGCGCAGCAGGCCGCGCTTCGGGGCCAGAAACTCTCGGGTCCGGCTCCGCTGTCCCTCGATGAAAAACTCGAGCGTCTTACCCTGTTCGATCAGCTGGTGCACCCGCCGGGTGAGTTCCGGATCTTCCTTCCCGGTCCCGCGCCGCAGATAAAAGGCATGCAGCGAGCTCAGCAGGCGCCCGAGCAGGGGGATCCGCCCAAACTCGATCGCGGCGGCAATATGGGGGATCCGGATCCCGAGGTCGGGTCGCGCGAAGCAGAGATAAGAGCACAGCACGAAGTCGAGATAACTACGGTGGTTCGGGACCAGCACCAGCGGCGCTCCTTCCGGCGCCGCCTTACGCGCCGCCTCGAAGGAAGGAATGTCCACCGTCACCCGCTCCACCGCCCGCCGCAGCAGCTTGGTCACCACCCACCCGCCGAAGCGAATCCCGAGATTCCCCTCGGGCTGTTTGAGCACCCAGCGCAAGTCGCCGCCGTGGCCCCGATGGGTGCGGCCTGCCAAGGTCCACTGCGTGTCGTCGCCATGCAGGAGGTGGCGGTAGGCGCCGCGGCACACGGTGGTGACGTAGCTCCCGGCATCGAATGTCCCGTCGAACGGGCCCGAAGACGCAAAGGCAAAGCAGTTGCAGGTGAAATAGGGGAAGACGCGGTTCAGGTAGGCCAGCCGGGCTTTGAGCTGGCCCGTCGCGCGGCGCAGGGAAGGGGAGCGCAGTTCCGCCGCGGCAATGGCCATGCGGTGGTGCACGCTTTCGGCCAGGCGGAAGCCAGGGCCGTGCCGCCCGAGATACTTCACCACCGGTCGCCGCTCCACCTGGTGCACCGAAAAGAACTTGGTGATCCGATCTCCCACCTCGGAAAGTCGAATGGTGCGCCCCAGGCCCGCCACAGCGTGGCGGATCACGGGCTGTGACTCCCGCGCCGTGCCGGCAGCACATTCCTCCAGCATCCGTCCGGCCACCTCGTCCACGGGAACCAGATCGAGCCGCGTCCCGGGCAAGCCGGCCACTGCGCGGAGATGGCCCATGCCGATCAGGAGCGCGAAGCTGGCAAACCCCGAGGTGCTGTCGATCCAGCCGGGGAAGGGATGCCGCCAGCTGGCCGAAATGATGCTGGGCCGGATGATCGCGAGCGGAAGCTCGCCGCAGCGTTCCACCAGCAGGTGCTCCGCCAGCGACTTCGTCAGCGTGTAGGTGTTCGGGTGCCCGGAGCGCTTGAGCAGAACCGCTTCATCACACTGGCCCTCGAGAATCGAGCGGTAGAGCTCGGCGGCGGGCTCGGGCAGCGGCGCCAGCACCTCTTCAATCGGAATCCCCTCGCCGGGATGCGGCGTGACGTACGCGGTCGACACGTAGATCAGCCGTTGCAGTCCGGGACAGCCGCGCGCCAGCTCGAGCAGGTTGAGACTGGTCGCCACGTTGGCCCGCGCGGCTTCGGCCAGGGGGAGGTCGAAGCTTACCGACGCGGCCGCGTGCATGATGTGGGTGACCCGGGCCGTCAGCTCGCCCCGGCTCTTCGCATCGATGGCCAGCCCGGGTTCTTCCAGCGCGCCCTGCACCACCGAGACGTAGCGAGTCCAATCCGGTGCCAGCCTTGAGAAGCACGGCGACCCGGCGACCTCCCGCCCAAATCGCTCCGCCGCCTGCCGCTGCTTCCGGGGGCGGATCAGTACGTGGACCCGCTCCACCCCCAGCTCCTCGCGCCGGCGCAACAGCTCCTCGAGCACGACCTTCCCGAGGAATCCGGTTACGCCGGTCAGCAGGAACTCCCGGCCGGAGGGCATGGGCTTGCTCACCCCACCCGCCGCCCGGCGGATTCGGCGCCGAGCAGCTGGTTGGCAATGCCGAACACATTGGCGGGGTCGACTGCGCGCTTGACTTCGGCGCTCCAGGTGAGCGCGGCGGGCGACATGATTTGCGGAAGGAACTCCCGCCGCAGCTTACCCACGCCGTGGTGGTGGGAGAGCGAGCCGCCCGAGCGCAGGATCTCATCTCGCGCGGAGTGCTCCAGCTCGGCGAACGCCTCGACTGGCCGCTGCACTCCCTTGTGACAAAAACCGAAGTAGAAATAGACACAAACGCCGGTCTGATAAACCTGGGTGACCCGGCCGGTCACGAACGGCCGTCCCGGGATGCCGCGCGCGGCACACTCCCGGATCAGGCGCTGCTTGACGTTTTCGCAGAGGGCAAGCACCCGGCTCCAGGGCACCGAGGTCTCGAAGGACTCGCCCAGGATGTAGTGGCGCATCACGAAGTCGCGCAGGTAGGCGATACCGAAAGTGAGCTGGTAGCCGCGCTTGCCGTTCTCCGCCCCGGCCCGCATGCCCCGGTGCCGGCGCGCCAGCCGCATCACCTCATTCTGCTGCTGTTGGACTTCATGGCGCGTGCCCTCGTACACCACGGTACAGGCTACCATCCGCTCGGGATCGAAGCCGCGCAGCCGGGTCACCAGGAGTTTCTCCAGTTTTCGCTTCATTGCCCGCGCGCCGGTGGCGCGAGGTTTCAGGGTCTGACTGAGCTGGAACTGCAGGTTGTCCACCAGGCGGACACTGGCCGGCGGCACCGCTTCCCGGGTCAGATCATACAGGAAGGCGACACCCGCTTCGAAGCTGGGAAAGAGCACCGCGTCGTAGCGCTGCACCTCCGGCAGCGGAAAGATCTTCACGACGGCCCGGGTGATGATCCCCAGCGTTCCCTCGGAGCCGAACATCCAGCGCCGGGGATCGATGCCGACCGATTCCCGTGGCGCCACCGCGCTGCGGGAGAGCTCCCCGAGCCCGGTAACCACCGTGAGGTCCAGCACCAGGTCCTCGATGTTCCCGTAGCGGTTCTTCTTCATGCCCGAAGCGTGGGTCGCGATCCAGCCGCCCAGCGTCGAGAACTCTACGCTATCCGGCTCGTGCCCGAGCGTGAAGCCGTACTCCGCCAACTGGTCCTGGAGGTGGCGGCCCACAGCGCCCGCTTCAATGCAGGCCATCAGGTTGACGGGATCGATCCAGAGGATCCGGTCGAGCCGCGCCAGATCCACTACGACGATCATGCGGTCTTCCTCGACCGGGCAGCGCAGCGCATCGGTGACGTTGGTCCCGCCCCCGTAGGGCACCAGGCACACGTCGTGGCGCGCGGCCGCGGCTACCAGCGCGGCAACCTGGGCGTCCGTTTCGGGATAGACCACCAGATCGGGTACCCGCTCGATCCGGCCGTATTTGATGAGGTACATCTCCTCCAGCGTGTGGCCGTGACCGTGCCGCAGCCGGACCTCCGGAGCGTCCGCCATGGCGTGCTCCGGCAGCAGCTCTCCAGCTTCCCGGAGGAAGCCCGGATTGATGCGCGCCGGAGGCAGCGACGGCGGATACTGTGAGTCGTGGGTATCGCCCGGGGGAAGCTCGACTGCGAGAACCCGGCGCATCCAGGGCAGCAGATCCGGGAGCTCGACCCCGCTGACGGGGTACCGTGACCCGGTGAGCAGGACACTCCCGCTGGGGCAAACCGTGAAGGCCGAGTCGCGAAACCCCCAGACATCGGGGCTCTCCTCATCACCGGGCCGCCGGGCTCGAGCGGGAGGAATGATGCGGCCCTCGGCGTCCTGTACGGCCATATCAGAGCGTCCTGGCAAACATCGTCCCCTACTATAACTCCGGCCCCTTGTCTTGGCGATTGACTCGGAAACGGCGAGGGCGGCCATCTGGCCGCCCTCGCGTTGCTTCCTATGCACTGCGGTGCAGTCTACTCGTCCTTGGGCTTCTCCAGCTTCCCGGTCACCGTGGTCCGGGACTTGTTGCGCATGATCTCGAGCTTGAAGCTGTCGCC
>CAZYPO010000004.1:28161-36690 GCA_964649225.1 uncultured Gemmatimonas sp. | reverse complement strand
ATGACGGGCTCATCGCCGGTCACCAGCGAGCTGGTCTTGAGGGCGCCATCCCGCCGATACTCGACGCTGATCGTTTCGTTGGGCTTGAGCTGGGCGGCGATCTCGATCAGGCGCAGTGCGGGAAGGGACTCCTCCTCACCGGCTTTCTTGCCGTCGCTGGCGACCAGGGCTTTTCCGTTGAGGCGGGTGATGATGTCGCCGCTCTTGATGCCGGCCTTGGCCGCGGGGCCTCCCGGCGTAACCGATTCGATCGTGGCGCCGATCGAGTCGTTGTCGCTGGCACGCAGGTCGACGTTGACGCCGAGCCGGGCGCGGCGCTGGGTGACCAGCCGGATCCGGTTCTTGATGACCGTGGGATCATCGCCGCCGCCAACGTAGATGCGGGGGCGAGACTCGGGCCGGCGCTCCTGCGCCGCCGCTGCCGCGGGCCAGGCCGAGGCGGCGATGAGAGCACTGCAAACGAAACTGCGAACTGCAATCATGTCATCCACTCCTCGCGGTCAATACCGCACGATTTGGGCGCCCGTGGTATGCACATCCACCAGCGCATCCAGCAAGCCGACGCGTTCGCGCCAGAGCCGGAGCGCTTGCTGCGGGCGCACCCTCTGATCCATCAAGTCCACCAGCTGCAGCTGGCGATCCACCCGCGCCAGCCGGTCCTCGAGCGACGCGGCGACCACCGCCGTGCGACCGTCGGTGACCCGCCGCTCGGGGTTGTAATCTTCAATGGCACTCTCGAGCTGGCGGGACCGCGCGATGATGTCGTCCAGCTCCTGCTGTTCGGACAGCTGGGCCGCGGCGGGCCCTGCGCCGATGCGCGGCCCGAGCACCACGGCCAGCGCCACGGTGGCGGCAAGCGCCAGCCCGCTCAGCGAGAGCACCAGGAGCCTGCCCCGCACGCGGCCACGCCGGTACTGGGCCTGGATTTCGGCAAAGCGGTTGCGGGCCGGCTGCAGGGCGGGCAACGCCCGGATCCGCGCCACCCGTTGGTCCATCCGGTCGAGCTCGCCGCGACAGAGCTCGCAAGCCGCGGCGTGATCCCGCCAGCCCTGCACTCCCGGTTCCAGCCCCGGCTCGCGCAGAGCGAGCAGCTGCTCCATCGTCAAATGGGTCATGCGGGGACCTCCTCCCCCAACCACCGGCGCAGCCGGGTATGGGCCCGCGCCAGCTGTGACTTCGAAAAACTCACCGTCTTATTCATCATCATTGCGATTTCTTCGTGGGTGTACCCCTCGACGTCGTGCAGCCAGACCACGGCACGCGAGGTTCCGTTCAGCCGTTCCAGGGCCGCCTCGAGATCCATCCGGAGCGCGGTGTCTTCTCGTCGCAACGGCACCACATCGTCCTGCAATTCATCGGTTTCCCGGTACTTGTTGCGACGGAGCCGCATCAGCGCCTTGCTCGAGGCGATGGTGCGCACCCAGCCCCAGAGGCTTCCCTCCCCGCGGTAGTTACCGATGCTGCGGAATACTTCCAAAAAGGTCTCCTGCAGCACGTCTTCCGCATCCTCAGTGGTACGGCACATCCGCCGGGCCAGGTTAAAGACCGGCGCCTCGAAGGCGCGGTACAAGGCCTCTTGCGCCGCCGGATGGCCCGCCTTGACTCCGGGGAGCACCGCGTCGGCGTTCGCCAGCCCGAAGGCATCCATGAAGAGAATCCTGGTCGGCACGTCCTAAAGATGCCTCGGGCAACGGCTTCGTCGCAGCCTGCCCCGATGTGCTATTATGGGGCGCTGAGTTACGGCCCCGTCCAACCTTCCGCCTGTCCGGCCGTCCGCCATGCCTCATTCCGCGCCCCCTGCCTGGCTGCACCATCTCAAAGACGAAGCCGACGCGGCGTTCCTGTATCGAGAGCTGGCAGCGGCCGAACCCGATCCCACCCGCGGGCAGATCTACCGCCAGCTCGCCGACGTCGAGGATCGCCACGTGGTGGTGTGGCAGCGCCTTCTGGCCGAGCAGGGCCATGAGGTCGTCCGGCCCAAGCCCTCCGGCCGCGCCCGCCTGATGGCCTGGCTGGGCCGCCGGATCGGCAGCCACGTGCTGCTGCCTTTCCTGCTCGAGGAGGAGGGGCGGGAGGTCAAAGGGTACCTCCAGATGTACCGGGATGCTCCCGACGGGGCGGCTGCCCCCACCGCTCTGATCTTGGCCAAGGAGTCCAAGTCTCACGCCGAGCGGCTGGCGGGCCTGGTCGAGGGCGCCAGTGGGGAACCCTGGCATAAGACCGGGGCCGGGGGATTCCTGCGCAACGTGGTCTACGGCTTCAACGACGGACTCACCGCCAACTTTGGGCTGGTGGCCGGAATGGTGGGCGCGCAGGCCGGATTGGGAGGAGGCGCGACCCACGCGGTCGTCGTCGCCGGCCTGGCTGGGATGGTGGCAGACGCGCTGTCGATGGGCTCCTCGGGGTATCTCGCGGCCAAGAGCGAGCGGGAAGTCTTCGAACACGAGATTGCGATGGAGCGCGAGGAGATCCGGCTCATGCCGGAGCTCGAGCGCGAGGAGCTTTCGCTGATCTACCAGGCCAAGGGCATTCCCGCCGGCCAGGCGGGGCAGCTGGCTACGGCGATGATGGCCGATCCAGTCAAAGCCCTGGAAGAGAAGGTCCGCGAAGAGCTGAAGATCGCCGACGCGACCAGTACACCAATGCGCGAGGGCTGGGTCACCGGGATTGCCACGGCTTTCGGCGCGCTCATTCCGGTCGCGCCGCTGCTGCTGAGCCGGAGTCCCTGGGCCATCTGGACCTCCTTCGCCGTCGCGATGCTCTCTCACTTCGGGGTCGGCGCGGCGCGAAGCTTCTTTACCGGGCGCGGAGTAGTGCGCAGCGGGATGGACATGTTTGTCGTGGGGCTGGGCGTTGCGGTACTCGGGTATTTCGTGGGAGAATGGATCGTCCGGGTGATTTAGCGTCCTCCCACGTACACGACCCGCCACACGCGCCCCCGCTGATCGTCCGTGAGGTAAATCGCTCCGTCGGGGCCCTCGGCGATCCCCACCGGGCGGTGGACCGCGCCACCGGGATCCAGCCGTCCGTCGGCGAAATCATCTGCAAACGTCTCGTAGGAATGCCCGAAGCCCGTGCCGGCGCGGGGCACGAAAACCACCTTATATCCCGCTTGCGGCAGCGGAGCCCGATTCCAGGACCCGTGAAAGGCGACGAGTGCCCCGCCGCGATACTTGGAAGGCAGCGCAGTCCCCTTGAGAAACAACAACCCGTCGGGTCCCCAATGACCGGGGAAGCCGATGACCGGTTGTTTTGCCGCGGTGCACCGTCCGGTGGTGCGGCCATCGCCTCCGTATTCCGGAGCCAGCACCTTCCGCCCCAGGGCGTTGTCGTGGAAACAGTATGGCCAGCCGAAATCGTCACCCTGATTGACCTGCACGAACTCCTCTGAAGGCTGCTCTGCGCTCTGCTCGCTGGTATAGAGCTGCGGCCACAGGGTCGCGAGGCCATCCCGGCCATGCGAGGCGGCGTACAGCTTTCGGGTGAGCGAATCCCACGCGAGGCCCACCGCGTTCCGAATGCCTGCGGCCCAGTGCTCACCAGCCTCGGGGTGGTGTTGCCGCAGCTTGTCGGCGGCGTAGCGCCAGATGCCGGCCCGCATCGGTAACTCGGGGCACGGATCGGGCCCCTGGCGCGTCCCGCGGGCGGTACACACGTTGGAATCCGATCCCACGTGCACGAACATCCCGCCGCTGTCGTCGAACGCCAGGCTCCTGCTGATGTGCCCCTCGGCCGGGATTCCCACGACCAGAGTGTCCGGGGGTCCGGCCGCACCGAGCCGGTCGGCGCTCAAACGCACCCGCTCGACCGTGGTCATGGTGGAGTAGTAGAGCCAGTCGCCGCTGAGCGCGATGCCGGTGCCTCCACCGGTCGGAATTCGGTGGACCAGGTCGGCGCGCCCGTCACGATCCGTATCGCGGAGCACCACGATGCCGCCGGCTTCGCGCCGCCGAGAGGTGCCCGCGCTGGTGCGGGAGCCCGCTTCCAGGGCCACGTATACAGTCCCGTCGGCGCCGACCACCACATGCCGGGCCACCCCGATTTCATCCGCGAACACGGCGGCGCAGAACCCCGGGGCGAGGGTGATCGCTCCGTTACCGGCGTCGCACTGAGGTTGCTGGGCCGAAACAGGCGGACGGCCCTGGCCACACGCGGGAGCTACCGGGATGAGCAGCGCCAAAGCGACACGCAGAGCGGTGGGCATCTCGAGAACCTATCCGCGGTCACCTTGTCCCGACAGCCCACCGGCGATAGGCTCCACGATACCTGCGTCTCCGACCGGCCGAGGTCCCACCGTGATTCGCAAGCACTGGCTCGGCATTCCGCTTCTGCTGTTCCTCGCCGCGCCGGCATCCGCCCGACAGGGGACCGACTTCGCGCGCCTGGTCGCGCGACTTTCCGAGCCGGGTGGCTATTTCGATAGCGACAATCTGGTCTCCAACGAGACCTCGTATCTCCATGTACTCCCGGCGCTGCGGACCCTGGGCGTGCAGGGTGGCGCGTATCTTGGTGTGGGACCCGAACAGAACTTTTCCTATCTCGCCGAGATCAAGCCCGAGCTTGCCATACTGATCGACATCCGGCGCGACAACCTGCTGTTGCATCTCTTGTTCAAGGCAATCTTCGAGGTGTCACGCAACCGGATGGAGTATCTCTGCCTGCTCTACGGCCGGCCGGCACCGCCGCTGCTGAGCCGCTGGACCGATCAGCCGCTCGAGGACATCCTGACCTATCTCGATATTACCCCGGGCGATTCTGCACTGCAGACGCGCAATCACGCCGAGCTGATGGACCGGGTGACGCGTTTCGGGGTGGCGCTTACGGATTCCGATCGGGTGACGCTGGGCCGCTTCCACCAGGAGTTTTTGGCCCGTGGCCTGGAGATCACCTTCAGCAGCCGCGGACGCCCCTCGCGCCCGGATTACCCGACTGAGCGCCAGCTCTATCTCGCCACCGATCTGGACGGCCATCCCGGCAGTTACCTCGCGAGTGAGGAGCGCTTTCGCGTGGTCCGGGAGCTGCAGCGCCGCGACCTGGTGGTTCCCGTGGTGGGCGATCTGTCCGGTCCCGGCGCCATGAAGGCGATCGCCGCGTACCTGCGGGAGACGGAGCTGCCGGTATCCGCGTTCTACGTTTCCAACGTGGAGATGTACCTCTTCCGGCAGGGCAACTTTGGGAAATTCGCCGAGAACGTGCGCTCGCTCCCCGCGCGGCCCTCCAGCGTGCTGATCCGGAGTTACTTCGGCCGCGGCATGTACTGGAACGGAGGAGGTACGCTCGGCACCGGTTCGATTCCGCAGGCACTGCCCGGCCATCTCAGTGCCCAGCAGTTGCAGACCCTTCCCGCCTTTCTTCAGCTCACCGTGCGACCCGACAGTGTGACCTATCTCGAGATGCTCACCAATGGCGCCGTGGATCTCCGCGCCCCCACGCGCCCACCTCGCCAGCGTCGTCGTCGTCGCCCCGCGCGGGCGGCCGCGGCATGAGCAACGAAGCCGCGATTCCCGCGGCCGAACAGCTGGGCGGAATCAGCACCCTCCGGGGCAGTGGGCTTTGCCGGAGCTGGAACGGCATTGGTTACAAAGGCGGCTTGTCGGCGGCGAACGTCGCCGCGCGGCACCTCTCCCTCAACGTCGCCACCATTCCACCCGGCGGGGTCGCCTACGCGCACATTCACGTCGAGTTCGAGGTGATGCTCTATATCCTCGAAGGCCGGGTGCGCCATGCCTACGGCGAAGGGCTGCGGCACACGCTCGAAAACCAGGCGGGGGATTTCATCTTCATCGAATCCGGCGTGCCGCACGAGGTGTATAACCTGAGCGAGACCGACCCGGTCGTGGCCGTGGTGGCGCGCTCCGATGCGCGCGAGTGGGAGCACATCGTGAGCTACCCGAGTGAGCGCCGCGTGCGGGACGGTGTGCCGTGAGCCGGTGGGTCCTGCGGCTGATCCTGGCCAATGTGCTGGTCTTCTTTCTGACAGTCCAGGCGCCCGGGATGATGGACCGCTTCGTCCTGGTGCCGGCCCAGGCCTGGCGGGAGCCCTGGACCTTCGTGTCCTACATGTTTCTGCACGGCGGGCTGGGCCACCTCTTCTTCAACATGCTCGCGCTGTTCTTCTTCGGGCCGCGGCTGGAGAATCGCCTCGGCGGCGGCGCCTTTCTGGGCCTCTACTTTTGCAGCGGCATCATGGGGGCGCTGCTCTCTCTGGTGTTTACTCCGCATGCCGCGATCATCGGCGCGTCGGGGGCGGTGTTCGGTGTGATGCTGGGCTACGCCTGGTTCTGGCCGCGAGATCGGATCCTGATCTGGGGCATTATTCCGATCGAGGCGCGCTATCTCATCGTGCTCACCACGGCCCTGGCTCTGTGGGGCGGATTCAGTGGGAGCGGGGGCATCGCTCACTTCGCACACCTCGGGGGCTTCGTCGGCGGCTATCTCTTTCTGCGGCTGCAAGCGAGCCGCTCGGGCATGGAAAAGTTTCGGCGGGCCACCCTGCCTTCGGCACGCCGACTCGAGACCACCTCGAGTGCCTTCGAGCGCTGGAAGAAGATCCGCCGCGATCAGTTGCACGAAGTGAACCGCGACGAGCTCGACCGCATCCTCGACAAGATCAGCGCGGAGGGGATCGGCAGCCTGACGCCGGGGGAGCGCGAGTTCCTGGATCGGTTCAGCGCCAGACACTAGGCGCATCGGCTTCTCTCATCGGACCCTCATCGGTTTGTCATGGAGCGCTCAGCGGGGCGAAAGGTGTGATCCCTTGATTGGGAGCAGCCCTTTCGGAGCGTCGCCATGCTCGACCTGTTGTCCGCCTCCGCAGCCGCACGACGATTGACCCCTGGCCGATTCCTGCTGGCCGCGGCGTTTCATGGTGTGATTCTCTATGCAGCGGCGAAGCCACCGCTCCCGGCTGACGAGCCGCCCCTCGTAGGGGACGTGGTACTCGACCCCTTCGTGTCCCGCTCCCTGGAGCCAGAACGCCAGGACCCCCTCCACGCCGACGGCGGCGCGATGATCGCTCCGGGGCCGAAGGGAGTCTTCTCCGCGCCGACGCCGGATATTCCCACGACCATTCCACCCGTAACGGTAGGCCCCGGGCTCGATCTCTCGACGCTGCGGCGCATCGCGACAACGAGTTTCGGGGGGCCGGGCAGGAGCGACTCGGCCACCGACGGGCACGCGCTACTCGCCACGGAGGTCGATGAGCCCGCCGCGGTCATCAAGCAACCGTCTCCCAGATACCCGCCAGTCTTGCAGCAGGCCGGCCTCGAAGGGAAAGTCCTGCTGGAGTTCATCATCGACAGCACGGGACACGTCGAGTCAGCATCCGTGCGCGTGCTGGAGCGCTCGCGACCCGGATTCGACGCGGCGGCGATGGAGGCGGTAGAGAAATCGCTCTTCCGTCCGGCGCGAGTGCGCGGCCGGCCGGTCCGGCAGCGCACCCTGCAGCCGGTCGTATTCCGGATCGGCTAGGGTTTGGCGGGACCGACGACCGGCAACTCCTTGCGGCTCCCCCAGTCGTTCATGGATCCGTCATAGAGCCGCACGGGGTAACCCAGCAGCCGGCCGACGAAGTACACGGCGCTCGCCCGGGAGCCGACCCGGCAGTAGGTGACCAACTCCTTGCCCGGCGTTGCACCCGCCCCGGCGAAGAGCTGCTGGAGCTCCGCCCTGGCGCGAAAGCGGCCGTCGGCAATCAGGGTGGACCACTCCAGATTCTGCGCGCCAGGAATGTGTCCGGGCCGCGCCACGCCCTCCTCCACTTTGGTCCCCTCGAATTCCTCCCGGCTCCGGGCGTCGAGCAAGGCGATGCGCGGGTCGCCGCGATGCGCTTCGACCCAGGCGGCGTCGGCGAGGAGTGCGGCCCGCGGATGAAGGGTGAGCCTGGTCCGCGGCGGTGGTGGCGGCGGAAGCACGGTCGTCGCGCCGTTCACCTCGCGCCAGGCACTGATCCCGCCGTCGAGCACCGAAACCCGATCGCCCAGGCCGAGGTAGTCGAGCGTGAAGAACAGCCGGGTAACCGGGAGGATCTCGCCGTAGAGCACGATGCGGCCGTGAGCGCCGATGCCGAGCGATTCGAGCAGGTCATCAAGCTGCGGAAGCGGCGGCAGCTCGGTAAGCAGCTCCCCCCGTTTGGTGGTGAAGTCGCTCATCGCGACGAACTGTGCGCCGGCCACGTGCGCCGAGTCGAAGGGCGCACGGCTGCGCTCCACCTGAAGCACGATGAGGTCGGGATCCTGGCGGTGATTCTTGAGCCATTGCGCCGAAAGCAGCAGCCCAGGCGCGGGCTCCCGCTGGCCGCAGTTGTCCTGGGCCGGCGCGGTGGCCGGGAGAAGCACGAGCCCCGCAATGAGGCGGAAGAATCTGCTGGATTTCATGGGCTGGTGCGCGGCGTGGCGCCGGTCGACATGGGGAATTCCGGTTTGCGGCTCCACTCGCTCATCGATCCGTCGTAGAGCCTGGGATGCCAGCCGAGTGACCAGGTGGGCGTCTCAGTGGAGCTCGGGCGCTTTTCTTCGCGCCAGGCCGGGA
>CAZYPO010000004.1:0-28061 GCA_964649225.1 uncultured Gemmatimonas sp. | reverse complement strand
GACCAGGTGGGCGTCTCAGTGGAGCTCGGGCGCTTTTCTTCGCGCCAGGCCGGGAAGCCGCCATCGAGCAGCGCGGCTCGGTCGCCCAAGCCGAGATAGTCGAGCGCCAGGAAGACGCGAGGCGACATCCAGGTGTCGCCGTAAAAGACGATGCGCGAGTGCTCGCTGATACCCAGGGCCTCGAGGGCGGAGTCGAGCCGTTCGGCCGTGGGCAGCTCCACCCCCGGCGTGCCGGACAGGAAGAACTCGTGCGGATTGACCCAGCGCGCGCCGGGAACGTGCCCCTGGTCGTACTCGGCGCGGTCCATGGCGAGGTGCAGGATGACCAGATCCGGGTCCGCACCGTGCGCGGCCAGCCAGCTGGTCGAGACCACCAGCGAATCCGCCCTGGGGGACAGCAGTGCCGCCGCGAGCAGGAGCAGGTGCATACTCACTCCGGTTTCGGAGCGGTGGGGTTCACCACCGGGAGCTCCATCCTTGCGGCCCAGTCCTGGAAGGAGCCGTCGTAGAGCTTGGCGTTGTAGCCGAGGTAGCGCGCGGCGAACCAGACGAAGGTGGCCTGCTGGCCGATGTGACAATAAGTCACGACGGTCTGGCCCGGCTTGACGCCCGCGTCCGTGAAGACGGCGTTGAGCTGCACGGGACTCAGGAACTTGCCGGTGGAGTCCACGACGCGCCCGAAGTAGATGCTGGCCGCGCCGGGGATGTGCCCGTTGCGGCCCTGATGGGTGTCGCGGCCGTTATAGAACGCGGTATCGCGCGCGTCCACGACGCGCACGGCTTTGTCCTCGAGATGGGATTTGACGTACTCGGCGTCCGCCACCAGCTCGGGGTGCGGGTGCGGCGTAAAGTGTCCCGGGGTGACGACGGGCACCTCCGCGGTGACCGGCCTGCCTTCCGCCTTCCACGCCTCGAGGCCGCCATCCATGATGGAAACCCTTCCGCCCAGCCCCATGTATTCGAGCGTAAACACGGCGCGCGAGGTCGGGCTGAAGTACTCCCGGGCAAAGTAGAGCACGATACGCGAATCGTTGGAAATCCCCTTCGACTCGAGGACGGAGTCCAGCGTTTCCACACTGGGCAGCTCGAGGCTCAGCGTACCCTCGACCCGCGGCTTGGAGAACTCCGAGAGCGGCGCGAGGAACTGTGCCCCGGCGACGTGGGCGGAGTCATAGACGGGCCGCGTGGCGCGGTCGCCAATCTGAAAGAGGATCAGGCCCTTGTCGTGCAGGTGATCGGCCAGCCAGGCAGTGCTGACGACGAGGGGCTCCGCGGCACTGCGGGGCGTCGCAGCGGGCGGCGCGCCGCTGAGAGTTGCCAGGAACAAGAGGGTCATGGGTCCTCCGGGAACGGGGCTAGTACGACGGAATCAGCGCCGCGGATCAGGGCGTGGTGGCCAGCGTGCCCGCGGGGGTGAGCTTCACCAGGAAGGCATCGGCACCACCGACGCTGGTGAGACGGAATGCCGTGCTGCCCGGATCGAAATCCGGCGAGCCGAAAAACCGCCCGGAGACCATGACATTGAGGCCAGGATCGAGCGCCAGGGCCGTCCCGCCGTTGGTTCGCTCGCTCACGCTGGTTGCCTCGCCGAATCGGCTGACCCAGAGCAGGCCGCCTGCCGCCGAATACCTCGCGACGAACGCGTCGGTGGCCCCGGCCTGGGCCAGGCTGGCCAGATTAAACGTCCCCGCCCCGGGGTCGAAATCCATCGCGCCGCTGAACGATCCGGTCACCAGGACGCTGCCGTCCACGTCGGCCAGCGCGCGCGTTCCGAGCACGCTGCCCTGACCGCCCACCGTCAGCACCGAGGAAAAGCCTCCGGCCGCGTCATAGCGGACCAGGAAGAGGTCCGCCGTGCTGATGCTGGTCTTTGCCACCGTTCCGGACCCGGCGTCGAAGTCCGCGTTGCCCGAGAAGAATCCAAGCAGCGCAATCTCGTTCTGAGGGTCGAGCGTCAGGCCCCCGGAAGCACTCGATTCCTCGCCGAGTCCGCCGATGCCCTTTGCCCATTGGAGCAGGCCCGCGGTCGAATAGCTTGCCAGGAAAACATCGGCGCTGCCCTGTGACGTGAGGGGGAGCGGCGCCGCGTTGCGGGAAAAATTGGCGCTGCCCCGGAAGCTTCCCGCCACCACGACGCTGCCGGTGCTCGAGACGGCAATCGCGCTCGCCGCGTCCGCCAGTGGTCCGCCCAGCGGGAAGGCCCAGCGCACGGCGCCCGCAGCGTCGAGCGAGAGCACGAAGCCGTCGGGCTCGCTCCCATCACCCACGATGGTCGTTGTGCCATGGGGCACCGCGTTCGCCTGGCCGGAAAACACGCCCGCCGCATACGATGCGCCCGTGACATCGACGGCGAGATCGTTCACTTCGTCGCTGCCGGTTCCCCCGAAACGGCGGGCCCAAATCAGGTCTCCCGTGGAGGCATACTTCGCGACGAAACCGTCCTCGCCACCCAGGCTGTTGAGGACCTGGAGCCCGGAGCCGGGATCGAAGTCGGTCGAGCCGGCGAAGCTGCCGCCCAGGTACAGATTGCCCGCCGCGTCGCGTCCCAGCGCGGTCACCGTTTCCGTGCTGCTTCCGCCGAGCTGAGCAACCCAGAGCAGCGCACCAGCCGCGGAGTATTTGGCCAGAAACCCGTCGCTGCCGCCGAGACTGGTAAGCGCGGTGATGCCGCTGCCGGGATCGAAGTCGGCCGATTCGGTGAAGCTGCCGGCCAGGTAGACATTGCCGGCCGGATCCGTCACCGCGCCGGTCACGAGCTCCGCCCCTGGCCCGCCGAACCGAATGGCGAGCGCGGCGTTGGTAATGGGGGGCTCACCAGTGCCCGGCAAGTCCGGTTCGATGAACCGCCCTTTGCAGCCAAGCGCGAGGAGAACGAGGAGGAGCGAGGTGCGGTGAAGCATTTTGCATCTCCGAAGGGCGGGGTGCTCCTCCAACACTAGTGACCTGCTCCTCTGCGGGCCAGAATCCGCTTCACTTCTTCCAGCGGGAGCGCCTCCACGCGATTGCCGTTGCCTTCGACGGTGGTCGCCATGAAGAGGGCGTCGTAAATCGCCTCTTCGGTCGCCTCGACCACCGCCTGGAACAGCGCATTCATCTCATCGTTGCCCAACTCGGTGGTGGTGAGCTTGGCTGCGTTGCGGGCCCGCCGGACCGCGGCGCCAGTGGAGAATGCGATGACGTAGTCGCCCGAGCCGTTCTGGGCGGCCGACCCCGTGCGGCCCAGTCCCAGCATCGCGCGCTGGGCCAAGCGGCGGAGATTACGGTCGGAAAGGGGGGCATCAGTCGCGACGACCATGATGATGGACCCGTCGCCCTCGCGCGGCCTCGCGCCACGGGTTATGCCAGTGCGGCCCAGCTCCCGTCCCACCGGCACCCCGAGAATCGTGAGGTCCCCTCCGTGATTGGCCTGCACCAGGACGCCCAGCGTAAAGCCGCTGGTGCCGGCGATGCGCGAGGCGGTCCCGATGCCGCCCTTCCATTGATACGCCACCGTGCCGGTGCCCGCTCCCACGCTTCCTTCCGCCACGGCACCGGTGTCCGCCGCCGCCAGCGCGGCGCGCACTTGCTCAGCGGTGATCGGCCGGCCGCTCGGGCGCGGAGTCGCTGCTGGGCGAGCAGCGCGCTGGGCAGGAGCAGCAGAATCAGCCAGTATCTCATGGTCGGTGCAGCTCGAGCTCGTAGTGGAAGAATTCCTCGTCCCGCACCCAGCCGAGCGCCTCGTAGAGCCGCTGGGCGGTGCGATTGTCGCGCTGGGTTGCCAGCGACATGCCGCCCGCGCCCGTGGATTCCGCGTGGGATCGCGCCCGCTCGAGCAAGGCGCGGCCGACCCCGCGGCCGCGAAAGCGCGGTGCGACGTACAGGTCGTTGAGAATCCAGGCGCGGCAGGCCGCCACCGACCAGAAGGAGGGATAGAGCTGGACGAATCCGGCGCACTCGGCGGCGTCCTGCGCCAGAAAAACCACCGACTCGCCCCGCTGTAGCCGCTCGCGCAGGAACGCCTCGGCGCGGCCGGGATCGGAAGGTTGCCGATAGAACTGCCGGTAGGCGTCGAAGAGGGGGATCAGCAGCGGCAGATCGTCGGGCAGCGCGAGGCGGAGATCCATGAGGAAAAAGATAGCTCTGGACAGGGCTGTCGCGACTGCTACATTCGCACTCGGATCCCCTCCCTCACGAGGCAACCATGTTCGCTCGTCCTTCCTTGCCGCGTAGCGGGTCTGTTGCGCTGGCGGCCCTGCTGTTGCTCCCCGCGTGTGCAGCCACCAGCGCCAATGGAGGCGCCACGCATACCTATTACGTGGCCGCCGACGAGTTGATGTGGGACTATGCTCCCACCGACACCAACCGGATCAGCGGCGAGGCTTGGAGTCCGCTCGACAAGGAATTCGTCGAACGGCGTCCCGACCGGGTGGGCCATGTGTACAAGAAGGCGGTGTACCACGAATACAGCGACAGCACCTTTACGACCCTCAAGCCCCGCCCGCCGGAGTGGGAGCACCTCGGCATCCTGGGCCCCCTGCTCCGAGGCACGGTGGGCGATACGATCCGGGTGGTGTTCCGGAACAACGGGACCCATCCCTACAGCATGCACCCGCACGGAGTGATCTATAACAAGGACTCCGAGGGAGCGGGTTATGCCGATGGGACCAGCGGCGCCGACAAGGCCGACGACGGGGTGCCGCCCAAAGGGACCCACGTCTACGTCTGGCCGGTTCCCGAGCGCGCGGGCCCCGGGCCGATGGAGGGGAGCTCGGTGATGTGGATGTACCACTCCCACACCAACGAGGCGTTCGACGTGAACGCCGGGCTGATCGGCCCCATGATTGTGACCGCGCGTGGAAAGGCCAAGGCTGACGGCACGCCGGTGGACGTGGACCGGGAGCTGATGGTGCTGTTTGCGGAGTTCGACGAGAACTTCAGCTGGTTCAAGGACGAGAATTTTCAGCTCGCCAAGCTGGACCTGAAGAAGGTGCCCGCGACGCCGACCTTCGCCGATCCCTTCTACCTCTCGAACCTGCGGGAGACCATGAATGGGCTCTCCTTCGGGACGCTGCCCGGCCTCACCGTCAAACGGGGCGAGCGGGTCCGCTGGTACATCTTCGCCCTGACCAATTTCGAGATGCACGCCCCGCATTGGCACGGCCAGACGGCGATCGAGAACGGGATGCGGACCGACGTGGCCCCGCTCATCACGATGGAGATGAAGATTGCGGACATGGTGCCCGACAATCCGGGCACCTGGCTGTTCCACTGCCACGTCGCGCCCCACCTGCTCGCGGGGATGCAGGCGCTGTTCAGGGTGGAATAGGAGGTAGCTACCTCGTCAACGCAGGACCAGATTGAGCAGGCGGTCTTTGACGTATACGACCTTGGCCGGCGTTCCGCCGTCGGTAAACCTCCGCACCGCCGGGTCGCGCAGCGCCACGGCAACGACCAGCTCCTCCGACGCCCCGCGCGGCACCCGTACTCGTGAGCGGGTCTTTCCGTTGACCTGCACCGGCACCTCGATCTCCTGCTCGACGGTCAGCCCCTCGTCCCAGTCCGGCCAGGCGGCATCGAAGACCGAGGTCTGCGCGCCCAGCCGCTCCCAGCACTCTTCGGCAAAATGGGGGGCGAAGGGCGCCAGCATCACCACGAAATCCTTGACGAGCTTGCGCTCACTGCAATTCACGGCCCGCAGCGCGTTGAGCAGCTCCATCAGCGCGGCGATGGCCGTGTTGTAGGAGAGGTTCTCCAGGCTGGCCGTCACCCGCTTCTTGGTCTGGTGCCACTTGACTACGATGCCGTGCTGCAGCTCTTCGCCCGTCAGCGTGCGCCGCTCGCAGCGCCGCACCAGCTCCCAGACCTTGTCCAGGAATCTGCGCGGCCCGCTCAGACTTTCGTCCCGGAAATCGCCACCCTCCTCATAGGGTCCCAGGAACATCAGGTAGGTCCGGAAGGTGTCGGCGCCCCACTTGGCCACGTACTGGTCGGGGATGACCACGTTGCCCCGCGACTTCGACATCTTGGACCCGTCCTTCACGATGGTGCCGTGGGCCCGGAACTTCCGGAACGGCTCCTCGAAATGGAGCCGGCCCTGGTCGTGCAGCACCATCGCAATGAACCGGCTATAGAGCAGGTGCAGCACGGCGTGCTCGTTGCCGCCGATGTAGCACGTCACGGGCAGCCAGCGCTTGACCCGTGCAGGGTCGAACGGCCGGTCGTCGAATTCGGTGGACAGGTAGCGGAGATAGTACCAGGCCGAGTCGAGAAACGTGTCGGACACGTCCGTCTCCCGGTGGGCGCTCCCGCCGCAGCGCGGACAGGGAACCACGTACCACTCTTCGTGGCGCGCCAGGGGAGAAATCCCGGTATCGTCGGGCTGGAAGTCCGGGATCGTCGGGAGCAGCACGGGGAGGTCCGCTTCGGGAACCGGCACCGGGCCGCAGGCTTCGCAGTAGATGATCGGGATCGGCGGACCCCAGTAGCGCTGCCGTGAGATGCACCAGTCGTAGAGCCGGTACTGCACCCGGCCTTTGCCCAATTGTTCGGTCTCGAGCCAGGCCACGATGGCTCGCAAGCCCTCGGCGGCGGGCAGCTCCGAGAAGCGGCCGGAGTTGACCAGGCGGAAACCTGCGGTTCCCGTGCTCGACTCGTGCACCGGGGTTGTCGCGTCCTCTCCCTCCCCGGCAAGGACCCTGAGGATCGGTAGCCGATAGGCCAGCGCGAAGAGAAAATCCCGCTCGTCGTGGGCCGGGACCGCCATGATCGCGCCGGTGCCGTACTCCATCAGCACGTAATCCGCGATCCAGACCGGGAGCTTCGCTCCGGTCGCAGGGTTCACCGCGTAACCGCCGGTAAACACCCCGGCCTTGTCTTTTTCGCCCACCTTCCGCGAGACGATGTCCTTGGCCGCCGCGGCCTTGCGGTAGGCCTCGACCGCCTCCTGCTCGCTCGCCGCCGTGAGGCGCCCCACCAGGGGATGCTCCGGCGCGAGCACCATGAAGGTGGCGCCGAAGAGCGTGTCCGGCCGCGTCGTGAATACCCGGATCGGACCGGCTTCACTCGGGAACTCGATGTCCGCGCCTTCGCTCCGCCCGATCCAGTTGCGCTGCGCCGTCGTCGTCGACGCCGACCAGTCCATCTTGGCGGGATCGTCCAGATTGGCCAGCAGGCGCTCCGCATACTCGGTGATCCGAAAGAACCACTGCTCCAGGAAGCGCTGTTCGACCGGCGAGCCGCACCGCTCGCAGGCGCCATTGATCACCTGCTCATTGGCCAGCACCGTCTTGTCGCGTGGACACCAGTTGACGGCGGCCTTCTTCTTGTACGCCTTCCCGGCCTGGTAAAGCTGCAGGAACAGCCACTGGGTCCACTTGTAATAGGACGGATCCGTGGTGGAGAGCTGGTGCCGCCAGTCGAACATTCCCCCCAGCCGGGTGAGCTGGCGCCGGAAATTCTCGATGTTGCGCGGGATCAGTTCGGCGGGATGGGTGCCGATCCTGATCGCGAAGTTCTCGCTATGGATTCCGAACGCGTCGAAGCCGATCGGTTCGAAGACCTGGTGGCCCTGGAGCCGCTTGAAGCGCCCGTAGACATCGGCCCCGGTGAAGGCGAAGAAGTTGCCGACGTGCAGCCCTTCCGCCGAAGGGTACGGAAACATCATCAGGTTGTAGAACGGTCGTGGTGCCCCGTCGAGGTCGGGCTCATTGGTGTGGCGCTCGGCCCAGCGCGTCCGCCATTTGGCCTCGACCACCTCGGGCTGGTAGGAATCCTCGGGATGGTGTTCCGTCATGGGAGTAACTTAATATCCATTCCTCCATGGCCATTTTCCGGAATCCGCTCAGCCGAGCCGCGCAGATCGGCGGGGTGGTCGCGACCACGGCGCTCACCGCGGTGGTGTGGATCTTCCTCACGGGCGATCTCGGCTGGTCGCTGGCGTTCATGCTGGGGAGCTTCGCGGTGCTTTGCCTGCTTCTCCTGGCCGCCGCGCTCTCCTGGCTCGAGCGCCGGATCATCCGGCCGCTCGGCGTGGTCAGCTCGATCACGCTGCGCATCGCGGAAGGGGAGCTCTCCGTGGCGCCCGAAGATATCGAGCGGATCGGCGGCGGCGCCGTGACCGACGCGGTGCACCGGATGGTGCGGGAGCTCAACCGGCTGGTTGGGTCGATCCGCCTCGCCGCCGGGGATTCCGCCGCGGTCGCCGAAGAGATCTCCTCCGCCACCGAGCAGATGGTCTCCTCCACCGAGGAAGTCGCGAGCACCACGGCCGATCTGACCGGGCGGGCGATCACCCAGGCGGCCTTGGTGCGCGCCGTGGCGGATGACGCTGCCCGGATCCTCACCATCGCGGAGGAGGTCGCCGTCGGGTCGCTGCAAGTGGTGGAGCGGAACGCCGCCCTGGCGACCCTGGCGCGCGGCCATCGCGAGCGGCTGGGGGCGAGCGTCGAGGCGCTGGATCGGCTGGCCGAGGAGGTCGCGCTGGGCACCGCCGAGGCCGAGGCCCTGGCCGAGGCTTCGGAGGCGCTGGAGCGCTTCATCGATCAAGCGCGCACCGTCGCCCGGCAAACTCGAATCTTGGCCCTCAACGCCTCGATCGAGGCGGCGCGGGCGGGCGGGGAGGGTCACGGCTTTGGCACCGTGGCCGATGAGGTCCGCAAGCTCTCAGGCCAGGCCGCGCTCACCGCGTCGGCCACCAGCGACACGGTTCGGACGATCACCGGCCGAGTCGCTTCGGCCCGGGAGCGGCTACTCCGGCTCGGCGAAGGCGGCTTGCAGGCGCGCGATGCGGCACGCAGCGCCGTGGAAGGTCTCCGCGCGGTCTCGGTGGAAGCCGATGCGGTGGATGCCTGGAGCCGCAACGTCTCGCAGGCCACCCACGAGGTCCGGGCGCTCATCGATGGGATCGCCGAGCGCACCCGGGCACTCGCAACCGGCACCGAGGAATACGCTGCCGCGGCCGAACAGATCTCCGCCTCGACCCAGGAGCTCAACGCCTCCACCGAGGAGATCAGCGCCTCCGCCCAGCATTTGGCCCACTCGGCAGTCAAGCTCACCGAAGCCGTCGAAAGCTTCCGAACCTAGCCCCCGAGCTTTCGAGTCACCGCTCGGAGCACGAAGCGCAACCGGTCTGGCCAGGGCAACCGGGCCAGCATCGTTTTCACGACTCCCCGCGTGAAGTAGGTCTTCTCGGAGTAATCGATCGCGACGTCCACCAGCACCGGCCGTCCTGCGGCGGTGATCGCTCGCGCCGCCGCGAGCACTTCGTCCACCCCGCCATCGTTCTCCAGCGCCAGCCACTCGACCCCCACTGACTCGGCCAGGCTGCCGACGTGGAAATCCGGCAGCACGCTCGCAGTACGCCGGTTGAAGGCGGTCGACTGGAACTGGGCGATCTGAGCCAGCTCGCGATCCCGCAGCACGAAGACGGCGACCGGAAGCGCCAGGCTCGCCGCGGTGAGCAGCTCGAGTCCGGTCATGAGCAGGGCGCCGTCTCCCGCCAGCGCCACGACGGGCGCTTCCGGCTTGCCGAGCTTTGCGCCGATCGCGGCCGGCACTGCGTACCCCATGCAGGAGTAGTCCACCGGCGCGAGGAAGCGCCCGGGCCGCTCGAGCCTGAGGCACTCCATGGCCAGGAACGTCCCGTTGCCGCTGTCGGCGGTGAACAGGGTTTCCGGGCCGAAATGCCGCTGCAGAGCATCGAGCAGCACGAATGGGGTGACGCGGTCGTGACTCCTCCGCGCCAGCCAGCCGCGCCGGACTTCGTCATGCCCCGCGCGGATACGATCCCGCAGTTGATCGTCCGCCCGTCCGCCCGTCCCCCGGGTCGGCACCCGCTCCAGCCCGGCGAGGAGTGCCCCCAGAAACGCCGCGGAGTCCGAGACGATCCCCAGCGCCGTTGGGAAATTCCGGCCCAGGACCTCCGGATTGATGTCCACGTGGATCAGCGGGCCGGGCGGAGTAAAGCTGTAGCTGGCGGTGCCGACTTCGCTGAAGCGGCAACCCACGGCCAGGGTCACGGTTCGCTGCTGCGCGATCTCGCGAGCGAATGCGGGCGCCGCGCTGCCGAATCCGGTCCAGAGGAACAGCGGGTGGGATTCGGGAAAGACGCCTTTCCCCTGGATGGTGGTGCTGACCGGCGCTTCCATGCGCTCGGCCAGGGCGAGCAGCTCCGCCTGCGCCCCTCGCGCTCCGAGCCCCACGTAAAGCAGCGGCCTGGCACCCGGCGCGGTGAGCAGCTCGCAGGCGCGGCGGAGCTCATCCGTGCTCGCGGTGGGCAATTCCGGCTCCGGGGCGGGTGCCCAGCCTGAGGGGTCCACCTCGTGACGGGACAGGTAGTGATCGATCGAAACCTCGACCAGCACCGGCCCCGGCGTTCCGCTTCGCGCCAACGCGCACGCCTGACGGATGACGGGATAGAGCTCGGCGCCCGTGGCCGGTCGGAAGGTCGCCTTGGTGATGGGCGCCGCGATCGCAAGCTGATCGATGTCGTGCAGCTGATAGGCACGTCCGCCCTCGCGCCGAATGCCGCAGCCGAGCACCAGCATGGGCACCCCGTCCATAAAGGCCTCGGCGATGCCGGAGAGCGCGTGGGTGAGCCCCGCGCCCGGCACGAGATTCACGCACGCCAGCTCGCCCGAGGCGCGCCAGAAGCCGTCGGCCATGAAGCCGGCGCTTTGCTCGTCGGTAACCAGCACCGGGCGCGTGCGAGGCGCATCCTCCAGCGCGTCGTACAGCTCGATGTTGTGCGTACCCGGGATGCCGAAGGCAAAGCGGATGCCTTCGGCCTCCAGCGCCCTCACGACTATCTCCCCGCCAGTAAGCTTCATCGTCCTACTCGCTACCTCCTATGCGGGTGAGCTGCGGGATATCTGCCAGCACGCCCTCCGCCACCCGATCAGCCAACGCCATGATGGTGACGTACGGATTGATCTCCAGCGCGTCGGGGAAAAGACTCGCGTCCGCGACGCGGAGCCAGGGTCGGCCGTGCACGCGCCCCCATGCCTCGGTCACCGAGTCGGCCGGCCCGCTGCCCATGCCGCAGCCGCCCATCAGATGGGCGGCGGAGACCGAGATCGCACCGGTCCGGAAATGTTTCCTGTGGATACGCTGCTCGATGCGGTGCGCTTCCCACGCCTCGAGCAGCGGCGGCTCGGCGGAGGGCGCATGGACTCGCAGCGCGCCGGCGGCAAAGAAAATACGGCTGGCCGCGCGGGTGGCCTCGACCATTGACGTGATCACCCGTTCGCTGAAGCGATAGTGCACCACCGGATTTCCCCGGCGATCGATCGCGATACGGTTCTCCGGGACCGCGCTGTCGCAGGCCAGCACCAGGATCATCTGCAACCGGGGAAAGGCCTGCATCAGCGCGCTGTGTCCGGCGCCGAAGCCGGTGAGATTCTTGGCGGTAATGAAGGGGAAGTACATGCAGGTCTCGAGGACGTATCCCGCCTCGGCCGCGCGATCCACGTAGTAGCTCTTGGGGTGGCCGACGTCGTTGCTGATCGGCCGCAGGTGCTCGGCCACCAGGATGTGGGCCGGGTGGCAGGTGAACCCGGCCCCTATTCTCCGCGGCAGCCCGGGCAAGCCGCTGCCGAGGAGCAGCGGCGTCGTGCCGAGCACTCCGCCGGCGAGCACGATGCAGTCCGCCTCGATCCGGTACTCCCCGGGCGGCCATTCCGGATCGGTCCCCTTGCCGCCCGCGGGCCGCTCGGACACGACGACCTCGAGGAAGCGCTCGCCCACGCGGCGCACCTCGGCCCGGGTCACCACTTCGACGCCCTGGCGCTCCGCATTGGGGAGCTGCACCCGGTTGGTGCCCTGCTTCGCGGCGTTGGGACAGCCCAGGTTGCAGAGGCTCGAGCCGAGGCAGCCGCGAAGGTTGAGCGGGAATTGTTCGGCTCGCAAACCGGTCTTTGCCGCCCCTTCGGCGAAGAGACGGTTATTGTCGTTGAGCAAGTCGGGAGGCAACAATCGGGCGCCGTTCTGGTCGAGATACTGCCGGCAGCGCCTGGCCACATCGTCCGGGTCGAGACCGGGCACGTTCCAGCTCCGGATGACCCGCTCGGGGGCGCTCAGAGAGGTGCCGGTGTAGACGATGGTCGATCCGCCGTACCCGCGCGCGAACGCGAGCGTCATAGTCCCGTCCGCCGTGAGGAAGCCACCCTCCTCGGCGAACAGCGCCCCGGCCATCTCGAGCTCTCGCCCGGTAAAGTCCCGGTCTCGGAAACGGGGTCCCCGCTCGAAGACGAGCACCCGCTTTCCCTGCGCGACCAGCGGCGCCAGCGCCTGTGCCACGGTGCCGCCTCCGGCACCGGAACCCACAAGGGCCACCGCGCACCGCTCGGTTTTCATCGCCGAGCGCTCCATCCCGCGGCCACGGCGCGGTACCCCAGGGCCGCGGTGACCGCGGGCTGGGTGTACCATCCGAGCATCACCAGGGTGCGAAGCCCCCAGATGCCGCGGCGCAGCAGGAGCCAGCGTGAGGTCGCCATGGCTTCGAGGAGTGCCGAGCGGTGCCGAGGGTCGAGCCGGGCCATGTCACGGCCGTAGCGCAGCACCGCCGCGAAATCGATCGCTCGGATCAGCAACCCGAGCTGCCGTCGGAGCGAGGCTGGCCGCCTGGAGATGGCGTGCTCCACCGCCGCTTCGAATGCCGCCCATTGCTGCTCGGTCGCGAAAGCGGTTTCGGGGACGAAGCTGGCGGCAAGGGCGCGGACGCTGGGCCGCACGGATGACGTGAAGAAGGAGGCCACGGCCCGAAGCTAGCGCGGACCTGCTGGCCAGGCGAGCGGCCGCTAGGCCAGCTCGCCGAGCAGCCGGACGAGTTCCGCGGCGCTGGCCGGACGCTGGGTTGGTTCCTTGGCCAGGAGGCGCAGCACCAACGCCGCGAGGACGGGCGGGATTTCCGGGTTGAGCGTCTCGGGCTTGGGCGGCTCCTCTCGGATCAGCTTTGCGATCAGGGCGACCGCGGTCGGCGCCTCGAAGGGGAGTCGTCCGGTGAGGCATTCGAAGAGCACGACTCCCACCGCATACAGATCGATTCGCTCGTCGAAGCTCTCGGTGAGCAACTGCTCCGGAGCCATGTAGGACGGCGTGCCGACCAGCATGCCCGCCTCGGTGAGCCCGCTCGATCCTCCTGCCAACCGTGCCACCCCGAAGTCCATCACCTTGAGCATCCCTTTGGCATCGAGCAGGAGGTTTTGCGGTTTGATGTCGCGGTGGATCACGCCCTGCTCGTGGGCCGCGACGAGCGATTGGGCAAGCTGGCTCGCGATCGCCAGGGCTGGCGCCACGCCGAGCCGGCCACGAGTGTCGAGCAGCTCGCGGACGGTGATGCCGTCCACGTATTCCATGGTGAGGTAGTACACGCCGTCGCGCTCCCCGAAGTCGTGCGTGCGGACGACGTGCTTGTCCGAGATGTGTCTGGCGAGCCGGATCTCCGTCTTGAACCGTTCCACCAGGGCTGGATCGCGCAACAGCTCGGGTCGGAGGGTCTTGATGGCGACCTGCTCGCCCAGCTCGCGATCGAGCGCCCGATACACCATGCCCATGCCCCCGCTGCCGACCTCTTCCAGGATCTCGTAACGATCGGCGAAGACCCCGCCCGTGGGCAGGTTCGGCGCCTCATGAGGTGTGGCGCCTCGCGTGGTCTGTTTCGCCTCCTCGATCTCCCGGCGCAACGCTTCGACCTGGTCGCGGAGCCGGTTTTCGCGGGCGCGGACCTGATTCGCCATCGCATCGAACACGCGGGCCAGCCGGCCGAGCTCGTCCCCACGCTGGGCCACCGCCGCGAGCGTGCCGGCCTCGTAGCTGCCCGCCTCGACCGCGGTCGCCGCTTGAATCACCCGGCGTACTTCCTGGAGGTATTCCAGCTCCACATCGCGCAGCCGCTTCTTCTCGAGGCAGGCGCTGATCCGGGCACGGAGGAGGACGGGGTCGAACGGCTTGGGCAGATGGTCTTCCGCGCCGCGCTCGATGCAGCGTACCACGCTGGCCACGTCATCGAGCGCCGAGATCATGATGACGGGGATGTCGCGAAGAGCCGGATCCGCTTTCAGCCGCTCGAGGACGGCCAGCCCGTCGAGATCGGGCATCAGAACGTCGAGGAGCACGAGATCGAAGCGTTCGCGCCGCAGCAGCTCGAGCGCGACATGTCCACCGCTCGCGGCGACGACCGTATGTCCCTGGCGCCGGAGCCGCCGTTCCAGCACGGCCCGGTTGTCCTCGAGATCGTCCACCACCAGGATATGCGCGGGCTGAACCGGCGCGGCCGGGAGGGTGTCCAGGGTCGGGTGCTCCACCGTGATGGCGGCGTGGTTCGCCCCTCGGCCGGTCGGAATCTCGACGGTGAGCAGACGCTCGGCCGAGCTCCGGATCCGGCGCACGTCACGCTCGAACTGAGGGTCCAGCACTCCGTCGGGGGGGGCGAGCAGCGCGGTGGTCGCCTCGACGACGCGGCTCTGGGGCCCGCGGAGGGAGTCCACCAGGGCGCGAATCTCCTCCTCGCTGATCGTGGAGCGGGAGGGCGGCACGGTCGCGTTGATCCGTTCCAGCACTTGCCGCCCGGCCTGCAGGGCCTGGTCGAGGGAGGTGCGCTGGGCTGGATCGGTGGCGTCCTCGAGCAGCATCTCGCAGTAGCCGATGATCAGGTTGAGCGGCGTGCGCAGTTCGTGGCGTAGCTCGGCCACCGCTTCGGGCGTCTGCAGATCGTTCACGCGCGCCTCGGCAGCAGGGCCTCGATCTTGGCGAGCAGCCGGTCCAGCTCTACGGGCTTGGTATCGTACTCGTTGCACCCGGCGGCCATGGCCTTTTCCCGGTCGCCCGACATCGCGTGGGCGGTGAGCGCGATGATGGGAATCGCCTTGCCGTTGGGCGATTCGCGCACCCGCCGGGTCGCCTCCCACCCGTCCAGCTCCGGCAGGCTCATGTCCATCAGGATGAGATCGTAGCTGCCGGAGAGCGCCATCTCCACCCCCTGGAGGCCGTCCACCGCCAGCGCCACCTCGTAGCCCTTCCGCTGCAGTCGCCGGGACAACATGTCGCGATTCATCTCGTTGTCCTCGACCAGGAGAATCTTCGGCATTCTCTACCTCGCGTGCTGGAGTGCTGCCGCCGTCGTGCGCATCAGGGTATGGATCTCGTGGAGCAGTTCTTCCCGCTGCAACGCCCCTTTCCGGAATACTCCCTGCACGTCGCCGTTCAGCATGCGGCGCTCGTCCGCGGTCAGGTCCTTCGCCGTGATGACGATCACGGGGATCTCGCGCCACGCCGCGTTCTTGCGGAGCTGGGCGGCGAATTGACAGCCGTCCATGACCGGCATCATCAGGTCGAGGAGAATGAGCGCAGGAATCCGGACGGCGAGGGCCTCGAGCCCCGCGCGCCCGTTCTCCGCCTCACCCACCGTCCAGCCATCGGCCTCCAGCATGCGGCGGAGCAATTCCCGCGTGCCGGGATCGTCCTCGATGACCAGGGCATTACGGGCGCCGTCGCGGCGGTAACGGGCCAGGAGACGGCGGAGCTTTTCACGGTCGATGGGCTTGCTTACGTACTCCGCAGCGCCGAGAGCAAAGCCCAGACCCCGATCGTCCAGAATGGTGATCATCAGGACCGGGATGCCGGCCAGTTCCGGGTCGGCCTTCAGCGCGGCGAGCACCATCCACCCGTCCATACCCGGCATCAGGACGTCCAGCGTGATCGCGTCGGGGTGCCGCTCCCGCGCCGCTGCGAGGCCGGCCTCTCCGCCTGCGGCCTCCACGACAGTGAACCCCTCGTCTTCCAGAAGCCGGCGCAGCAGGTCGCGGGCTTCGGCGTTGTCATCGATGACGAGCACAGTGCCGGCAGCGCCCCCCGCATCGGGGCGCCCCGGGCGCGGCACGGCGTCCACCGGAGTCGGCGCGGGGGTTTCGGCGGGCAGGCGAATGGTGAAGGTGGAGCCGCGGCCTGGCTCGCTTGCCACGGTCACGTCCCCTCCCATCATCTGCGCGAAGCGCCTGCTGATGGTGAGGCCCAGGCCGGTCCCGCCGTACTTCCGGCTGGTCGAGGCCTCGGCCTGGGAGAATGCTTCGAACAGCTTGGCCATCTGGGCTGGCGTCATGCCGATGCCCGAATCGGACACGTGAAAGCGGAGCTCCGGATTGCCGGGGACGTCGGAGGTCCGCTCGACCTCCAGCGTGATGGTTCCCCGCTCGGTGAACTTGCAGGCGTTGGAGAGCAGGTTGAGGAGCATCTGCCGAACCTTCGTAAGGTCCGCCCGCATCACGCCCGGAGCCTCGGCCCGGACCACCAGCTGGTTCCCGTTCTTGTCCACGAGCGGCCGGATCGTGGTCACCACATCGGCCACGACCTCGGCCACCTCGAAGTCCTCCAGGTACAACTCGGTTTTCCCGGCCTCGATCTTCGACAGGTCGAGGATGTCGTTGATCAGCGAGAGCAGATGTTTGCCGGCCGAGCGGATTTTCTGCAGGTCGGGCGCCAGCTCCTGGTGTCCGAGCTCCGCGACTTCCTCCTCCAGCATCTCACTGTAGCCGATGATCGCGTTGAGCGGAGTGCGCAGCTCGTGGCTCATGTTGGCGAGGAACTGGCTCTTGGCGCTATTCGCCTCCTCGGCCTCCTGCCGGGCGCGGGTGAGCTCGGAGATGTCGTGGTAGAGACCCATGAGGCCCACCAGCTCACCCTCGACCCGCACCGGTACGCCCAGCACCTCGACATCGACCGTGGTGCCGTCACGCCGCCGCCGCCGGCCGATGCTGCGCATCGCGCCTTCCTGCAGCACGTGCTGCGTGATCGCGATGGCTTCGGAGCGCGCCCCTTCCATGGAGATCAACTCGTCAAGGTTCCGGCCCTCGACCTCGCGCTGGGAGTATCCATAGAGCCGCTCGAAGGCGGGATTGCAGGACACGATATTGTGTTTGGTATCCAGGGTGACCACCGCCACCGGGCTGTTGAGCACCAGCTCTTCGAAATACTGCTTCTGTCGCTGGGCCGCGGTGTAGAGCCGGGCGTTCTCGATGGCAACCGCGGCCTGGGGGGCGAAGAGGTTCAGCAGGCGGATGTCGTCCGGACCGAACCGCCGCGCGGGGTCGTCGTGCGTGCAGGCGAATACCCCCACCAGCCGATGGCCGATCAGCAGGGGAGCCGCCATCACCGAGTGGACGTCCACGGCGGAGTACTTGGCCGACTGCCCGGTCCACTCGTGGTACTCCGCGATGCAGAGCGGCTCCTTGGTCACCGCCACCTGCCCCATCGCCCCTTCGCCCAGGGCCAGACGCGTGCCGGAGGAATCCACGCCGATTTGCAGGCTGGCGACCACCTCGAGCTCCTGGCTGGATTCGTCATAGATCGCGAGCTCCCCGCCGCTCACGCCGAGCAGTGTCGTGGCGCGCCGGAGGACCGCCTGGAGCAGCTTGCCGAGCTCGAGCTCCCCGGACAGATCGGCGAGGGTGTCGAGGACGGCCTGCTGCTCGTCGGCGCGGCGCCGCTGCGCCGCGAGGAGCCGCGCCCGCCCGAGCGCGATGCTCGCCTGGGTCGCGGCGGCCGTGAGGATCTCGAAATCGCTCGCCTTGAACGCATTCTTCCGGGTGCTCTCGACGACCAGGACGCCGAAGACCCGCTCGCCCATCCGGAGTGGCACGTCCACCTCGGAGCCGCTGTTGAGGCTGGGCAGGTAACCCGCCTCACGGGTGACGTCGGGCGTGTAGTGCAGCCGGCCGTCGTGCAGCGGTCGCTCACTCAGGCCCTGTCCGGCGTGGACCCGCCAGTCGGTCGGGACATCGGGCCAGCCGAGACTGGCTTTGAGGACCCGATCGCCGCTGGATTCATCCACCAGAAAGAGACCCAGGAACACGTAGCCCAGGGCCGGGTCCCGCAGCCCGTGCACGACGGCGCGGCAGATGTCTGCTTCGCTCGGGGCGGCGGCGATTTCGGCGGAGAGCCGGAGCAGCGCGGCCTGCCGGCGCGAGGCGCTTCCATTGGTGGAGCGCCGGCGTGAAGCAGGCTTCGGCGGGGCGCGCCGCGGTGGCTTCCGCTTCATCGCGCGGCCACCACCCGGCGCACTTCGGTCAGCAGCCCCTCGGCGTCGAGGGCGTGCTTCTGCACCACGCGCGTCACCCCGCCGTTCAGGCGGCGGCGGTCTTCCTCGGTCAGAGTCTTCGCGGTGATGACCACCACCGGCGGCGCCTCGGTGGCCTGCCGGGACCGCAGTCCGTCGAGGAAATCGAAGCCGTCCATCTCCGGCATCATGAGATCGAGGAGAATGAGCGCCGGCTGGTGAGCGGCCATTTGCTCGAGACCGACCCGCCCGTTCTCTGCCTCCGTCACCGCCCATCCCTCCTTTTCCAGCGCGCGACGCAGCACTGCCCGCGTAGCGGCGTCGTCCTCCACCACGAGCACCCCGGCCCCGGTGGGGCGCCGGTAACGTGCCAGCACCGCGCTCAGCTGTGCCCGTTCGATCGGTTTCGTGAGATACTCCGCGGCCCCCAGGGAGAAGCCGAGGTTGCGTTCGTCCGCGATGCTCAACATCACGACCGGGATCGACGCCAGGTCGGGCTCACTCTTGAGGGCGGCCAATACCCCCCAGCCGTCCAGCCCGGGCATCAGTACGTCGAGCGTGATGACGTCCGGCCGCTCCGAGCGCGCCAGCGCCAGTCCCTCCTCGCCGCCAGGAGCCTCGACCACGCGGAATCCTTCTTTGCCCAGCATGCGCGCCAGCAGCTGCCGCGTTGCGGGATCGTCGTCGATCACGAGCACCGTGCCGGCGGTTTGCCCGACCGCCAGCGGTGGAGCGGGCGTGACGACGCGCGGATCGCGAACCTGTGCCGGCAAGCGCACGGTGAACGCGGTCCCCGCGCCGGGTGTGCTGGAGACCGCGATGTCTCCCCCCATCATCTCGCAGAACATCTTGCTGATGGCCAGGCCCAGGCCGGTGCCCCCGTACTTGCTGGAGGTCGAGGCCTCCGCCTGCGAAAAGGCCTGGAAGAGGCGGCCCAGCTGCTCCGGCGTCATGCCGATGCCGGTGTCCTGGACCGTAAAGCACAGTGTGTCACCGGCCGGAGCGTGCTCCCGCGCGGCGAGCAGGGTGATCGTGCCGCGCTCGGTGAACTTGCTCGCGTTGGAGAGCAGATTGAACAGCACCTGCCGGACGCGGGTCACGTCGGCTCGCATGGCACCCAGGTCGTCGCCCAGCTCCAAGCGCAGGGTGTTGCCGTTCTTTTCGATCAGCGGCGCGACCGTGGCGGCCACCGCGTCGAGGGCAGGCAAGAGCTCGAAGGTCTCGAGATGCAGCTCCATCTTGCCCGCCTCGATCTTGGAGAGGTCGAGCACGTCGTTGATCAACGCGAGCAGATGGCGACCCGCGGAGCGAATCTTCTGGAGGTCCGGGACATACTCGGCGTGGCCTCGCTCTCCCGCCTCTTCCTCCAGCATCTCGCTGTAGCCGATGATGGCGTTGAGCGGGGTCCGCAGCTCGTGGCTCATGCTCGCCAGGAACTGGCTCTTGGCCGAGTTGGCCGTCTCGGCGTCCCGGCGTGCCTTGAGCAGCTCGGTGATGTCGTGGTACAGCCCCATCATGCCGACCAGCCTGCCATCCACCATCACGGGGACTCCCAGCACCTCGACGTCCACCAGGGTGCCATCCTTGCGCCGCCGCTGTGCGATGGCGCGGACCGAGCGGTGGTCGAGCGCCTGCTCGGTGTATTGGACCGCCTGGGCCCGAGTCTCCGGCGTGGTGATCAGGTCGTCGAGATGCTGTCCGACGACCTCGGACTCCACGTAGCCGTACAGCTCCAGGAAGGCCGGATTGCAGGACACCACGTTGTGGCCGGTGTCGAGCGTCACGATGGCGACGGGACTGTTGGCGACCAGCTCGCCGAAGTACTGGGTTTGATGCTGGGCCTGCGTGAAGAGGCGGGCGTTCTCGATGGCGATGGCCGCCTCGGGCGCGAACAGCTCGAGCAACCGCAGGTCTTCCTGGCCCAGCTCGCGGGTCGAATCGGAGTGGACGCTCGCGATGGTGCCGACGAGCCGGGACCCGATGAGCAAGGGCGCCGCCATCACCGACTTGACGGTGCTCTGGGTGTACTGGGCGGAGCGGCCTTCCCATTCCTGGTAGCGCGGAATGATGAGCGACTCCCGCGTCTGCGCCACCCGGCCCATGGCGCCGTCCCCCAGGGCGATCCGGCTGCCGACCGCGTCCGTCCCCATGTTGTAGCTCGCGACGATCACGAGATTGCCTGCGGCCGCATCGAACGTTGCCAGCTCGCCGCCCGTGACGTTGAGCAGAGAGACCGCGCGCTCGAGCACCCGGTGCAGCACCTTGGACAGCTCGAGCTCTCCGGCCAGGTCCTTCATGGTATCGAGCAGCGCCTGCTGCTCCTGGGCGCGCCGGCGCTCGACGGTGAACAGCCGGGCGTTCTCGATGGCCACGGCGGCCTGCGGCGCGAAGAGATCGAGCAGGCGGAGGTCGTCGGGGCCGAACTTCCGGACCGGGTCCTTGTCCATGAACGCGATGGCCCCGACGAGTTGGCGCCCCATCAGGAGCGGGGCGACCATCACGGCGTGGAACTCGACCTGGGCGTACTGGTCGGAACGGGCGGACCACAAGTTGTAATCGGGAATGATCAGCGGCTCGCGGGTCAGCGCGACGTGGCCCATGGCCCCTTCGCCCAGCCGCATCCGCGTCCCCGTGGTATCCTGCTTCCCCACGTTGTAGCTGGCGACGATCGCGAGCTCCTCGCGCTCGCGGTCGTAGATGGCGAGCTCCCCGTGGCTCACCCGGAGCAATTGCACGGCCCGCTCGAGGACCGCCTGCAACAGATCGGACAATTCCAGCTTGGCCGAAAGGTCGGCCATCGTTGCGCGCAGCGCTTCCTGCTCGTTCGCGCGTTGCCGCTCGGCTGCCAGCAGCCGCGCCCGCCCGATCGCGATGCCGGCCTGATTCGCGGCGGCGCGCAGGACTTCGAAATCGTCGGCGCTGAAGGCATGGTGCCGGTTGCTCTCCACGACGAGCACACCCACCAGCTTCTTGTTGACCAGCAGGGGAACGTCAGCCTCCGACCCTTCATTGCGGGTCGGGAGATACCGCGTATCCTGCGTGACCTGCGGGGTGTAGTGGAGGCGGCCGTCCAGCAGCGGTAGCTCGCTCAGCCCCTGTCCGGGCCGGACGCGCAGACCGGGAGGCGCGCCCTCCCAGCCGCGGCTGGCGATCACGACGCGATCGCCGGTGCTCTCATCGACCAGCAGGACGGCGACGAAGTCGAACCCGAGTGCCGCGTCCTGCAGTCCGTGGGCCACGGCCCCGCAGATCTCCGACTCGTTCTCCGCCGAGGCGATCGCGGTGCTGAGCCGGAGCAACGCGGCCTCGCGGTGCCGGCCCGCAGCGGGATCGGGTCCGGCGCTCGCCTCAACGCGTCCGGTCGTCACGCCGGCGCCTGAGTGGTGGGACGCCGGGCATGGGCCGCAACGCGGCCGCGGATTTCGGCCAGCAGCCCATCGAGATCCTGCGAGCGCTTCTGAACCACGCCGCGCACTCCGCCATTCAGTCGCTGGCGATCAGCGTCGGTCAGCTCCTTCGCGGTGATGACGACGATGGGCGGAGCGTCGGTCGCGCTCCGGGCTCGCAGCCCGTCAAGGAACTCGAAGCCGTCCATCTCGGGCATCATAAGGTCGAGCAGGACGAGCGCGGGCTGCTCCGCGGCCATCCGCTCGAGGCCCACCCGTCCGTTCTCCGCCTCCGTCACTCTCCACCCTTCCTTCTCCAGCGCGCGCCGGAGCACGGCTCGCGTGGCGGCGTCGTCTTCCACGACCAGCACGCCCGACCCCGGGGCGCGCCGGTAGCGTGCCAGCACCGCGCTCAGTTGCGCCCGCTCGATCGGTTTGGTGAGGTACTCGGCGGCCCCGAGCGCGAAGCCGAGATTGCGCTCGTCCATGATACTGAGCATCACCACCGGAATCGACGCCAGGGCGGGGTCACTCTTGAGGGCGGCCAGCACCCCCCAACCGTCGAGTCCGGGCATGAGTACGTCCAGCGTGATGACGTCGGGCCGCTCGGCGCGGGCCAGCGCGAGCCCTGCTTCACCCCCGGCGGCCTCTCGAACCCGGAAGCCCTCCTTGCCCAGCATTCGCGCGAGCAGCTGCCGCACCACCGGATCGTCGTCGATCACCAGTACTGTGCCGGCACTATCACCGGGTGCGACGGCCGGAACGGCCGCCCCCGCAGCAGATTCACCGGGCTCCCGCACTTCGCGCGGCAGCCGCACGGTAAAGGTGGTTCCCATCCCCGGGGTGCTCGCGGCCGCAATGTCTCCGCCCATCATCTCGCAGAACATCTTGCTGATGGCCAGGCCCAGGCCGGTGCCGCCATACTTGCTGGAGGTCGAGGTTTCCGCCTGCGAGAAGGCCTGGAACAGGCGGCCGAGCTGCTCGGGGGTCATGCCGATGCCGGTGTCCTGGACCGTAAAGCACAAGGTAGCGCCGGCGGGACCGCGCTCCGCCGCGGCGCGCAGGGTGATGCGGCCCCGCTCGGTGAACTTGCTCGCGTTGGACAACAGGTTGAACAGCACCTGCCGCACCCGGGTGACGTCGGCCCGCATGGCACCCAGCCCGTCGGCGAGCTCCAAGCGCAGAGTGTTGCCGTTCTTTTCGATCAGCGGTGCGACCGTGGCGGCCACCGCCTCGATCGCCGGCAGGATCTCAAAGGTCTCGAGATGCAGCTCCATCTTGCCGGCCTCGATCTTCGAGAGATCGAGCACGTCGTTGATCAAAGCGAGCAGGTGACGCCCCGCCGCGCGGATCTTCTGGAGGTCCGGCACGTAGTCGGTATGGCCCCGCTCTCCCGCCTCTTCCTCCAGCATCTCGCTGTAGCCGATGATCGCGTTGAGCGGGGTGCGCAGCTCGTGACTCATGTTGGCAAGGAAGCGGCTCTTGGCGGTGTTCGCCTCTTCCGAGGCCCGCCGGGCCTGCAGCAGCTCGGTGATGTCGTGGTAGAGACCCATCATGCCGACCCGTTCCCCGCCCACGACGACGGGGACGGCCAGGACTTCGACGTCCACCATGCTGCCGTCCTTGCGTCGTCGTCGTCCAATCCCCTGGACCAACCGCTCTTCCGACGCCTGCAAGGTGTAGGAGACGGCCTCCTGGCGGGTCTCCGGCGTGGTGATCAGGTCATCCAGGTTCCGGCCGGCGACATCGCCCTGGGAGTAGCCATAGAGCTTCTCGAAGGCGGGATTGCAGGAGAGCACCCGGTGTTCCAGATCGAGCACCACGATCGCGACCGGACTGTTCCGTACCAGCACCTCGAAATACTGGCGCTCGCGCTGCGCGGTGGAGAAGAGCCGTGCGTTCTCCAGCGCGATCGCCGCCTGCTGCCCGAAGAGGTTGAGGAGGAGCCGGTCGGACTCGCTGAAACTCCGCTCCGGGTCCTCATGCCACACGTTGATCGCGCCCACGGGCCGCTGGCCGATGAGGAGCGGTGCCACGACCACCGCTCGCGCGTCGATCCGCGCGTACTGCTCCGAGCGACCGGGCCAGGTCTGGTAGTCGGGGATGAACAATTGCTCCCCGGTACGCACCACCAGTCCCATCGCGCCCTCGCCCAGCGTGAGGCGCGCGCCTCTCGAATCTTCTCGCATATTGTGATTCGCGGCGATAACCAGCTCGCCCCGCTCGGCATCATAGGTGGCCAGCTCACCGCCGGAAGCTCCCAGCAGGGTCACGGCCCGGGCCAGGACCGCTTCCAGCAATCGCGAGAGCTCGAGCTCGGCCGACAAGTCGGTGATGGTGGCGAGCAACGCCTCCCGCTCGTCGGCCCGGCGGCGTTCGGTGGCGACGGCCCGGCGCTGCTCCTCGAGCAGGCGGATCCGGGCCAGCGCCATCCCGGCATGTCGCGCTGCCGCGGTGAGGATCTCGAGGTCGGCCGGCCCGAAGGCGTTGGGCTCGCGGCTCTCCACCACCAGCACGCCCAGCACGTCGTCGCCGGCCTGGACCGGCACGTCCACCTCGGCGCCGCTGCTCAGGCCGGGCACGTACGCCGGCTCGCGGGTTACGTCCGGGGTGTAATGCAGCTGGCCGTCGGCCAGGGGACGCGCGCTCAAGCCCCGGCCTGCGGGGACGCGCATGTCGGCGGGGATGTCGGCCCAGCCGACCGCGGCGCCGAGCACCCGATCGCCGCTGGCGGGGTCGAGCAGAAAGACGCCGAGGAAGGCATACCCCAGGGCCTCGTCGTGCAGGCCATCCACGACGGCGCGGCAGACCTCCGTCTCGCCATGCGCCGAGGCGATGGCGGCGCTCAGCCGGAGCAGAGCCGACTGCCGCCGGGCAACACTGCCGTCCCCGCGTGTGCGGGTCCGTCCACCGCCGGGGCGTGGAATCGGACAGATCCTCCGTGGTCAGCGGGATCGCCACTCCGTTTGGAGCGCGTGGGGTGACCCGCGGAACGTACGGTGACCGGCCGACATGTCAAGCAAGCGCTGCCGGCCTGCTGGCGCCGTCTCCGCACCGCTCGTAGATTCATGTGGCTCAACGACCTAGGCGTCACCGCTCTCGTGCCGACCGATTTATTATCCGATCTCCAGATGACCTTGGGAGCCGGCTATCGCGTAACCCGCGAGCTGGCGGGCGGAGGCATGTCCCGGGTCTTTGTGGCCGAGGAGGAATCGCTCGAGCGCGAGATCGTGGTCAAGCTCCTCCCGCCTGATTTGATGGCGGGCCTGAGCATGGAGCGCTTCCGCGCCGAAATCCAGCACGCCGTCAAGCTGCAGCACCCCCATATCGTGCCCGTCCTTTCGGCCGGCGTCATCACTTACGGCGACGGCATCCGCGGCCCGTACTACACCATGCCCTACATCCGGGGCGAGACCCTGCGAGCCCGGCTGGAGCGGAACGGCGCCCTGCAGCCCGACGAAGTGCGCCGCATCCTCTGCGATGTTGTCGATGCGCTCGCCCACGCGCATGATGCCGGAATCGTGCACCGCGATATCAAGCCCGACAATGTGTTCCTCGTGGGTAAGAACGCCCTGGTTACCGATTTCGGGGTCTCCAAGGCGCTGATGCCCTCCAAGCAGCAGGGCCCGGTCACCGGGGTCGGCATGACGCTGGGCACGCCCGGGTACATGGCGCCCGAGCAGGCCGCCGGCGATCCTGCCCTCGATCACCGCGCCGACATTTACGCCGTGGGCGTGCTTGCCTACGAGTTGCTCACCGCGCAGCGTCCGTTCACTGGGGCTTCGATCCAGGAGTTGCTGGTGGCGCAGGCCGTCTCGACGCCCGTGCCGCTTCAGGAGCTGTGCCCCACGGTCCCCTCCGCGCTGGCCCGGCTGGTGATGCGCTGCCTGGAGAAGCGTCCGGAAGATCGCTTCACGGATGCGCACGACCTGCTTGCCGCACTCGAGCAATTGCCCAGTGGAAGCCTGGCCACGCCGACGCTTCCGGTTCGAGCCGCGAGGCCCATCGCGAAGCGGACTCGGCGGGTCGTCGCCGCGGGACTCGTCCTCGGGCTGCTCGCCTTGGGGAGCTGGGGTCTTTGGCGGCGGACCGGAGAAGCGGCTACCGGGCCGGGCAGCGGTCACGTGGCTTCGGTCGCGCTGCTCCCGCCGGAATACTTTCAGCCCGACTCGGCGGTGAGCGCGACGCTGGCTGATCTCGTCGATCACATCAGCAACAGCCTGGGCCAGGTCAAGGGTCTCAAGGTCGTCAATTACATGTCGGTGAGCGCGCTGTACCGTCGCGGCAAGTTTCCCTCCTTCCGCGAAATCGGCGCGGCACTCGACGTCGAGCACCTGGTGGTCTTCGCGCCGCGGCAGAGCAACCGTGGCCTCCGAGTCGCAGTCCAGTTCATCGAGGCGCCGACGCAAGCCCAGTTGTGGGTGACGCCCTATACGCCCGATACTGCGAACTTCGACGTGATCGTCGCCGATGTGGTGTCCCGCGTCACCCACGCACTGCTGGGCCCCGCGGCCCAGCTTCCGTTGCAGGCGCACTCGGCACGTGCCAGGCGGGAGGGCGCGTACGAGGAGTTTCTCGCCGGCAAGCAGGCCCTCAGGCGGCGCACCCCCGACGGCGTGTCCGAGGCGATCCGCTACTTCGAGCAGGCCATCCAGCTCGACTCGAGCCACGCCGATGCGCTGGGTCGCCTGGCGACCGCTCTCGGACTGCAGCTTAGCTATGGCTACCGTACCACCATGGCCAGCTACCCCACGGCCGCACGGGCCCTCGCGCTGGCCGACCGGGCGATGGCGTTGGACCCCGCGCATGGCGAGCCGGTGGGATTCCGGGCCTACATCGAGTACCTGACGCTGGCGCCGATCGAGCTGGTGCGCGCGGACTTCGAGCGGGCCATTGGCATGCAGGCTGCCGAGGCGGATGTGGCGGGCTGGCATGCCCTCATGCTGCTCCGGGAAGGGAAGACCGAGGAGTCGCTCGCGGAGTCGCGCCGCGCGCTCGAGCTCGACCCGATCTCCTCGGTGCGCCATCTCACGCTCGCGCTCGCGGCGCTGGGCGCCCGGCGTTACGACCTGGCCGGACTGGAGGCCCGGCGCGCCAGCGAAACCGAGCCCGAGCTGCGCCGCCCGCGGGAAGTCGAGGCGCTCGCCCTGCTCATGCAGAACCGTCCCGGTGAGTGTGTGAGCATGGATCTGCGCCCCTACCTCGGGGTTGCGGCCATGTGCCTGCGGGGGGCGGGGCGCGAGCGCCAAGCCCAAGCGCTGGTGGACTCCCTGCAGCGGCTCGTGCTCAGCGAGGGAGACGCCGACGCGGTGTATTCCGACGTGGTGCCGGCGCAGGAGCTCGCCACCTGGTACGCCTGGGTCGGGAAGCCCGAAGAGTGCCTGCGATTCCTGCGGCTCGCGTTCGCGCGCTCACCTGTAGGCATCGACCTGCGCATCGTGCAGTCTGGCGTGTACGACCGCGTACGGGACGCCCCCGGGTTTGCCAAGGAGCTGCAGCGCATCCAGGCTGAGGTCTGGCCGCGGGTCCTCGAGCAGCGCAAACGGCTCCGCGATGCGGACGGGACCACGCCGCTGGCCTTCCGGATTCCCGCCCGCCGACCCGTATCGTAGCGTCCCCAGTGCCCGATCCCGCCGAGCCGAAGCCCCGCCGTAAGAGAAAACCCGCCGCTCCCGAGCCGCGCGGGCTCAGCGCGCGGCAGGTCGGGCAGGGCGCACCGCCGGCCGCCGTCATGGGCCTGATGGAGGCCATCGAAGCGGACGGCGGCAGCGTGATTGGCGCCTACCGCGAGCCGCTCGCCGGGCTGTGGCAGGTGATGGCCGCGCTTCCGGTCGAGCGGGTGGAACCAACTCCCTATCAGCGTGATCTGTCCGCGCCGCACGTGGTCCGCCTGGCGGTCGCGATCGAAAAGCTGGGGCGCTTCGTCGACCCGATCATCGTGGTGCGCACCGCCGAGGGGAAATACTGGACGCCGAACGGCAATCACCGGGTGGCGGCGCTCAGGAGCATGGGCGCCCGCTCCGTGGTCGCGCTGGTCGTCCCCGAGCCCGAAGTCGCCCACCGGATCCTGATACTGAACACCGAAAAGGCCCACAATGTCCGGGAGCGGGCGCTCGAAGCGATCCGGCTGGCCCAGGCGCTCGCCGAGCTGGATGACCGAGCCGAGCGCGAGTACGCCACGGAGCTCGAGGAGCCCGCGCTGCTCACGCTGGGTCTGTGTTACCTGGAGCAGGGACGCTTTTCCGGCGGCGCCTACCACCCGGTGCTCAGGCGCACCGAGAAATTCGGCACCGCAAAGCTGTCCAAGGCGCTCGAGATCCGCCGGGAACGCGCCGCGCGCCTGCTGGAGCTGGATGGCGTAGTCGCGGCGGCGGTGCAGACCCTGCGCGCGCGGGGTCTGGAGAGCCCTTACCTCAAGGCCTTCGTGCTGGCGCGCATTAACCCGCTGCGCTTCAAGCGTGGGGCGACGGCCGATCCCGATGAGGTGATTGCCCAGATGCTCACGGCTGCCAAGAAGTTCGACGCGGGGAAGGTGAAGGCGGATCAGGTCGCGCGCACCGGCGGGGTGCCGGACGAGGGCTGATGCCCGATCTCCGCGAGCGACTCCAAGCCACCAGCCGCTGCACAAGGACCCGCGCTGGGGCCGGCTC